>JAAXPZ010000025.1 GCA_012329065.1 Sulfurovum sp. | reverse complement strand
GTTTGATTGTGTCATGCCTACTAGAAACGCCCGAAACGGAACACTGTTCACCTCATTTGGAAAAATCAATATCAAGGCAGCTAGATTCAAAGAAGATGAGTTACCTGTAGATCCTGAGTGCAAATGTATGGTTTGCCAAGCCTACTCTAGAGCTTACCTTTGTCACCTCTATAGAGCCAGAGAACTAACATATTTTAGATTAGGAACTATACATAATCTATATTATTATCTAGAGCTCATGAAGCAAATGAGAGAAGCGATATTGGAAAATAGATTTGAACTATTTAAAAAAGAGTTTTACAGAAAAAGGGTTGCATAATTCGGGTTAAACCTATATCTTCCCTAATGGTATGGGCTTACTAGAGGCATCATAGCCCTCTTCTATGCTTTTCTTCTTCATTTTTTTTACTCTTTCTTTGAAGCCAGGATGAGTAGCCATAAAATATTTCCACTCTCCACCTTTATCCATTTTTTCAAATAATTTTGTTGCACCTGTAACAGTGCCGTATGCACAATGCATGACCTCCAAGCCAAATGCATCTGCTTCCAGCTCCGCAGACTGAGAGTGTCTTGAAGAGCCAATATTCAAAGTCATACTGGCTGTCGCACCATAATCACTGCCAATCATTAAACCGATCATACCGAAAACCAATTTATAGCCCAATGCCCTAAGATGATCTCTATTTTTAAAATGTCCCAGCTCATGTCCTATGATAAACGCTAGCTCGTTTTCGCTTTCCATCTTATCAAGTATTCCTCTGGTAATGTATATCCATCCGCCAGGAACAGCAAAAGCATTTGGCTCTTTATCTTCCATGATTCTGATGCGTATATTGTATGGAAGATCGGCACATTTTGCTAGCTTTTGTGTAACAGCGACAAGATAGCTACTGTTTGTTTCAGATATATTTACATTAAATGACAAAAGCTTTTCAAGCTTTGCTTCTTGCTCTGGAGTAACAGAAGAGACAGCCGCATTAATCACAAAACCCATAACAAAATAGGCTGCAAAAGCTATCACAGCCAAGGCAATACTCAACTTAAATACAGACTTTAGGGGATTTTCTCTACTTATATTCACGCTATCATCGGGTAGCTTTGCTGTATATTTCAAACTTGTAGTCTCCTCTAGTGGCTACCTATATATTGCGGTACCATATGCCAGTACCTCCACAGCACCTACACTCTGCTGTGCACTTTTTGATATGGAGCTGGTCTCTATACGAATATTGATAACCTCACTAGCATCTGCTGCATCCTCTTTCATGCGAAGTATAGCCTCTCTTCTAGCACGATCTACCAAGCTTTCATAACTCGTCATATTGCCGCCAAATAGATTGATCAAAGATGCTAAGAATTTTTTGAAATAGTCTATAGATATCACTACACTACCATTGACCAACCTATAGTTAGATATATCATTTGGATTAAGCGGTCTTCTTAGCATAATGGTCGGTAGACCCCTAAACTCTTTTTCTCTTTCTCTAAGAGATTCTAAGTGTTTTCTCTCTGCCATCTTGCCAAAAAAGTACCCAAGCAACACCAATAGAACAAACAGTATAAGTTGCTCCATTACTCTACCCTCACCGCAGTCCCATAAACATATAGCTCTGCCGCTCCAGCCGCAACAGATGATGTAGAAAATCTGACATTGAGAATAGCGTTGGCTCCCATGGACTCAGCTTGGGAGGTCATCCGATGCATAGCCTCATCCCTAGAGTCAGTCAATAGTTCAGTATAGCCTTTTAACTCACCGCCAAAGATATTTTTCAAACTAGCTGCGATATCACGCCCCACATGCTTGGCTCTGACAGACGAACCAGACACAACACCAAAATGCTCTAAAATCTCTTTATTCGGAAGATATTCAATATTTGTTATTAGCATATATATCCTTTTGATTTTCTAATGCCATTATATCATGTCTAAGTGCTTATAGCTATATGATAAACTATTTAGAGCAGTCAATGAATTAGAAGATACACAAGCTATAGAACCAACCATCCTGCTTTTTTATTCACACTACTGACATTATTGTGCTACACCTATTTTGGCATACAATCCAGTAGCTATATTCATGTCTTTAAGTATGAGCATAGACTTTCTAAATAGCAATGAAGGTATAAAAACATCTGAGTCAGCCATAACATCAAAAAACATAAAATTCTTTCTCTCTTTCCCAAGGAGAGATGCTGTCTCAAGTGTATTCTTTTCATAGGCGATTAGCTTATTGAGCGAGTCCTTAAACAACTTCATTGATGCACTCATCTTGTTCTTAAACTCTGGATCATCAATACCCCAAGACTTCATCATATATAGACCAGCTATTCTCTGTGAAAGCATTCTTTGTCTTCCAGAAATATTAATAATCTCACCAGATTGTTTTCCCGTGAGTTTTGCAAAAAGTTTTGTGGTCTTGTCTGCTGCTTTAAGAAGCTCTTCTAATTTAATCTGTAAATTTCTGGCGTTTTCTTTTGTTGGTGTTGCTTCAAGCATCTTGTTGGTAGGAACCCAAAGTTTTTGAGATACTTCTATACTTTTCTTTACCTCTGCATCTTTTGTAAAATCATACAGCTTCTGCATATGACTTTCAAAGCTCTCCATAATATTTTTAAGGTCCTCAGAGGGCTTGCCAAACTTATTATTCATGCCTATCATAATATAGTTTTTAAGCATTCATTGCGTAAACATTCTCTGCTTGCCTGCTACATCAACAGCTTGCGAAAGATTTTAATCTCTATGGCCCACACAGCAGATATGCTGAGGCTCATCAATACAAATATTTTAAACATTTTTTTACATATCATTACAGTCTCCTATTAAATGAAAATATGCAACAAAAAATCAAACTGAAGAAAAACGAAAAATTAGCAGAAACATACCTACTTGGTAACCTGGCGAACTCAAAAATTTGAGTCCCATGGCTTTCCGTCCTCGCTTCGCAACGAGTTTGGCTTTTTCATTGTCACTTATATTTATGTATGTCAATTATACCTAAAAAAAGTCAAGTTTAGCTATGATTATGCAAAATGAGCTATAAACTAAGGCAAATAATGGCGAAATATATACTCTTTGACACAGAGACTACAGGGAATCAAGCACAAGACCGCATCATACAAGTAGGGGCTATAATCTTTCATGGCAAAAATACAGAAATATATGATGAACTATGCAGCAGCACTCAAGAAATGTCCATAGAAGCAATGGAAGTACATAATATCACACCTGATCAAATCAAGGACAAGCCAGTATATAACGATAGTAACTTCGCCAAACGACTAGAAGAGCTTAACTGTCCAGAAAATTATCTTATAGCCCACAATATCTCCTTTGACTTGGGAATGATTGAAAAAGAAGGGTTTGTCAATCACTGTAAACTCATTGATACTGTTCGTTGCTCAAAGCATCTCTATCCTGAGTTACCATACCATAGACTCCAATACATAAGATACGCACTAGGACTATATGAAAATGAGCAAGAAGAGGCCAAAAAGATAAATATAACACTCAAAGCTCACGATGCCATAGGAGATGTACTCATGCTCAAATTATTATTGACTAAACTTACACAAAAATGCAAAGAGCTCTTTCCAGATGAGAAAATAATGAATAAACTTGTAGAGTTGACAAAAACGCCAGTACTAATGCAAACCTTTAAGTTTGGAAAATACAAAGGTAGAGAGATTAAAGAGATAGCTCAAGAGGATATGGGCTACATCAAATGGATGAGAAAAAATCTTGATTTAGATGAAGATATGCTTTATACACTAGATCATCATTTAGAACAATTTTAGTTTTACTATGTATAATATGAAAAAATATCAAGTGAGATAAGCATGGAAGAGTCATTAAAAAATATGAACCTTGAATTACCATATCTAGAGATGGGGTCTGGCTTTCTCATAGGGCTTTCTGTTGGATATTTTATAAAAAAAAGTTTCAAAGTTATTTTAATTCTTATGGGGCTGATTGTGGTAGCTATGTTTGTATTGGAAAACAGAGGAGTCATAACCATAAACGAGTCAAGTCTTGACCAAACTGTAACAGCAGGGGCAAATACTTTCAAAGTTTTTGTCAACTTCATCAAAGAACGCTTGGGTCAATTCACTATTGCTGGTGGAGGTAGTGCAGTGGCTGGTTTTTTAGTAGGACTAAAATGGGGTTAAGAGCTACACTGTTTGTCTTTCCATACCAGTCTCTCAACTATACACTATGCACTATTTACTATTTACTTTGTCTCCGATGGAGACAAGCATGCTAGTACATATCTGTTGTGTTGTTGACAGTCACTACTTTTTACAAAAACTCAGAAGTGACTATCCTGATGAAAAGTTAATAGGCTTTTTTTATGATCCCAATATTCATCCATACAGTGAATATCAACTCAGGCTGTTGGATGTCAAGCGAAGTTGCGGGCTTTTGGGTATAGAGCTTATAGAGGGTGAATATGATATTGACAGATGGCTAGAAGCTGTCAAGGGTCTGGAAGGTGAAGCAGAAAAAGGAAGCAGGTGTAGTGTATGTTTCGATAGGCGTTTTGAGGTATCTGCACAAAAAGCAGCCTCGCTAAAAGAAAAAAGCTTTACATCCACACTGCTCACATCTCCAAAAAAATCTTTAAAACAACTCAAAGCATCTGGAGACACACTAGCAAAATTATACTCTCTAGAGTTCATCGCTCCTGATTACCGCAAAGCCTCTGGAGCTCAAGAACAAAATATTATGGCAAAAGAATCACAACTCTATAGGCAAGACTACTGTGGATGTATTTATGGGCTAGCTATGCAGAGAGAGGAACAACAAAAACTTGCAGATGAACTATTCTCTCCAATATCCAAACAAATACAACCCGAATCTATAGAGTGTCGCATAAATATTTATGAGCAGAGAATGAAGCTTGAGAAAGAATGTATCCCGTATAAAATCATCAAAGAAAGATTCCTTAATTGGAGACTTATATCTGGGTGGGTTAAGATACGAAAAGAGATAATCCCAGCTCACTTTCTTCCATATTCTACACTTAAAAAAGAGTACAGTAGGGGCAGAATAGAATACACCATCAACAACCTGCACCACATGAGTAGAGACGAAATCAAATTTATATCACTGGACTACTATAATAAACTCACAAATAATACCTACAAAAATACAAGAGATCTCATTTTTAATCCACCGTCATTTGATAAAGAATCAACCCTCAGAGGATCCCTTATGCAGATGCCATACAACCTGAGTGTCATAGTAGTGATTGATGTTATTCCAGAAACCAAAATAGAGCTTTTTCTCAAAACCGAAACTTATAACGATATGATAGAAAAATTGATTCCTCTATAGTAGAACACTATAAATAACCATATATTTACAAACTTTTAGATAAAATAACAATCCGACTAAATTAAACAGCCCTGAAACAAAAGGTGATAACTATGCTTCTAAATGTAATGGATATTCAAAAAATTCTTCCTCACAGGTACCCCTTTCTACTAGTGGATAGAGTCACCAAGATAGACAAAGGTGCTTTTATAGAAGGGTACAAAAATATATCTATTTCTGAACCTATTTTTCAAGGGCACTTTCCAGATCACCCTATCTATCCAGGCGTTATGATCATTGAAGGCATGGCACAGGCTGGTGGCATATTGGCATTCAAAAGCCTTAGCGAAGAGGATGCTATTGACGCAGACAATAAAGTAGTTTATTTTATGAGCATAGACAAAGCCAAATTCAGATCACCAGTCACACCAGGTGATAAATTAATCTACCGCATTACTGTAATGAAGCACAGAGGAGCAGTATGGCAGTTTGATGCCAAAGCGTTTGTAGAAGACAAGTTAGTGGCACAGGCTGAACTTAAAGCTATGATTGTAGATAAGTAGACTCTACACAACAGAGATCATTTGAATAAAAAATATCAAACAAGCATCATAGAGGCTGGGGCTCTCGTAGGCGAAGGAACAAAGATAGGAAATGCCTGCTTTATAGGTAAAAATGTAGTAATAGGAAAAAATAATATGATAGATTCTCTTGTCGTAATTGACGGAAACACTACTATAGGCGATAATAATCATATTGCTACTCGTACAGTTTTAGGTACTACAGCACAAGATATTAGAAGTGACACTGATAGCGTAGGATTAAAAATAGGAAACTATAACGATATTGGGACTGCTGTATTTATCAGTGTAGGAACAACTCATGGTGGAAAGCTTACAGTGATCAAAAATCATAATACACTTATGGATAGAATTCACATAGGTCATGATGTGCAGATGGGAAGCCACTGTCTCATGGAGGAAAATTCTGCTCTAGGAGGGCATGTGACTGTAGATAACTATGTCACCTTTGGCAAATCTTCCGCAGTTCATCAATTTGTAAACATCGGAGAGTATGCTGTTGTCAGCAACAATGCTGCACTCACACAGGATGTCCCTCCTTACTGTGTAGCACAAGGAAATCGTGCAAAGATAATAGGTCTAAATATAGATATACTAAATCAACACTTCTCAAAAAGTGAGGTCTCAGATATTACCGATGCCTACCATTGGCTCTTTGAAACCTCAATATCTCCGAAAGAGAAAGCTGTTAAGGCACTAAATGAACGACAAGTGGAAGTATTAAAAAAATTCTATAGTTCAATTGCAGACTCTAAACGCGGAATTCCATTTACAAGGAAAGAAAATGTCAACTAAAAAATGTAGCTTTTGTGAAAGCCCAGAAAACAAAGACAATCCTCTTATAGCTGGAACAGATTCTTATATCTGTTCCAATTGTGTTGTCTCTGCCTATAAAATACTTTTTGGTGAAGAAGAGCAAGAAATACATGGAAATTTTAATCCAGAATTGTTGTTCCCAAAAGAGATTAATGAAAAACTAAACCAGTATGTAATAGGACAGGAAAATGCTAAAAAAACACTCTCTGTCGCAGTTTATAATCACTATAAAAGGCTCTTCAAAAATGAGAATGGGAATGATGTTGAGATATCCAAATCAAATATTCTGCTCATAGGGCCCACAGGGAGTGGAAAAACACTGTTAGCTCAGACTATAGCTAGATTTCTCGATGTACCTATTGCTATTGCAGATGCTACCAATCTCACTGAAGCTGGATATGTAGGTGAGGATGTAGAGAATATCCTCACAAAGCTTCTCCAAGCAGCTGATGGAGATATTGAAAAAGCAGAAAAAGGGATTGTATTTATTGACGAGGTAGACAAGGTGGCAAGAATGGGTGAAAACCGTTCTATCACCAGAGATGTGTCTGGTGAGGGCGTTCAGCAGGCACTATTAAAACTCATAGAGGGCTCAATTGTTAATATACCTCCAAAAGGTGGCAGAAAGCACCCGAATCAAGAATTTATACAGATTGATACTACCAATATACTGTTTATCTGTGGCGGTGCTTTTGACGGACTAGAAGATATCATCAAGAGAAGACTAGGCGACAATACCATGGGTTTTGAGCAGAAAAAGAGAAGTAAACAAGAGGAACAAAATATAATACATAGAGTTGAGCCAGATGATCTTGTACATTTTGGACTGATTCCTGAACTTATAGGCAGACTGCATGTTTTTGCTACGCTAAGCCAAATCACAAAAGAAGATATGGTACGCATATTGACAGAACCTAAAAACTCTATTCTCAAACAATATCAAAAACTTTTTGAACTTGATGAAGCTACCTTATCTTTTGAAGAGAAAGCACTTAGCCTGATCGCACAAAAAGCAATTGATAGAAAAACGGGTGCTAGGGGTCTGCGTTCAATTATGGAAGAGATACTTTTAGATATAATGTACTCCTTGCCTGAACTAGATGGATATGAAGTAGTCATCACAGCAGATGTAGTCAGCAAGGGTGCAGAACCTCTCTACTTAAAAAATAAAAAAAGCGCATAATTAAAGGAAGCACAAATATGGGATTACTAAAAAGACTATTCGGATCCTTCTCTAAAGATTTAGCAATAGATCTAGGAACTGCCAATACACTTGTACTGATCAAAGGACAAGGTATAAGTATCAATGAACCATCTGTAGTTGCTATACAGGTCAACAAGCACGGGCAAGAAACGATTCTAGCTGTTGGGCAAGAAGCTAAAGATATGGTAGGTAAAACACCAGGAAACATCAAGGCTATCAGACCCATGAAAGATGGCGTTATTGCTGATTTTAAAACTACAGAAATGATGATAGAGTACTTTATAAAAAAGGTACATGGAAGAGGTATTTCAGCACCTAGAATCATCATTTGTGTCCCTTATGGATTAACGCAAGTTGAGAGAAAGGCAGTAAGAGACTCCGCCATGAACGCTGGGGCAAGATTTGTTTATCTCATTGAAGAACCAATGGCTGCTGCTATAGGTGCGGGCTTGCCTGTCAAAGAACCAAATGGAAACCTTGTTGTTGATATTGGAGGAGGAACCACAGAAATAGGTGTTATTTCGCTAGGCGGTCTAGTAATAAGTAAATCAATTAGAGTGGCGGGTGATAAGCTTGATATTGCGATTACTGACTATATCAAGAGAAAATTCAACCTTCTGATTGGAGACAGAGTAGCAGAAGAGCTAAAGATCAAAATAGGCACGGCAACAAAACTGGAAGAAAATCTAACCACTATTGTTCGCGGACGAGACCAAGTTGAAGGCATCCTTACTTCCATGGAGATTACAAGCGAACATATTCGTGAAGCGATGTCAGAGCCTTTGAGACAAATAGCAGAAGCGCTAAAATCCGTACTTGAAGAGACCCCTCCTGATCTAGCTGGTGATATCGTAGAAAACGGTATCGTCTTGACTGGAGGAGGTGCCCTGATTAGGGGACTAGACAAGTATCTATCTGATGCTGTTAAGTTGCCTGTATATATAGCAGAAGATCCTCTTCTCGCCGTTGCCAAAGGTACAGGAAAAGTACTTGATGAACTGGATCTTTTGCAACAGACTGCATTTGAAGAATAGTCTATAGTATGAAGTCACGAGTTATATTTGTACTGCTTTTACTCGTGGCACTATTTGTTATCATATCTCAAAAAAACCAAACGGTGCACAATGCCATCCTGAAAGTCATCAATCCTATCAAACAAGTATACAAGCAAGTCACCCAAGAAGTGGAAAATAGGAGTGAGAGTTATATTTTTCAAAAAGAGAGTATAGAAAAATTAACAAAAGAAAATAAAGTACTAAAAAGGTACCTTCTTGATCAAACGATGTATCTCCAGCAAGTTAACAGTCTTTTCAAAAAACTTCCCTCTTTAGAAAAGCTCCCATACAAAAGTGTCACTATAGTGGACACAATCTCCTATGTCAATCTCAATAGTTTTGACGAAGTACTCCTTACTTTTCCTAAAAAAAACAAACTTATCGAGCAAAAAGTCTATGGGCTTATACAGAACAATACCGTAGGCGGAACAGCTGTAGTTAAAGGCGGGAACTTATATGGATATCTAAGCTCAAACGAAAGATGTAAATTTTCTGTATTTGTAGGAGAAAATCAAACTCCTGGCATAGTACAAGGTGTTGATAAAAATAGCATGTTGATTAAATACATACCAAAATGGGCCAATATAAAAGTTGGGGATAGGGTAGAAACCAGTGGCTTAGATGGTATATTTTTTGCCAATATACCTGTAGGTGTTGTTGAAAGTGTCAAAGTAGAAAACAGCTACAAAACCGCATATATCAAGTCTCTTGCAGATACACAGCGTCCTGGTTTTTTCTTTCTTGTTACCGATACTACGCCTCGCCTTGTCTCCTACTATGATAAAAATGATTCATTTGCGGATAATAACTATTCCCATAGCGAAACTAAAGACAAGTCAAACGAACAAAATCTAAGCAGTATCCCAAAAACATTACAAACCAAAGAGTCTGAAGTAGATTTAAGCGAATTTGAGATACCAAAAGAGAGAGTAAGTGTCGAACCCGTAACGATCACACAACAAAGAGAGAGAAAGAAAACAAAAAGAGTAAAAAGAGAACCTAAAAATAGAGTTTCAAGACAACAAAGAGAAGCTACGACAGAAACTCAAGCATCTGTTCCACAAAAAGAGGAGAAGAGAAGAAATCCTCTAGATATCTTTAGGTAATCTCGAGTGAAATAAGAGCTCTCTATACAAGATTAGTGTATAATCCAAAACTAAAATCAGAGGTACTCCCCATATGCCAAAACGAGAAGATATCAAGACAATTTTATTAATAGGATCAGGACCGATTGTCATTGGACAAGCTTGTGAGTTTGACTATTCAGGCACACAAGCGGCCAAGACGCTCAAAGAGCTTGGATACAAAGTTGTACTGATAAACTCAAACCCAGCAACTATCATGACTGATCCAGAGTTTGCTCATCGTACTTACATTGAGCCAATCACCGAAGATATAATTGCTAAAATTATCAAGAAAGAAAAAGTGGATGCCATTCTGCCTACTATGGGTGGTCAAACTGCCCTAAATGTAGCTATGAGTATGCATGAAAAAGGAATGCTTAAAGGCATTGAGTTTCTTGGAGCCAATCCTGAGGCAATCACAAAAGGTGAAGATCGAAGAGCTTTTAAAGAAGCTATGGTAAAGATTGGTATCGATCTCCCAAAAAGTGATTATGCTTATAGTGTTGACGAGGCACTGAAGGTAGCAAAAAAAATCGGTTTTCCTGTTATCAGTAGAGCTTCCTACACACTTGGAGGCACTGGAAGTGGCGTTGCATACAATATGGATGAGCTCAAAGAACTAGCACAAATTGGCGTAGAAGCAAGTCCAATAAATGAAATAGAGATTATAGAGTCTATGCTTGGATGGAAAGAGTATGAAATGGAGGTCATCCGTGACAAGGCTGACAACTGTATTATCATCTGTGCCATTGAAAACCTTGACCCTATGGGTGTGCACACTGGAGACTCTATCACTATCGCCCCAGCACTTACGCTGACTGATAAAGAGTATCAGCATATGAGAGATGCCTCTTTTGCCATACTTCGTGAGATAGGAGTGGATACAGGTGGATCAAATGTACAGTTTTCTATTAATCCAGATACAGGTCGAATGATAGTCATAGAGATGAACCCAAGAGTCAGCCGCTCATCAGCACTTGCCTCCAAAGCTACGGGATACCCGATCGCCAAGGTAGCTACCCTGCTTGCAGTCGGATATACACTTGATGAAGTAACAAATGACATTACTGGAACCCCTGCCAGCTTTGAACCTGTGATTGACTATATTGTCACCAAGTTACCACGGTTTACATTTGAAAAATTCCCTATGGCAAATTCTACTCTAACTACTGCTATGAAATCAGTCGGCGAAGCGATGAGTATTGGATGCACTTTTAAAGAATCTTTCCAAAAAGCACTATGCTCTCTAGAGACGGATCTAATAGGTTTTAACCCTATTGCTTGTGATGGCGAAGAGCTTGTCCGTGAGATACGCCGTCCTAATGAAAATAGAATACTTTATGTTTTTGAAGCCCTCAGACGAGGCATGAGCGTGGATGCTATTTTTGATTTATGCAAGATAGACAGATGGTTCCTGTACCAGCTAGAGGCATTGGTAGAAAGTGAAAAAAGTATAGATATTGCACTGCTGACAAATGCGACTAGGCTCAGAGAGCTAAAAAGCGAGGGCTTCTCTGACGCCATGATCGCAGCCACACTTAACCTCAAAGAAGGCTTGAGTCTTGCTGAAAACGACATATACTCTGCAAGAGAAAAACTGGGAGTTGCGATAGAGTATAATGAAGTAGATACATGTGCAGCTGAGTTTAAAGCTCTCACCCCATACCTGTACTCTACGATCAATATTAGAAACTTCCCTACAAAGACTTCGGCAAGTTCAGCAAACAAAAAGAGTGACAAAAAGGTGCTTGTGATAGGTGGAGGACCAAACCGCATCGGTCAAGGAATCGAGTTTGACTACTGCTGTGTACATGCTGCTTTTGCTCTAAAAGACATGGGCATAATGTCCATCATGTACAACTGTAACCCAGAAACCGTCTCTACTGACTATGATACCTCTGCTATTCTATATTTTGAGCCCATCGATTTCGAACGAGTACGAAATGTGATAGAGGTCGAGAAGCCAGATGGAGTCATAGTACACTTTGGCGGTCAAACCCCTCTCAAGCTTGCCAAAGGGCTCACTGCCATCGGTGCCCATATATCAGGTACAACAGCAAAAGTAATAGACTTGGCAGAAGATAGAGAACTCTTCTCAAACTTTATAGAAGAGCTTGGACTTAAACAACCAGATAACGGTACAGCTTTTGCCAAAGACGAGGCAATGGGCATTGCCAACCGTATAGGCTATCCTGTGCTTGTGAGACCCAGCTTTGTGCTAGGCGGTAGAGGTATGCGTACTGTATATAGCGACAACGAACTTCGCAAGTATATGGATGAAGCAGTTTCTGTCTCCAATGATGCACCAGTTCTCATCGATAAATTCCTTGACAATGCCATTGAACTAGATGTTGACGCCATATGTGACGGGAAAGAAGTCTATATAGGGTCTGTGATGCAGCATATCGAAGAGGCGGGTATACACTCTGGTGATTCAGCCTGCTCATTACCTCCTCTATCTTTGTCACAAGATCTTCAAGAAGAGATCAAAAGCCAAACTGCACAAATAGCACTGGGCTTAAATGTTATAGGTTTGCTCAATATTCAGTATGCCATTCACAAAGGTGAGATTTGCCTAATAGAGGTTAACCCCAGAGCATCTAGAACAGTACCTTTTGTATCCAAAGCAACGGGTGTGCCGTTGGCAAAAGTTGCTACTAGAGTTATGATCCAAGGTGATCTCAGAGAAGCACTTAAGTTTTATGATACATTCAATGTTGTCAATTTTGACAAAGAGATTATGGAGCCAAATCTTAAAAATCTTGTGGCAGTCAAAGAAGCTGTTTTCCCATTCAATAAACTTCCTGGATCTGATCTGATTCTTGGGCCAGAGATGAAGTCTACAGGTGAGGTTATGGGTATTTCTGAGAGTTTTGGAATGAGTTTTGCAAAAAGCCAATTTGCATCAAAAAACAACATCCCTTTGGAGGGTAAGCTATTTATTTCTTTGACTGAAAATGATAAGCCCTATGCAGGCGAGATCGGTAAAATGTTTGCAGATATTGGTTTTGATATAGTTGCCACAGCAGGCACACACACTGCACTGCAAGCGGCAGGAGTTGCATCAACTAAAGTATTGAAGATCTCTGAAGGTCGCCCAAATATAGATGATATGATCAAAAATGAAGAAATAGCATTGGCTATCAATACCTCTGACAACAAATCAAGCAAGAATGATGCCAAGACCATTAGACAATCTGTACTATCCAACCATGTTGCATATTTCACCACTATCGCTGCTGCCAAGGCAACAGCACTTGCTATAAAAGAACTAAAAAAGCAAAAAGGTGAGATCGAGCCAAAAGCACTACAAGACTATCTCTCTTAGCAAAGAGTGAATAATGGTAAAGAAAAAACTGGTAGATCTTGTTTTTTTAACACAAACCGATACCACTATCGGTTTTGTGTCCCAAAATAGACAGAAACTTGATGCTATAAAAAAACGACCAGCCCATAAGTATTATATAAAAGCAGTAGACAGCCTAAGTACACTTAAAAGACTTGACAGAGTCCCAACAAAACACAAAAATAGAATCCGTAGAGCTATTAAAAGTACTTTTATTTTACCCTCTGGGTACTCTTATCGTGTTATTAAAGATATGCATCATCTAGAGCTTATCAGCAAACTTAAATGGGCATATACTACTTCTGCCAATCTAAGTGGAGAAGGATATGATGAAAAGTGGGCAAGAAATATCGCAGACAATACGATAGAACCACTAGGGCAAAACGATAATGCCCCATCAGAAATATATATAATAAACAATAAGACTATTAAGAAATTAAGGTGAATGTAGTTTTCTGCACCACTTTAAAAAAAGTCTATCTGGGCTTACTCTATCATCGACTTTTTTATCATCCACAATAAGCTCAGCCAACATTTTTGCTATTAATGGTGCAAAAACAAAGCCTCTTCCACCCATTCCATTGCAAATATACAGATTTTCCACATATTTAAACTCTGGCTTTGCCCCACTGAGTAGAGCGGGATACTCCTCTAGCATCCGAGGCACATCGATTATCTCTCCCGCCAAAGGAAAATAGTCTTTTGACCCTGCTCTCATCCCACAGTAAGCTTCCAAGAGCTTGAAGTCAGATGTATCTATCATAGCAGAAGCTTTTTTCTCAAGACTTAATGCTTGCATATCACTGCACGGCAGTGGATCTGTAATCTCTTTTTCATGTGTAGCACCAAGCCGTATGATGCCATTCATATTGGCTCCTATAGACATTGACTGATGCATACTAGCTTTTAAATCTAAGTTAGAGCTAAAATCACCTCTAGTTCCCCAAGTGCCTCGTATGCCCATATACCTAAGATCCACAAGCTTGCTCTCAAATCCTGTAGCCAATACTACATTTTTAGTGAGGAGTGAGGAGTGAGGAGTGAGAAGATTCCATTGTCCATCTGTCCTATCCAATGAAACAACTTCTTCTGTTTTAACTTCTATATCTTTTAGCAAATATATGCAAATATCTATTGCATCGCAAACCCCAGCTTCAGGAAAATAAAAACTTTCAGACTCAGTATTGATGCCAAGTGATTGGAGCTTTTCTTTACTATACCATTCATATTTATTGTCATTAAAGGCTTTATATTCAGTAAACTTCTTGGCATCCACTTCGTCTTTAGGTATGCGTATTACCCCTGTCTGATGAAAGTACTCAGGGCAAGTAGAAAGATAAAAGTCTTTAGTAAATTCAAAAGCTTCATTAGTAAGCACCTGAAGAGCAGACCCCTTCCCAATCTTAGGAGAAACAAAAGCCCCCGCAGCCCCAGAACCACCAGAAGCTATGCCATTTTTATCTAGTACCAGTACTTTTTGATTTTTTTTTGTGAGAGTGTGAGCAAGAGTAGCCCCTGCTATACCTGCTCCGATGATGATGCTGTCATATATATGTGTCATAGTATTAAAGTTGTTTAATAAGTAATGTATCTAATTCTTTTTCGCTAATATTTGCTAAAGAACTTTTATCATATATATAAATTAAATGCAATTCATTATCTACAATTTTCACATAGCTTATTAATCTATAGCCTGCACTTTTCCCTTTATTCTTATCGCTATTAGCTATCCTAACTTTATACACATTATGTTTCAATTCAACACCTAAGTCTTTTATGGAATTGATACTCAATAAAAAGTTTTCTATATCTGATTCTATATTTTTATATTTTTTAGAAAGTTTTTTGAGTGCTTTGAGGTAGAGGTCTTGCTCTATGACCGTATATGACATATTATAGATTAATCTTTAACGCTTTTTTATGACCTATGCCATTATCTGCATCATTAATAGCAGAAGATATATTTGAAATATCATTTAGAACTTCTTGTTCGTATTTTGATAAGTTTGGTTTACCGTCTATCACTTCAAAGTCATTTATCATCTGGTCTTTTTTTAGAAGTTTCAAAAAGTCTAAAAAGAGTGTAGACTTATGTTGTTCTATATCTATATTTAATTGCATTTTATGCTCCTCTATGTGAATTATTATACATTATTTTAGCTATAATACCAAATAATACCCAATAATACCCAAAAAAGAATTGAGTATGCAAACCATTCAGTTTGACATTGAAGACAGTGAATTAAATACATTTTTGACACTCATAAAAAATCTAAAAGATAGGATGATTAAAATCTTACAGTCTCTAATGACAACAAGCTAAATGAAGAAACCATAACCTACATGAAAACACCACAGTTTCAAAAAGACAAAAAAATGTTACGCCAAAGACTAGCAGATATAGAGTCTGGAAAAACTACTTGTACACCATAGGATGAAGGTTTTGATGAGTTAGATACATTTATACATAATGCTTCATCTAAACCGTAATCTCCTTAATATCCGCAATCGCTTTAAATGTCTTATACACAGACCCAATCGTATTCAATCTATTCATTTTTAACGCCTCATCCTCAGCATTTACCATCACATCATCAAAATACCCATCAAGCTCACGCTTAAGCCCAAATAGTGCTTCAAACTCTGCTTTGTAGTCTGTGTAGTCTTGGTTGATTACTTTTTCGTAAGCATTGTAAAGTGTCACTTCTGCATCTTCTTTGAAGAGTGATATATCTATAAACAAATCAGAGTCCAAGTCTACATCTTTTGAGATGTTTGCCACTCGTTTAAAGGTAGAAAACTGTTCTTTAAAAGTATCTGCACTTACTATGTCATTCAAAGCAGAGACCTTTTTTGCTATCTCATTGATGTCTTTTTCTCCAGATGCCAATACTGCTCCTATTACCGATGGATTGGCATCGAGTGATTTGTTTATGCGTTCTATGATGAAGTCACTTAGTAACTTTGTATCAAAGTCATCATAGCTTCCTTTGAGAAGTGTGATGATGTCATCTATGTCAAATGCCAAGTCATAGTGTGTAACTATGCGGACTATGCCGTTGACTGCACGACGCAATGCAAATGGGTCTTTACTTCCTGTAGGTATACGCCCCACAGAAAAGAGTCCAAAGAGTGTGTCTAGTTTAGCAGACATCGCTACTATGGAAGAAAACACCGAAGATGGTAACCCTGCACCCTCTCCCACTGGCATATACTGTTCTTTGATGGCAGTGTAGACTAGTTCTTCTTCTCCAAGTGCTTTGGCATAGTAGTAACCCATAAGCCCTTGAAGTTCTGTGAACTCATAGACCATCTCAGACATAAGGTCTGCTTTTGCTAGGTTGATGGCTTTGCCCATGCTTTGCTCTAGCTCTGCTACACTTTTGCCTGTACTTGATTTTACCTTTTCCATGTAAAGGGCAAGTAGTCTTATGGCTATTTTATTTTCTCTTGCTATTTTATCTGCTAGTGTTCCTAGTCCATCTATGAACTGTACTTTTTCAAGCCCATCTGTAGAGAGTCCATTTTTCAAATCATTTTTGTAAAAGAAAAGTCCATCTGCTAGACGAGGCTTAAGCACACGCTCGTTTCCTGCTACAACTTTAGAGTAGTCCTGCGTATAGGCATTAGATACTACTACAAATTTATTGGCTATTTTTCCATTTTCAAAGACAGGAAAGTAACGCTGATGCTCCTTCATAGAAGTAATGATGACTTCAGGAGGGAGTTCTAAGAAGTCTTCATCAAAAGTACCTAATAATGCTTTAGGGTTTTCTGTGATAGCCACTATTTCGGTAAGTAGAGACTTGTCTCTTTCTATGACGATATCATACTCAGACTCTAACACATCAAACTCTGCAAGTATCTTGCTTTCACGCTCTTGTGAACGCAGTATTACTGCACCCTCCTTCAAAATCCCCTCATAAGCATTTATATTTGGCACATCCACTCCGTCATAATCAATCATGCGATGCACATAAGTTTGCATACCTGACTCTACACCGAATAACTCTACAGGCACAGAACTATCACCTTGTCTTACTTGCAGCCAACGAATGGGACGAATAAATTCATCATATCTAGACCCCCAACGCATCATCTTAGCAAATGCCATAGAGGAGATCCATTTTTCTAGCATCTCTTGGAGTAGGTTGACCGTGTCAGAGCCTTTCTCTTCTTTTTTGAAATAGAGTATCTCTTGAGTATTTTTCTCTGACCTGCCAAGTTCAGCTATCTCCACACCACACTTCTTGGCAAACCCAATAGCCGCTGGAGTTGACTCACCATCCTTAAATGCTACCTGTACAGGTGGTCCAAAGAGTTCCATAGTCGTATCATCTTGCTTTATAGGTATACTTTCATGCACTAGCACAAGCCTTCTAGGGGTATAGAAAAAGTCAAAGTCACACTCTAGCCTGTGCTCTTTGAGTATCTTATGCCATGAGTTTTCAATATTTTTGATAATTTTTAGAAGTGGTATAGCAGGAAGCTCCTCTATGCCGATTTCGATAAGTAGTGGTTGGGTCATATGGATTATCCTAATAGAAGATATTTTCTATAGGATTTTATCCAAATGTTAGTAAATTAATGGTTATATACGGCTACAACAACCCCATAGCAAGCTTTGCCTCATCTGTCATACTGTCCTGTGTCCATGGAGGATCGAATACTATTTCTACTTCTACCTCCTCTAGTCCCTCTTGGCGATTAGCAATAGACTTGATGAGATCAACGATAATCTCAGACATAGAGCAGGTTGCAGAGGTGAGAGTCATGACTATCTTGCACTTTTTCATACCACTGACCTCATCTGTGTGGCAGTTGACCTCGTATATGAGACCTAGATTATAGATATCTACTGGAAGCTCAGGGTCATAAATTTGCCCAAGATGACCTCTGACCAAATCTTCCATTTCGCTGTCACTAGGTTGAGCTGCCAAAAATGCTTCTTTTTGCTCTTGCATCTTCTGCTTGACTAACTCTGCTTTACTGATTTCAGGCATAGATTATCCCTCTTGCTGTACTTTACATTTTTGTGCATATCCATACACCATCTTCAAAAATGCTTCTAAGCTCTGTTGTCTAACTGGAGACAGTAGCTCTACGATACCCATTTTATGAAGCTCTTCAGGATTGAAAGAGAGTATCTCATCTGGAGTGCGATTACTAAAGATTTTTAGAAGCATCTCCATCATGCCCTTAGCCATCTCACTCGTTCCATGACCTCTAAATTTCATAACCCCGTCTTCGAAATCGCATACAAGCCATGCCTCAGAAGCACAGCCATCCACATAAGTCTCATCAGTTCTCTCTTCTTCTGGCAGACCTTCGTGCTCTTTGCCCATATCAAAGATATACTCCATTATCGCATCAGGCTCTTGAAGTAGCTCAAAATCACTTTTCAATCCATCTACTGTATCTTGTATTGCCATCTTATTCTCCTTTTTATTGTTAATCCTCTATTGGCTAAAGCCAAATAACCTATTTATCTCTTCTGTATCACCAACAAGTGCATCTTCACAACCGTCACATGTATCTATGCACTCCATTCTGGCTTCTCCATAAAATGCCTTATCAAAACTTATATGAAGTTGTTCTTGAATACTACGGCCGGCTACTTTGTCTATAAGTTCATTGGCAAATGCCTGTATAAGCATCTTTTTAGCCTCTACTTCAGATATACCCCTAGATCGGAGATAAAAGAGTTGTTTGCTATCGAGTTGACCCGTAGTAGAGCCATGACTGGCCTCAAGCTCATCTATGTATATTTCTAGTTGTGGCTTACTCGCCATATATGGTCCCATCTCAAGCAAAATAGCCTTGGATCCCTGATGTGCTTTGGTATATTTTGCAGAATGCTCAACCTTGATTAGTGCATCAAATATACCCCTTGCCTTGTCAGCCAATATGGATTTTGCCTGCTGATTACTTGTAGAGTGCTCTCCTATATGCAGTATCTTGGATACAGTACCTCTCTTGGCACTACCACTTGCATACAGAAGGTGAGAAGCTTCTAAATGTGCTCTTTCTCCTAGCTCCACCTTCATAGTCTGCAAGCTCGATGCAGAGCCGAAATCAAAAGTAGCCAGATCGATAGTGGCACTCTTTTCTATTTTGAACCTATGAGATGCGATCATACGGTAGTTTTGACTATCAAGTGTTTGATTTTTGATTAACTTTAGGGTAGCATCTCTATCCACAAAAGCATCATAACCACAAAGTACCAGCGAGCCATCAGCAGAACAATCATCAAAACTCTCGTAAATATTTACTTGGGTATTGGGAGCTATAAACAGTGCTACTCTATAGGCAATAAGTGTCTTTATTTTTGTTAATCTGTGAACAATTTTTAAGCTTTCATCACCTCTAGGTTCTAGAGCTAGCACAAATTCACTAGCAATATGCCCCAGATAGTACAAAGGATCAAAATGCTTCATATCTCTATCTATCGCGGAAGTATACCTGACAGATACAGACTCTGGAGCATGCGTCACTACACCATCTGTGATAATCAACTTATCGCAAGGCTCAATATCATCCATAGACTGCTTTAAAAACTCAAGTTCTAAGCTCAGTGCAGATTCTATGTCAGCATATCTATACTCTTCGCTCTTTTTGCTAGGCAGACCTTTCTTTACAAGCTCTTCTGCTAGACTTATTTTAGATTCATCAGCTCCAAACAAATCAAGAATTTCAGAGGCTGTACTCTGTCGTAGTTCAGACAGCTTCATTATGCCTCCCCTAGAGATTCATATCCCTCTTCTTCAAGTTGTGCTACCAGCTCTGGGCCACCTGTATGAACAATCTTACCATCTTTTAGAACATGAATATAGTCTGGCTTGATATAGTCGAGGATACGACTATAGTGCGTGATGACCAAGAAGCTTCTATCTCCATTTTTCATGCTGTTAATACCCTCTGATACAGCTCTTAGTGCATCTATGTCCAGTCCAGAATCAATTTCGTCCAAAATTATCATATCAGGACTCAACATCTGCATCTGTAGTATCTCATTTCTCTTCTTTTCTCCACCAGAGAAACCTTCATTGAGAGACCTACTAATCATATCTGGCTGCATACCCAACTCTTCAACATATTTTTTCATCTCTCTAAGAAATACAGCGGCATTGAGCTCATCCTTGCCCTCATGTCGTCTTTTGGCATTAACAGCACTTCTTAGGAAATAGGCATTATTTACCCCAGCTACCTCTACTGGATGCTGAAAGCTCAAAAAGATACCATCCAACGCTCTCTCTTCTGGCTCTTTATCTACTATATTTTCGCCTCTGTAGATGATCTCACCATCGAGTACCTCCGTATCATAATGACCAACTATCGCTTTGGAAAGTGTTGATTTACCAGAACCATTTGGTCCCATAATCGCATGCACTTTACCTTTTTCCAGCTCGAGAGTTAGACCCTTTAATATAGTTTTATCTCCAATTTTTACCTTGAGCTCTCTTATATCCATCATTCTACTTATATTTCTTTTTTCGCTCATCCTACGCTTCCTTCTAATGTCAAATTCAATAGTGCTTTTGCCTCTACAGCGTACTCCATCGGGAGCATTTTAAATACATCTTTACAAAATCCATGAACTATCATGGATACTGCATCCTCCTCATTGATTCCTCTTTGCCTCAGATAAAAGAGTTGCTCATCAGAGATCTTGGAGGTAGTCGCTTCATGCTCTACTTGTCCTACTGAGTCTTTGGATTCAAGATACGGGAATGTATGTGCCCCACAGCTATCACCTATAAGCAAAGAGTCGCACTCAGAGAAGTTTCTGGCACCTGTAGCACCTGCACCCATCTTGACCATGCCTCTATATGTATTTTGCCCTTTCATAGCAGAGATACCTTTGGATATGATGGTGGATTTTGTATTTTTGCCTATATGAATCATTTTGGTTCCAGTATCTGCCTGTTGGGCTAGCGTGGTTACTGCTACAGAATAGAACTCTCCAACTGAGTTGTCTCCTTTTAGGATACAGCTTGGATATTTCCATGTGATAGCTGAGCCAGTCTCCACTTGTGTCCATGAAATCTTGGCATTTTCTTCACATATACCTCTTTTGGTAACAAAATTATATATGCCTCCTTTGCCCGTCTCGTCACCTGGATACCAGTTTTGAATAGTGGCATACCTAATCTCTGCATCTTTTAGTGCCACAAGCTCGACAACTGCGGCGTGCAATTGATTCTCATCTCTAGTAGGTGCTGAACAGCCCTCATTGTAGCTTACAAAACTGCCCTCATCAGCGATAACCAGTGTTCGCTCAAACTGTCCTGTATTTAAGGCATTTATCCTAAAGTATGTACTGAGTTCCATTGGACAGCGTACGCCCTTTGGAATATACACAAAAGTACCATCAGTAAAGACTGCTGAGTTAAGTGTGGCAAAAAAATTATCAGTCATTGGAACTACAGAAAACATATATTTTTTAACAAGCTCAGGATGATCTTTTATGGCTTCAGAAATGGAGCAAAAGATAATACCATGTTTACTAAGCTCGTCACTATATGTTGTTTTGACAGAGACAGAATCTACAACCAAATCTACTGCGATACCCTGCAATTGCTTCTGCTCTTCTAGGGGGATGCCTAGCTTTTTGTAGGCATCTAGTATCTTGGGATCGACTTCGTCCAAGCTGTCAGGTGCTTGCTTGGGAGCAGAAAAATATGAGATAGATTGATAATCTATAGGCTCGTATACCAAATGACCCCAAGTGGGCTCCGTCATCTTTTTCCATTTTTCAAAAGCCTTAAGTCGCAACTCCAGCATCCACTCGGGCTCTTCTTTCTTGGCTGAGATGAACCTAATTGTGTTTTGGTCAAGACCAGTAGGTACTGTATCCTGCTCAATATCTATCTCAAAGCCGAGTGCATACTCACCTGAGACCGCTTTGTCTAGCTCTTTTTGAGACATATATTTTCCTTAATTCGGAGGTATTTTGTCCTTTATAACACAAAACGGTTTTCTTGTCAAGGGATTTCAACCAAAATGGGCTAAACAGGAGGTATTCTATACAATTTTAGCTATCTATACACATTTATTAGAAATTCTTGGCATTTTTAAATTCTGCCACTTCACTATCTACCATATCATTTATCATACGAACATATAGTTCATTTATAAGATTTGGGGAAAGATCGAGCTCTATTGCTTTGGCTCTAACACGATTTACCACATCCGATATACGATCTTCTGCCTTGATCTCCTCTATACTGTCTTTAAAATACGCCAACTGCTTGACATAGGCATTTCGTGCTGCTATCAACTCTACAATCTTGTCATCAAGTTTATCTATCTCTTCTCTTGTCTCTTGAAGTGAGTTGCACTTTTTAATATCCATTGTTAAACCTTTTGATAATTGTATAAATAGTCTTTGTTTATTATCTCAAATCTTTGACTACAGTTGGCTGAAATAAATTTATAAGAAGTATTATTGTAAGCTTATCATAGAGTTCGAGACAATGTACAAAAATGGAATAGTGGAGATGCCGTGAAGCTTAACATAGATAGAGGGGATGACAGCCAAGCCTATGAGATTCAGCTTAGACACCCCACTCTTCTTCAGGCATTCATAGAGATAAGAGAAAATATTGACCCAAGTCTAGGCTTTGACTATGCTTGCAAAAGTGGTGTGTGCGGTGCCTGTGCCGTCAGAGTCAACGGAGAAGAGCTACTCGCCTGCCAATATGATGCAAGAAGCGGAGACAGCATAGAGCCTCTAAGAAATTTTGATATCATAAAAGACCTTATTGTTGATAAAAACCTATCTACGGAGCTTATCAAAAAAGCAAAAATTTCTATAGACAATCACTCTTCTGTGACATTAGATGCTGGCGATGAAACAAAAACTATAGAACAAAGCAACTGCATCTTGTGCTGTAGTTGTTATTCTGCCTGCCCAGCCTTGGATGAAAAGGAGGACTTCTTGGGTCCTTTTGTCTTGACTAGAGTGCTTCGGTACGCAAATGACAATAGAGCTGAAGCGTCAAAAACTATGATGGACACCATACAGAAAAATGGCATCTGGGACTGTGTACTCTGCTCTGCCTGTACGGATGTATGCCCACAATATATCGATTCCAAAGAAGATATTGTACAATTGATCAAAAAAAGTCTTAGTTTAGGCTATGTAGATCCAAGAGCTTGACTTAAAGAAGTTTTCGATATTCTGTTATGTAATTCTAACACACAAAAAGGCTACTTAAATGAAAAAACTATTTCTCCCTATGATGCTTCTCATCTCAGCTTCTACAATGGTATATGCAAAATGTGACCATAATGCCAAAAAACTCGTAAAGGCATATTCTCAAATAAAAAAATGCCGAAACAACAAAATAATCTGGCAAGACGGCACAAGTATGATATATGATGATGGCAAAAAAGAGACTTTTGAGAAAGTGCTCAAGCAAGCTGATATCGAAGATTCTTTTCACCACTCATACACAAAAGGCAAATATTCACATCCGCCCAAAAACTATGATCCAGGCAGATACCGTAACGATAAGTTCTTCCGAAAAATGTATGGCAACTCAGCGTCTGAAGTCAAGAAAAAGCTCACAACTATTAGCTGGTTTGGACAAAAGATTCAGGTCACAACAGTAAACGATGTACACAAGAAACTAAAGAAAGTTGAAGGGGATCTCAAGAGACTTGTAGTAAAAAAGCCTAAACTGAAAAAATTTCTCACACCTACAAGTGGCACATTCAAGTGGCGAGTTATAGCAGGCACAAAAAGGCTTAGCGTCCACTCTTTTGGAGCTGCTATCGATATCAATGTCAAATACTCAGCCTACTGGAGATGGAGCAAAGGTGAATACAAGTATCGCAATCAAATTCCTATAGAAATAGTCAAGATTTTCGAAAAGCACGGCTTCATCTGGGGTGGCAAATGGTACCACTACGATACAATGCATTTCGAATACAGACCAGAATTACTGTAGCTGGCTCTATAACAAAACATGATTTGACTTACGGTTAAAGTTCGTTAATAAACCTGTAGCATTCCGTTCATACTCATACCTCATAATGCCAGTGTCGAAAGATAAAACAAACAACAAAGGAACAAAACAATGAAAGCAATTAAAACTTTGGCGATTATAGCCATATCGGGAGCCATAGCAAGTACAAGTGTATCAGCACAGGGCATGAAGCATGGAAAAGGCTGTGAAGATCAGATAAATAGGCAAGAGTGCAAAGAACATAGAGGCACAAAAGATAGAGACAAGATGCATAAAAAGCACAACCGTAAAAACTCAAACAAAATGATATATCGTGCATTTAAAAAACTGGATCTCACAGATGAACAAAAAAGTGAACTAAAAGATATCAGAAAATCCATGAAAAAGTCATACAAACAAAAAAGGAAAGAACACAAGGGATTTATGAATATTAAAGAATTCATCACTACTGATGGCTTTAAAAAAGACGAATTTATAGCCGCAGCAGAAAACAAAGCAACAGAGATGGCGAAAGTAAAGGCGAACATGATAGAAAAAGCCATAGCTATTTTGACTCCCGAGCAGAGACTAAAGCTGGTTGATAATATAAAGAAAAAAGATGAAAGAAGAAAGCAGCACAAAAAATAAGTTATAATATTCTATGGCAAATATACTAATGATAGAGGATGATCCTCAGTTTGCATCGCTACTGAGTGATTATCTAGCTAAATACAATCTCAAGGTTACGAACTTTACAGATCCGTTCTTGGGCTTAAGTGCTGGCATAGAAAAATACGATCTCCTAATACTAGACCTCACTCTGCCTGGAATTGATGGTCTAGAAGTATGCAGAGAAGTAGTCGCCAAATATGATATACCTATCATTATCTCCTCTGCCAGATCTGACCTAAGTGACAAAGTCATAGGGCTTCAGATAGGTGCTGATGACTATCTTCCAAAACCTTATGACCCACAAGAAATGTATGCCCGTATCATATCTTTGCTTAGGAGATATAAGAAAATTAAAGATTCAGATCAAAATAATCATCAAAACAAAATAGAGCTACACGAAAAACATGACTCTATCATTGTAGAAAACAGAGAGCTTGACCTGACACCAGCAGAGTATGTTGTTATGAGACTTTTGGTTAAAAACATAGGCTCTACAGTCTCCAAGGAGCAGATACTTTATGATTCTGAGGTGTTTGAGTGCGGGAGTAATGGATCACTGTCAGTTATTCTCAGTCGCCTTCGTAAAAAACTTCCCGAGAGTATCTCTATAAAAACAGTCCGTGGCATAGGATACAAACTTCTGACATGAGTATATATAACAAAATACGGATTATATTCTTAGTCACTGCTCTTTTTACTACTGCATTTTTTGGGCTATTTTTCTATGTACAAAAAAATGAAAATTTTCAGCTCTTACGCAAAAAACATATGCGAACAGCTCTATATGTTAATAGGCATTTTGGACAAAGTAGACAGCAAAGCACACAAGAAACACTCAATGACCCTAATCTAAAGCTATTTCTTGATGAGAGTGATCTCGCAGTAGTAAAAAAACGAAAGAGAATCAAGAATATTCTTAAAAATGCAAAAGTTGTATTTAAACGAAAAAAAAGAGCTCATATAACAAAGATATTGAGATCAAAAGGAAACATTTTTTTATATATAAAAAATCCTAAGTATGAAATATTACTCAAAGATGCTCATCACATGCACATGCCATGGAAAGTACTATTTTGGTACATAGCTGCCCTGATGCTACTGTCACTCCTGTATCTATGGTTAACAAGAAGTCTAATGCCACTTAAAAAGCTTCACATGCAAATCCAAGAAGTTGTACAAGGTGACTTGAGTGTCAGTGTAAAAAGCAACAAAAATGATGAGATAGCACAAGTGGCAAATAGCTTTGATGATGCACTTCGTAAACTAGAATCTCTTATCAACTCAAGGCAGCTGTTTTTACGCTCCATCATGCACGAACTCAAAACTCCTATCGCAAAAGGCAGACTTCTGAATGAATTTCTAGAAAACAATAAACACCAAGAAGGATACAATGCCATATTTGAAAGACTAGAGCTACTAATCAGTGAATTTTCCAAGATAGAGCAGATGTTATCCTCAAGCTATGAGCTAAAGCTGGCAAACTATAATGCTGTGGATATCGTAGAGCAAGCACTTGAACTTATGATATTAAGCGATGAAGAGATGAAGCAAAAAATAAAACTAGAGGCAAAAGGTGAGTATATCATCAATACAGACTTTGATCTACTTTCGCTAGCAATCAAAAATCTTATTGACAATGCCATTAAATATTCGCCAAATCACTATGCCATCATCACTATAGATACAGCGGGGATCACTATATCTAACACTGGAGCTAAATTTACTGATTCTCTAGAGCCATATTTGAAACCATTTCATAATCAAAACCATGGATTAGGGCTAGGGCTATATATCGTCCAAAGTATTATCAGAATGTTATCTCTAGATATAAAATACTACCATAAAGATGATAAAAGTAGTTTTGTCATATCTTCTTCATAGTAGCTCTACTTAATTTTTGGAGCATCTAGCATATCGCCAAGTATCCGATAGCTATTGCCCATTCTAGCTATTGTGTCAATTTCTATTTTTATCTTAGCGGGATCAGTTACTATGGACTCATCTACATACAGCTGCTTTATCTCAATAATAACAGGGATAGTTTTACTTCCTTTTAGATCAACTTCTTGAAGATACTCGCCAAAGAGCACAGCTTTGATACCAGTAGGTACAGCAGGGTATTCCTCTAGTATCTTTTGAGTAGATATATCAAATATATCTAGCTCACTTTCGTTTGCCTCCAGCCCTTTAGAGCTAAAATGCATATCCTCAAAGTGATTTTCATCTACAACACAGATGGCACACTTCTTTGACTCCCTTAGGTTTCTAAGCGTATCCTTGGGACTGCCGTCTGCCCTATGCCCTATAGCAACGATTACAGTTGCAGGATCAGAAGATAATGCCATAAAATAAGAAAAAGGTGCAATATTGCTCACCTCACCCTCAGTCGCTATCCATGCTATAGGCCTAGGGACAATAACGCTACTCATCAGATGGTATCTTTCAGATATAGTTTTTTCTTTAAAATCTACTAGCATACTTACTCCTATTGTGAGAGTATATCCAAATTTAATATTTCTCCAAAGGATTATACTTGATACTCGTGGGCTCGGAGAAGTTTGGTACATCATCATATGAAAATACCGAATAATACTTTTCTTTGTCAAGCGAGGCAAAGTTATCATATGTCCAAGTGTCTTTACCTCCATACAACTTGACGCCATCCATAAAGTGCCTTGGTGGGTGAAAGCTGTTTCTAACTACATAGTAGCCTTTTAGTGCATCGCTTTCTACTTTATCCCAAGTAAGTTTAATCATTTTATTTTCTTTTGAAATTTTTAGATTATTTGAAGAAGACAAGGCTCTACGACGCTTATCAATATACTTGACCACTAATTGAACACTAGAATCCCACTCTATGATTCTATTTTTGCTACCGAGTGAAGATGTAGGCTTGATTACTAGCTTGAGCCTATCACCTTCTTGATGTATGTGATCTAAAACATTCTTAGAAAGTGTATCAAACTTAAAATATTGACAATCCCTTCCATTCAAATCTGATTCAGCTACTTCATATCCTATATATTCTATCTTTTCACGATTTCTCATATCGTTATAATCTTTTGCCTCCTCAAGCTTCACTAATTCCACATAATATCGTACATCAGACTTTTTATTGAAAGTATTTTTATTGCGTATTTTCAAAGAGCATTGTGTTATCATGGTATTTTCTGGGTCAGGAAGCTGAGTCAAATCAAATTCCAAATACCCATATACACGATGACCATCAGCATCAAATCCACTTTTCAATCCATTTTGTGTTTTGTCTATACAGATAGTAGAAAGCGTTACCGCCGGAAGTTTAATCTTTTTGTTCTCAAGTGTATATTTAATATCAAGTATAGGTCTATACTGTATTCCTCCACCAAATTTTCCATAACCTATATCAAACTGCATCATCTGAGAGCTTTCTCCGTCAGGAAGTGTTTTTGGCCCATCTAGTCTAAAGACGGCTTGTTTGCTGTTAAATTCTTGTTGCAATAGTCTACACTCGTGCTTAGAAAAACTCCAATGATTCCAAATGCCTTGAGTTAGATTACTTGATTGTATTGCGCGTCCTATAACACCATGAGGTTTTGCATTTTCCATTTCATCAAAATCGGTGATTTCGCTAAAACTTTCTTGATTTAACAAAGATAGATTCCACTCTCCAAATTTTTCTATTTTAGCTGCGACACGATTCATAGGATAAATATAAAAACGAGCTGATTTAACAATAGCATTTTCAGGAATGCTATCAAGATTAAAGCTCATCACAGAACTACATATTCCTTTTGATTTATTTATCCCTACAAAAAGTGAATTTAATCCAAAATGTGAACGATTCTGCTCTTGCATATACTCTCCGACATAACCTGTACCAGACTTATTGGCAAAGATAAGCTTGAAAAACTCATCATCTTCTAGCCAAGTTCTTACTTTCACAATAGGTGCAAAAGGTGACTTGTAACCTGTTGTTTTATTAACCGCTCGTATCGTATAGTGATAATTTGTAGAAGAGACTAGGTCTGTATCGACAAAGCAGTTCCCTCCTACAATTCCTACTTTTGTACGTTCATTGCAGGCATCTTTATCTTTTGTACTCCGATAAACCTCAAAAAATATGTCAGCTCTTTTTTCATACTGCCATACCAAAGTCACTGATGAAGCATCTCTGGATTCTATAGTAAATTCATCTACTCTACTAGGTGACAATGGGGAATAATTCACTACTTCGGTAAATGCTTTTTTTAATGCTGGTATATTTTCATTGATACTTCCTGTCATACTTTTCATATAGTCGGGAATATTTTTAGTCCCTACTTCAACAACCACAGCAAGCATGCCTTTAGAATAATAATACTCTCTGCCAGACCCTGCTATCAGAGATGCGGGTGGTTTTCCTCTATGTATACCATATTTTCTTCCTGTGACCTTGGATATTTCATCATTCATATTTGCACACAAAACATTCATGTCAGTTCCATCTATTTCCGCTTCGTGCATAAACTTATGTGCAGGGAAAAAGACATTTCCTTGCGAATGGTAATCAAGAGCTATGGTGATATTCTCATGAGCATCAACAAACTCTTTGATAGCTCTTGTCTCAGCTTCTGAAAAAGGCTCCTCTCCTCCATAAACATTAGAGCCTGTATTGCTATTTTTTACAAACCCTATAGAGAAGTTTCTATTGAGATCTACACCTATTGTGCCATCATGATTGACTCTGCGATTTTTACGCCAAAAAGAGAAATGTTTTCTAGAGTACTCATATCCGTCTGGATTGAGGCATGGAACCATGTATATTGTTGATTCAATTAAAGCTTTTTCAAGTTCTGGATCTATATCTTGATTTTCAACCACATACTCTATAAATTTTAATGCAAGCTCATGCCCTATCCATTCACGAGCATGCACTGAACCTGTAAAAAGCATGGCTGGTTTTTCGTCAGCTCTTTTTACATTTTTAGATATTTTAGCAAGAACGATATCTCGTCCTTCATAGGTGCTACCAATTTTAATAATATCAATTAAATCTGGATATATTTTTTCCATTTTATAAAGAAACTCTAAACTCTCTTTATATGATATATATTGTTTTTTCATTAATGTTTTCTTTTTGCATTATTTTCTATGACCCATGAAGAGGCTCTAAGTTTATGGAATTTTACAGTTTATTTTTGAAATCTTCCCATTCTTTCATAAGTTTTGTAAGAAATTTCTTCTTAAACCATGAAATTTCTTCCATTATCTTATAAGGTTCTGTTTCCAATGTATGCACAAGCTCTACTGTATCAAATATATTCATAATCTGTTCAGCTTTCTTCTTGCCAATACCCTCTATAGACATTAATAGTTTTTTCATTTTCTTTTCAGTTAAAATTATACTGTTCTTTTCGCTTTCTATACTTTCGTCTACAGAGATTTTTGGATTACTCTTGACATGTACTTTTCGTATGGTTTTTCCATAATTGTCTTGAAAGTTCCACTTTTCACTTGGCCATTCTTCATGCTTTCTGTTTTCTGTAAGAAACATAGGGTAATGAGAGTCCATTTCATGTAGATGCATATCACCTTCTTCAGCTTCTCTTACCTTGGTATCTAAGAAATATGCACCATCATAAGAGGGTGTGTACTTTCCAAAAGTAATATGTCGCAGTGTACGCAACACTAATGAATCCATTTTCCCCAACTCTTCCCAATTGAACAATGGAATGTTTGGCTTAGGGAATCTTCCATTAGAAAACTTCCATATAATATATTGACCTATCCAATCTCTTATGTAAGGAAAAGCGGCAAAGGCAGTAGCACATTCTAAAATATGATACTTTCCGTCTTGACATACTGCTACATCACAAGACCAATACTCAGCATTGGCATCTTTGGAAACTTTTACTGCAAGATCTAATAATTCTTTAGGCACATTCATATAATCCATGCTTCCACCTTGAGAAGTATTTGTTAGCCATTCTCCCTCAGGAGCTCTTCTCCAAAATGCACAAACAGGCTTATGTCCTATGAGCATTACCCTTACATCTGCTTCCATTGGTACAAAATCTTGGAAGTATGCTGGATGATATTTTTTCTGAGCTAAAAGATTTCTAGCTTCTCTCTTGGAGTCTACTTTATGCACAAAATATCCGCCGTAATTAGATGGACCGTATGATTTCTTGATAATTTTAGGGAATTTTATTTTCCCTATAAATCTATCAGCTTTACTTTTATCATAAAAAATATAAGTTCCTGGGATAGGAATATCATACTTCCATGCAAAGCGGGTCACATTTTCTTTTGATTTATTTGAAAACTGTGCATCAAGTGAAGGTATAAACTGAACATTTGGAAGTGCTCGTGCGATTTCTCTAAATGTTTCATATGCCGTTGCTGGTATATTTCCTATAAGTACATCAATTTTTTTTCGTTTTACTTCTTTGATAAAACGATTTTTATCATTTTTCCAGTGATAAGTTACTGTTTCTATCTTGTTCGGCCATCCTTTGAAGTTAGATTTATCAAAAAACCTCAATACATAGTCCAGATAGAGTAGCCCGATTTTTGGTAGTTTTTTATTGTTTTTTTTCTTTTCCATTTACTTCCCTTCTTGTATTTTAAACACAATATTACTTTTTTGTCTTTCTGTCTATCATATCGACAATCAAATCTATCTTTTTCTTATTGAAGTCTAGCCCTAATTTTTCCTGCTCTGGTGTTGCAAAAGCAGATATACCATTTACTTCAAGCACTACATACTCTTCTCTTTCCATGTCGTATACAATGTCTACCCCCGCTATATCAGCACCACATACCTTTGATGCTTTTTTTGCTAAAGCCACTAATTCATCATTTGGTTCACGCAAAAAGACAGAACCTCCTGAAGTGACATTTGTACGCCAGTCTGTAGCAGATGCCTTGCGTCCATAACATCCTACATACTCACCATCAACAATATCTATACGATAATCTGTATTATCATACTTAATAAACTTCTCTACATAGAAAAACCTCAAGTCCATCTGGTTAAGAAAAGGTAGAAGCATGTCTAGTGTTGCTTGGCTCTCTATTTTAGTAAGCCCTACACCACCCCAGCCATCTGTTGGCTTATAAACCATTTTAGACCATTTTTTAATTATATTTTTTAGATGGTGGGTATCATCTCTATGACAGAGCTTAAAACTAGGTGTCGAAACTCCGTGATTCTTTAGCAAAAAAGAGGTTTGAAATTTATCTTCAGTTAGCATAAAAGAATCAAAAGTATTAATCATAGGTATCACACGATTTAGTGCTTGATAAAGAAATATTTGATATTGCGTTTGCTCTCCAGCATTATAGGTGAAAAAAAGGTCAAGCTTATCTATTGCAAGTCCATTATGAATAATATGACCATTTTTTGCAATTGCGTGTCGCAAGTTGATATCTTTGATCACCTCTATATCTCTTTGCTTGAGTTTTTTGATAATCTTCTTCTGTATTTTATCTCCCCCACCGTTACTATAGAGCCACATTCCGATTTTTCTCGACATATTGTCCTCCATTTGCGATGAACTAATGAGATATTCTACTATACTTTATTAAAATATCTTTAGATATATTGGAAAGGAAAGAAATAATACTAAAAAATGGATACAAAAATGGATACAAAATACTATAATGAGCTAAGAAAAATCATTGAAATCAACTCTTGGACAGAAAACAAAAAGGGTGTAGATACAAGTTCTAAGATGTTTGCCAACTGGGTAGAAAAAATCGGAATGAGACTCCAGAGATATGAGAGAGAATCTATAGGAGATCACTTGCATTTCATATCTCGTAAAACAAATGGCAAAAAACTACTACTTCTAGGACATACCGATACTGTGTTCGCTCCAGATACTTTTGAGGAGTACAAAGAAGATGAAGAGTGGATTTATGGGCCTGGAGTATGTGATATGAAAGGTGGTAATTTTGTGGCACTGCAAGCCCTGAGAAAGATATACGATAAGTATGGAGAGATACTCAATATAGATCTTCTCCTTGTCAGCGATGAAGAGACTGGCAGTGACGACAGCAGGCATCTAACCGCCAAACTGGCCCCAGAGTATGACTACTGCATGGTATTTGAGGCAGCAGGGCAAAACGGAGAGATAGTCACAGGTCGCAAAGGCATAGGATGGTTCACGCTAGAGATAGAAGGTATCGCCAAACATGCTGGCAATCACTACTGGGATGGAGCAGATGCCAACCAAGAAGCAGCATGCAAACTTATAGACCTAAGCAGGATATCCGATAAAGGGAAGCAAACCACAGTCAATGTCGGCATAATGGAAGGTGGCATAGGAGCCAACACCGTCTCTCCTCATGCCAAGCTGGCTTTTGATCTGAGATACACTGAGCCTATAGAAAAAGAACGAGCCCTAAAAGCCATAGATAAGATTGTATCCAAGGACTACATCAAAGGTACCAAATCTACCCTATCTGGCGGTATCCTACGAGATGTAATGCAACCCAATTCAGCACAACTAGCATGGATCGAGCGTATCAATACCCTCTGTAACACATCCATGCCTACTGAACAAAGAGGGGGAGTCAGTGATGCCAATATCATCGCCTCTGTTGGCGTCATCGTCACGGACGGCTGGGGACCTTTCGGAGACGGAGATCACACCGTACATGAAAGAGCATCTAAAAAAAGTTTTGATGAGCGTATAGCACTGGTCACAGAAATATTTGAACACCACACAGAAGGCAAGCTATAAAAATAGCCAATAATAATGGGCGCCTCTAATGTCTAAATATACATAAACTGTGACAAAAAGATAATAGTCAACACAAAAGCAAAAGGCAAAATATGGCTCTTGAATACCAGAGGCTGAATCCCCATATACACCTGCATGAATCCTCTTAGACCAAGCCATATACCCAAAAATGCTTTGAGTGAGAGTAATATTTGAAATCTTGTCATCCCATCTTCTCCGATATCCCCAAAGAGATACATTATCAGATATAAGCCTGTCAAAACTGCTACTATCAGACTAGGAGGCACCAATTTACGCACATATTTCATAAAAGATTCTCGTATCTCTTTATGCTCCTCTAGGTCGTACTGTTTCTTAATATGCACCAAAAATAGATTATCGACTATCAAAAACCCACCATATATAAATGCTGACATAAGATGTATATATTTTACAATTATTAGTGTCATATCATGTCCTGTATATATTGTTGATATAATTATACCGATAATATTAAGATCTAGTATTGATTTAAATCTATAAATGCAAAAAGGCTAAATATGAAAAATTATATAAAAAACAAAACGGCACTCGTCACTGGAGCGACTTCTGGCATAGGAGAGCAGATAGCTATAGATCTAGCCAAGATGAAAGTAGATCTGATATTGCTCGGAAGAAATGAGAAAAAACTTCATAAGTTACAAAAAAAGCTACTGAAGAATTCTAAGTGTAAAGTATCAATTCATGTCGCTGATGTCAGAGATCAAAATAAAATAAATACTCTAATGAAGAAACTACTAAAAAAGCATACTATAAATATACTTGTCAATAGTGCTGGTCTTGCCCTAGGAGTTGAAAAGATAGATGATGGCAAGGTTGACAATTGGGATCAAATGATTGACACCAATATCAAAGGACTCCTATATATCTGCAAACCTATAATCGCCAAAATGCGAGCTCTAGACAGAGGTCATATTGTCAACATAGGTTCTGTTGCTGGCAAGACTGCTTATCCTGGTGGCAATGTATATTGTGCCACCAAGGCAGCCGTACACTCTCTGGGTGAGGCAATGAATGCAGATTTGATATCAACAAATATAAAAGTAACAACTATTGCCCCAGGTGCAGTTGACACAAACTTCTCAAAGACTCGTTTTGATGGGGATAACTCCAAGGCCAATGCAGTTTACAATGGTTATACCCCACTCTATGCGAAAGACATATCCACAGCAATTATATCAACACTCAATACTCCTCCTCATGTAAACATACAATACCTAGATATCATGCCAACCGCACAGAGAAATCCATACCTTCTGTGCCGAGAAAATTAATTTGATACTAGAAAATATAAAAATGCGATTGGATGCTGAGTTGCTTTCAAGAAACACTGCTACGGAGCTATCATACGAACGACCAGACCCACTACTTGTCGCCAAAAGACATCAAGACGAATCGATTGCACTTATATGTGCACTTTTTGCTTACGGGAATGCTAGGCAGATAGTAAAGTTTCTTGACAGCTTAGATTTTGAGCTACTTAACGAAAGTGAAAGGGAAATATCAAAAGCGTTGTCAAAGCACTACTATAGATTTCAAAAGTCTGATGATGTGTCATCTCTTTTTATCACACTTAAACGGCTAAAGGAAGTTGATAGTATCGAGAGTATCTTTTATGTTGGCTACAAAAAAGAAGAGAATTTACTGGATGGCTTATGGAATTTTATAAAAGAAATTAAAGATATTAATAAATATGACTCTAGAGGTTATCACTTTCTTCTTGGTTCTTTACCGAAAAGTCTGTCATCCACAGGAACTTATAAAAGATATCTCATGTTTCTTAGGTGGATGATAAGAAAAGATGCTTTAGATATGGGTCTGTGGGGGAAAATACCAACATCTGCCCTGCTCATGCCACTTGATACCCATACCTTCAAAGTATCTCAAAAACTAGGGCTACTCAACAGAAAAACATATGATATGAAAGCTGCCTTAGAGCTTACACAAACTCTCAGGACATTTGACAAAAACGATCCTGTCAAATATGACTTTGCATTATATAGACTTGGGCAGGAGAAAATAATTTAGTTTTGACTATTTAACGATATAATAAGCAAAAAATATAGGTGGTGTACTATCAAAACTTTATATCTAATACGACATGCTAAATCCGACTGGGATGACGCTGGAGCTAGTGATTTTGAGAGAGGACTTAATAAACGCGGCAAAAAAGATCTGGATACCATGAGCTCCTATCTGTCATTACGGCAAGTAAAGCCTAACCTCATACTATCTAGCTCAGCACTCCGTGCACAACTTACCGCAGATAAGCTTGCCAAGAAGATCGAGTATAAAGGGCGTATTCATTATATGGAGGAGTTGTATCTCTCTCGCTCTGAAACGCTTATGAGTACTCTCTCATTGCAAGATAATAGTATTGGGAGTATTTTTCTGATAGGGCATAATCCTGAACTAACTGAATTTGGAAATCTGCTGATTGAAGAAAACTTTACCAAGCTACCCACGCTTGGCATACTCGCTATAAATCTAAAAATACAAAACTGGGAAGATATTCAAGAAAAATGTGGAAAAGTAGATTTCTTCATACATCCAAAACAGTTTAAATACTATATGCCCAAGCAGATAAGAACTACATGGGACAAAAGAGAGGAGAGATAGCTCTTATTACTTATATTTCGTTCATCTCTTTAGACATTCTTTGAGATGTGCGTTCGATAATCATTTTTGCAAGTGCAACATTTCCATCATCTCTAAAAATAGAAAATACATTTAATTTAGAGAAGTTATCACCTGTCTGATCACCTGCTGAGTTTATCAAGAACACATGACCATCATGCGTCTTGGTCTCCACAAAAGAAGCATCAGCAAAACCCACATCCAACGATGCTTCTGAAATAGCCCTAAAAGAGTCATTGAAGATACTTGCCGAATAAGCAATATCTACACCTGTATTCTCCTCATCCAAGTAAAGTGTCTCTCCTGCAAAATTCAACACTGCAGAACCTAAGTACCCGCTAACCGATCGTAATTTTTTCATTGACTGTTCAAAATCTATCATATTTCATATCTCCTATATTAGCTATTTAGCTTTTTCATTGTTTCATTAAATGTTGCTAGAGAAGCTCCCGATTCAGACAAGGAGTCTTCAAGAACTTTGAGCGATGCACTCATTCCGCCTTCTTTTTCTGCTTCTAGCATTTTTATATAAAGGGGTTCTATTGTTTTTCTAGCACCTTCTGTCATCATTCTTCTTGTAGAGACATAATTCCTAAAAGACCCATCAGGGTTTTTAGCCACTCTAACATGTGCCAACACCCAGTAGAAGCCGCCATCTTTAGACCGATTCTTAACAAAAGCAAAAACATCGCTACCTGCCTTTAGGTTGTCCCAGAGAAATTTGAATACTATTTTAGGCATATCTGGATGTCGCAATATTGAATGGGGATTGTCTAGCAGTTCCCCCTGAGAATATCCAGATAATTTCCAAAAAATAGGATTTGCATATGTTATATCACCTGCTTCATTGGATTTTGATACTATTATATCAACTTTTGTAACTTCGTGTTCCACTAATCTGTCCTCCTTCGATTTTGCTTTTCAGTAAACTTATCGTATTATAACAGATAAAATGTCAAAAAATGTCAAAAAAATTAGGATATCATTGTACAATTGCTTTAAAAGGATTTGTATAATATGTCTATAGGATTAAATAAAAATATGAATGTTCTAGATAGCCCATCTCATTTAATTTCGATTTTAACATCATCTATGGATAAGATATCTAAGACTGATGACAACAATACAATCATAAAAATCATCACTACAATGCTCATGGAGTTCAGTGATTCAGATACTGTTGATATTTATTCCTTTGACCAAGCCAAACAAGCACTATCCTGCAAAAGCTGTGATCAGACACTATCTATGATTGATCCAAAAGGAATCATTGGTCAAGCATTTTTGTCGAAAAAATCTTTTTATTGCAATCATGTGGTAAGTGAGAAGCATTATGAGGCAAGCATTGACAATCCCGATAACCTAAAAATCAAATCTCTTATGGTTGTTCCAATCGTAGACCATGATAGTCTCATGGGCATGATCTGCATCTACAAATCAATACGGAACAACAAACCATACAGAGAAAAAGATCTTGATCTTATTAGCTCTATCAATACCTTTATGGTAAAGATTATACAAATTTTGACACTTGGTAAAAATATGAACAGAGTCATAAACATATCAAATGTAAGCAAGCACCTGTCTGAAATAGAACAGGATAATGAGCAAGTAGATAAAGATCATATAGCACTCCAGCTTGCCAACACCGTGCATGATATCCGCACACCCGCTAACTCTCTTTATGGTTTTCTAGAATTGATTGGAGAAAACCTAGAAGATGGTAGACTCAAAGGCTTTATAGACAACGCAAAAGAGAGTGCAAAGCTAATCAATGCATTAACAGACTCTATTTTGGATCAAGCAAAAGGCTCATACACAAACAAGGGTATCAAGTTATCTAAAATACATAGCATTAAATTTTTCTCTCAAGTTGCCAACTCTTTTTCTGCAAACATGTATGATAAAAAGATAGACTATCTTGTTTCCATAGATCCCTCTATTCCAAAAGAGATAAAAACAGACTCCCTAAAGCTGGAACGAATACTGACCAACCTTATAGGCAATGCTTACAAGTTTACTCCTAAAGGAAAAGAAATATATTTCAAGGTCAAATACAACAAGGATGACAGCTCACTCAAAATATCCATTGCCGACCAAGGCATAGGCATAGAACCAAACAGACAAAAAGATATCTTTGAGGCATTTGAACAAGCTGAGGGTGACACAGCTGACAAATATGGAGGTTCTGGCTTGGGCCTTTCTATATCTGCTACATATATCAAAGAGCTTGGTGGCAAGCTCAAGCTTAAAAGTGAAATAGACAAAGGAAGTAAGTTTTATTTTTCTCTTCCGATCGAAGTAGCAAATGACGAACCTGCTTTTGAGTCATTCAAAGATATAGATAAATATATTACTATCCAGACAGACAATGCCTCCTGCAAAAATATCGCCATTATCAAAGAGTATCTCACAAAATTAGGCATGCCAGAAGAGAAAATTATCATATCAAAAGACTTAGATGACAAGACTACACATCTCATCTGCTATCAGCATAAATTTTCATTAGATACATTGATGACAATACAAAAAAGAGGGATAAAGTTTCTTATCTTAGAAGAAGTACTTTTTTCACTGATTAAAGATTCAAATGCATCTAAGTTCAATATTGCTTCGCTAAATACTTATTATGGTGACCTTATTCATAGCACCATATTTTCTGGCAAGAAGAAGAGAGTGCTCCTCGCTGATGACGATAAAATCAATATCTCCCTACTAAGATCTATATTAGAAACAGAGCATGTAGAACTGTTCTCTGCAAGAGATGGTGCAGAGGCACTCGATATGCTCAAGAGTGCCCTTGTGAATGATACACCTTTTGATATTATCTATATAGATGAGTATATGCCCTCTATGGTCGGTTCAGATGTTATTCGTGGATATAGAGCTTATGAAAAAAGCAACGGTGCCTCTCCTGTTTTTGCTATCTCTATTACGGGAGATCCGAAGCTAAACGATGATGAGAAAATACTCTATGATCTTTTTATCAAAAAACCATTCAACACAGAGGCAGTAAGAAAAGCAACTAAAGTCAATATGGTATAATTTATAAGCTTATTATTGCTTCAATGACAGGCAACTATGTCCGCCCCGTTTGCTTTGAGGCAACACAAAAGGATTGAGGTATGAAGCAATATCTAGTAAACCAAAAAATACTCCGAATTTATATCAATGACTCCGATATGATAGACGGGGAACCACTCTGGCAATACATAATGCATAAGACTCAAGAACAGGGATTGGCTGGTGCAACTGTATTTAAAGGAGTGGCTGGCATTGGAGCAAATTCACAGATGCACACATTTGAAATATGGGCATTAAGCCAGCAATTGCCTATAGTTATAGAAATTATCGATGATGAAGATAAAATAATAAATTTTCTAAACAACAATGAAGATGCTATTCAAGAAGGTCTTGTTACTATACAGACTTTAGAGGTGCTACGATTCAAACATAAGTCCACTTAATTTGCTTAAAGACTATGATTATTATTCTTTTTTGAATAGGCTGATTCTTGCATTTTTAATCTCAAACAAGAGCTAAAGAATATATACTATCTGAATAAAAAGGATTTAAAGATGCCAAGCTTTCCAACATTTCCACAAAATTGCAAATCTCTACTCTGCAAACATCTAACGCCCAAAATATTTGAGCTCCTAAAAGACAAAGCTACCGCCAACGGATTTACCCTCTATGATGCGATTAGGTCAGGTGTAGATAATCCTGATAGTGGTATAGGAGTTTATGCTGGTGACTTAGAGTCATATAGCCTTTTTGCTCCTCTGCTTGATCCCATCATAGAGGAATATCATGGCTTTGGTAAAATTGACAGCCACAAGAGTGATCTCGACCCAAATCACCTAAATGCTCCCAACCCTGACCCAAATGACGAATTCATCCTCTCTACTCGTATCAGAGTTGGCAGAAACATCAAAGATATGCCATTAGGTCCAGCCATCACCAAAGCTCAAAGAGACAAGATAGAGGCAGATATATCAAGTGCCCTATCCTCTCTGGATGGCTGGCTGTCAGGTAGCTATTATTCCCTGCAAGGAATGAGTGAAGATGTCAAAGCCAAGCTCATAGAGGATCACTTTCTCTTCAAGGCGGGAGATAGATTCTTAGAATCTGCTGGACTCAACCGTGATTGGCCAACTGGAAGAGGGATATTTCATAATGACGAGAAGACATTTTTAGTATGGATCAATGAAGAGGATCAGCTTCGTATCATCTCCATGCAAATGGGTGGTGATATATTAGAGGTCTTCACTAGACTCACTGTGGCTATCTCACAGATCGAGAAAAGCGTATCATTTGCATACAGTGATCACCTAGGCTATATCACCAGCTGCCCTACAAATCTAGGTACAGCTATGCGTGCTAGCGTACACATCAAATTACCCAAACTCTCCAAAAATATGGATAAATTCCAAACCATATGTGACAAATACCATCTGCAAATCAGAGGCATCCATGGTGAACACTCCGAAAGTGAAGGTGGAGTCTACGACATCAGCAACAAACGCCGCCTAGGTGTGACAGAGGTACGATGTGTGCAAGATATGTATGATGGGGTGACGGAACTGATAAGTGTGGAAAAAGGGCTGTAGACATTGCTATAGATATACTTGATGGACTCTTAATGCTAAAGGGCACCTCTAGTATCACATTACGAAAAGTCTCTAAATATCTATCTCTATGTCCTTAATATACACCTGCAACATCTTAATAATCTTTTCATGTCTAGCTTTTTTTGACTGGAGGAAAATCTCTCTATCTTGTTTGATGCACTTAAATTCCCGTAAGAGTGTATCATAGTTTTTACTTAGAAAAGTTTTTTTAGTATTCATCATGTTTTGCAATTCATATATATGAAAACTACTATTTAGTCTGTCTTTTATTTCATCAAGCTTAGGGGTATAAAGCGAAAATCTTTCTGGATCACTTTCATACAGTGCAACCGACTGCCCAATTTTTTGCTCTAGAAAAGCGATACTCACCTGTGTAGCATTCTGATAATTGAAGCTAACCGCTGAACTAAGATGGTTAAATTCGGAGCTTATCTTGGCATAAGAAGCGTGTATTTGATCTGAAAAAGGTTTGAGCATATATTCGTAGGCCTTGGAGGCAAATTTACGAATATTAGCAAATTCCATATTTGAATGCAACGGGTCATGCTTGCGGATTATTTCGTATCTATTTTGCCATTTTTGTATGCGATCTTCTAGTATCTTATATACTTCTGCATTGTGCTGGTTGACCTCGTCCTGTATGGTTTTTAAATTTTTTACATAGATTTTGAACATCTTTCCGACTATATCATCTTCATAAAAAAGATGCTTGTATATTTTATCTGATTCAATTTTTGCACCCTTATACTCTATTGGCTCATATAGTATATTTTTCCTAAATAGTCCAGATTTCTTCTCTATATATCTAATGTGAATTGCATGAGTAATGTGCTTGTATATGTCATCAGCAATCACCTCGATAATATCCTCTATTTTTCTGTATGCATCCTGCAATGCCTTGCCGAACTTATCTTTTAGTTGCGTGAGTTTCTTCTGTGCCTCTTCTTCAAAAAGATTTAGTTCCACTGATATTTCATCATAAATAGAGATAAAAAACTGATGCTGTTTGATAATCAATTCACATGTTTGTCTGATATCTTTTGTGATAGAAAAAGCTTTTGAGCTATGAGATGCAGGTCTAATCTGTGTCTCAATAAACTGTAAAACCGTTTCGATATTAGAAGACTTGAGAAGTTTTATATTTTCTACGAAGTTGCTATTGTGGGCTTCACTTACAGTATCTTTGTAGGACTGATACATCTTCCCTATATCTAGTTCCTGCTCAGACTTCAGCTTCTCAGAAATCTGCATCAGAAAATTATCGAGCCCTTCCTCTGCTATCACATTTTTATCACGGCTTCTAGACAATAACGCTTCTATAGCAGAAATAGGCACAACTTCAGAAAAATATTTTGAAAAACTCTGCTTGACATAAGACACACTCTGCTCCACTTGCTCTGGCTCAAACTTATCTTTTTGGTTTAGTACACAGAGAGATTTGTTTTGATATTGCTCCATATACTGAGATAGGGTCTGTGCTTCACTCATTTTTCCTGCATTATCAATCAAGGACAGCCAGATGATACCATCTACATCTTTCAGCACTCTTTGAGTAGTTATAGTGTCTGTATCATCCTGAGAGTTGAGTCCTGGCGTATCCACAAAAGTAATCTCTCTGAGCATCTCTAACGGTGCATAGAGCGTCAAATACTCGATCTCCTCTACTGCACATCTCTGATCTGTGAATCTTGCTATATCCTCAATTTGCTGATATTCGTCTCTGCCGTCTTTGTAATGCACCTGTATCCTAAACTCATTTCCATAGCGTATATAGTTGACTTTGGATGTAACAGGGGTAATACCAGTTGGGAGGATATTTTTTGATAATAGAGCGTTAAGAAAAGTAGATTTTCCGCTGGAAAACTGTCCAGTTATTGCAACTTTCATAGGCTCTTTTGCTCTGACATGCAGTTGCTTCATCGCCTCCTCTAACTCTAGTGACGGCAATAGCTCTTCATCCAAGAGCAACGCTGTGCTTTTCTCCACCAATCCCAATATGTTATCATCATATTTGTACTCTACACTAAAAGATAGCTTCTTGTATGACTCAATATACTGATCCAATAGGCTCATCTGTCATTCTCACTTAGCAACATGTCCTTGAACTCTGAAAGATGCAGATGATGCTCCTCTAGTGTCATCAGCCTCTTGTTTGTGTCACCTGCACTGTTTCTAGCCTGCGTCATAGCTGACTTTAAGATACTCTCCTCTAGCCTCAATTGTTCTTCAATACTCTCAAGTGGTTTACTACATCTAAACTCAAAACTCTCTATTAAGTCTTTATTTAGAACATCAGCTTTGACCCAGAATCTCTCTGCAAGCCTCTTCATAGCGACTCCCATATAATCATGAAGTTGTTGGTCGAGTTTTGAGAGATGTTTTTTGCTACTTGCTGCTATCGCCTGATTTAGCTGCTCTGCCAAAAGCTTGTTTGAATCTGTCAATAGCAATTTGTCAAAATATTTGCCAAAAAACTCATTGGCACTGCTACTCCCATCCACCTCCTCTACAGAGAATGCCTCAAAATCCCTATCTATCTTATCTAGGGCAGCAGATAGTCTCTTTTGAAATTGATGCCTATAATCACGAAGAAGATCGATAAAGCCATCTCTGATACCAATATCGAGCATAATATAGATTCTCTCAGCTGTGGGCTTCTTTTTATTTTTTTTCAACTCATATCTGACATCGTCCATAATGCGTCGCTTGAGTTGAGATTGCAGATCACTTAGCTTGTTTACTACAAAGTGTCTCAAGATAGAAAGATACTCTTCTAGATCTTTGCGACTAGATATTATGTCATTGTATAGTTTGGCAATAACTTTCTCTCTCTTCTCTTTTTGCTTTTGATGCAAGATATACTCTGCCTCTATTTCTACTACACTTTTTCCAAGTAAACTTTTTTGCCGTATATATGATTGCATCTGAACATCAATGATGTTATTTATCTCTTTTTTGCTTGCCTGTACAATAAGTTGTGCCTTAACAGAATCATTCCCAAAAAGCACATCTCTTAGATACTGCTCTATCTGTAAGATACCACTTTTGTCTAGACTGTAGCCAGCACTTATCGCCTCATCTTCTCTACCTGTTCTATGAAGTAGTGCCATTTTGCCAGCTATAGAGATAAACTCTATGCGATTTACCAAAGCATCAAACTGAGCTCCTTTCCCTAGAGAATCCAGTTTGCTCTTTATGCTGCTTTTAGTGTAGGCTATCACCTCTTCTTGTTCATCTTCTGTCACTGTATCTATACGAGTTATCACTATGAGCAGTTGTGCCACATGCTGGTAAAGCAGAGACTCTATGATAAATTCTATATCTTTGTGAGTAGCAGACTGGTTTACATTCATGAGATGACAAAGCAGATCACACTCTTGTAAATAATCTTTTGTTATCTCCTCTCTTTGTATGACTGGATCATCTAGACCAGGTGTATCTACGATCTCTACGCCATTTTTTACAAACTCCAAATCACTATATAGCTCAACACTTTTCACTAAATTACATTTATTGTCTGAATGCTCAACAGAAGTAAATAGAGGAAGCTCATCAACTCTTATCTCTTGACTTTTGCCTTCTGGCAAGAGATATGCATCAAATTCTGCACCTATTGAATCCTTAGTATGGGTTACAAATTCTTTCATGCCCTCCAAAATACCTGCACTCTCTTCTATTCCCTCCCACTCACTACGACTCCAGAAGTTCACAACTGCTCTTGGCTTATCACCATATTTGATAATAGTCAGATTGGCAGTCTCTGGGACAACTGCAGTCCCTAGAATCTCTCTGCCCAATAGTGCATTGAGCATAGTTGATTTACCTGCATTCATTACTCCCGTGATACCTATGCCAAAGCGTTGATCTTGAATCTTTTTCATCACCTTCTCTAGCTTTTGCAGAAGTAAACTATCCTCCAAATGTGAACTAATGTCTAAAACTAATTTTTCCATTGATGCTATTTCGGCACTATATGAAAATGCGAGTTTCTCTTCAATGCTATCTGGTATACTTTTTTGTTCAGGATTCTCTTTTTCAAAAGATTCAATTGCCAAAATCAACAATTTAGCAATATCCTCTTCTATAATCTCGGCACTCTTCAACTTCGCTATTCTATGAAAAATCTCCTGCTTCAATCTTCCATCTGAGCCCTTTAGCAAAAATACCATAAGTCTTTTCTGTATAAGAAGAATATCTGTACTTTTTATTAAAGACCTGTGAATAGTATTATCAAAATAACACAATGCATCCTGCAACATCATGAGTCTTAGGGAGTCTGATACATTAGTTTTACCCACAGAGAGCACTATCGACATATAGTCGCAGAACTGTATACGGTTGTGCTCCAAAAGAGAAGTTAAGGAATTATCCTCTGTCTGAATTTCACCAAGAAGTAAAAACTCCTTCCCCCAAACCTCCAATAAATAATCATCGATATTTTGCATTTTTACAACTTCATTGAGTTTTATAAAAGCAGTATACTCCAAAATAGTTTTAATCAACCAAATGTTGCAGTGTTTCTGAAGCATTATTTCTTATTTAGAGTTAATTTGATATTATATTTAAGAATTACTCCTGAAAAAAAGTCTTTGCTTGAAAACTATAATGCTCCCTATAAACCAGTTGTATCTTAAGCTCTTTCCCCATAATATGTGCAAATGCTTGAAGTGTTGAAAGCTTTATGTCTTGTGCATGATTTTCAATTCTTGAAATTGCTGATTTTTTAGTATGCATAGCCAAGGCTATCTCTTCTTGTGTTAGACCAGTTTCTTTGCGAGCTTGCTTTAACATCTCACCTATTTTAAACTCCTGATATCCACCTTCAAAGTTCTCTGAGAACGCACTATCTGTCTTTTTTCTTTTTACAATATATTCTTAACTTTCGCACGTTAAAATGATGAATAGTCTTACATAGTATACCTACTTGCGGACTTTGTTGCGTAATTCTCATATCTATTGACACACTAAATTTGTATTTAGAGACCCCCGTATATAGGGGCTTGTTAAATTCAGT
>JAAXPZ010000053.1 GCA_012329065.1 Sulfurovum sp. | reverse complement strand
ATCAAAATTGACAAATTTGGTCGAGTTAAAAGTACTCAATTACTGAAAGATAAGTACAAAAATGAAGATGGGGGATACCTAGAGCTATTTGATCCTAGTAAAACTCTTCCACTAGAGGTCAGATTTTCTGATACTGCCATAAATAACGAGGCATTTGAGGTTGCGTATAGTGCATCTATGGGTGAGATATCACTGCAAGATACACCGCAGATATTGACATTGACTCAAAAGTTATCTACTGTAACGGTTACTAAAAAAATCACATTTTATGCAGATGGACATTATGATCTTGAGCTCTCCACTGATAAGCCAGTAGAGTTCTTTATAACACCAGGGCACAGACCAGAGGTAGACGAGTCTATATATTTGCTGGTCAGAGGTGCTTTGATTCATGATAGCAAAGGCATACTTACTATTGTAGAAGACGGTGATGCAGAGAAAAATGAGATCGTAACAGATGCAACTATTGTATCTTCTTTTGATCGATATGACGCGTCACTTTTTTATAATTTTGACAACCCAGTACATGCTATCATAACTGTCGGAAAAGAGAATAACCCTTTACCGTTTGTCAAAGCTATGCAATCCCTCAAACTACATGGCTATATTGGTCCAAAAGACTGGAGACTATTTGAGTCTATTCATCCTGATTTGGTAAACGCCATAGAGTTTGGTTGGTTTACATTTCTGGCCAAACCATTCTTTGCTGTCATGTTATGGATCAATGATTATGTAGTTAACTGGGGATGGACGATTATATTCTTTACTCTTTTAGTGAAACTGATTCTTTTCCCTCTGTCATACAAAGGCATGATGTCTATGAACAAGATGAGAGATTTAGCTCCAAAGATGAAAGATCTCAAAGAAAAATATGGCAAAGATCCTGCAAAAATGAATCAACAGATGATGGAGCTGTATAAAAAGCATGGTGCGAACCCTATGGGCGGATGTCTGCCTATGTTACTACAGATTCCTGTTTTCTTTGCACTATATCGTGTGCTTCTAAATGCAGATGAGTTGCAAGGTGCTCCATGGGTAGCTTGGATAGTAGATTTATCAGATAAAGATCCATATTTTGTACTTCCAGTGCTGATGGGCATCTCTATGTATTTTCAGCAAAAGATTACACCCAATACTATGACTGATCCGCTTCAAAAGAAGATATTTCAGTGGTTCCCTGCGATAATGACTCTATTTTTCTTGACATTCCCTGCAGGTCTAGTGTTGTACTGGCTGACAAACAACTTACTATCTATTGGACAACAGTACTATATTAATTATGCATATGAAAATTATAAAACAAAAACAAAAAATATTTCCAAGGGTGAGAAAAAGAAGGATTAAAATGAATAAAATTGAAGCAAAGACGCTAGAAGAGGCGTATGCTCTGGCGACAAAAGAGCTTGAATGCTCTATTACAGCACTTGATTGTGAGATTGTTCAATACCCATCATCAGGCTTTTTAGGACTATTTGCCAAGCAAGCTATTATCGTAGTGGCTCGTAAGCAAAATAAAATTGACAATACACCGTCTAATGTGGCAGCAGAACACAAAGATCTCATAAAAAAGAAGATAGTAAAATCAGCCCCCATAGAGCCAATAGAGAAAAAGAGTATATCTCCTAAAAAAACAAAAGAAAAAGATCTAGAATTAAAAGATAATGATAACACAGAAAAAAGTGTTCTTGATAGCTTTTTTGACACAAAAGATGAGGAGAAAAAGCAAGATAGCATAGAAAAGCCAGCTAAGAACATAGCACTACAAGAGGAGATAGAGGGTGATTTGAAAACCTTGATTGATCTTAGTTGCTTTGATATCGATACTGTAGAAGTAGATGTAGTAGAGGATACAGCATTTGTTTTCATCGATGGAGAGGATGTTGCACTTTTGATTGGTAAAGAGGGATACAGATACAATGCTCTTTCTTATCTCGTGTCTAATTGGTTACAGAATAAGCACAAACTGTATCTTAAGCTCGAAATCGCCCAATTTTTAGCCAGCCAGCAAGAGGTGATTAAAAGCTATATGGAGCCAGTCATAGAACATGTCAATCAAGAAGGGTGGGGGAGAACAAAGGCCTTGGATGGTATTTTAGCACAGATTGCTCTTGAGCAGCTTAGAGAGCAATTCCCCAATAAATATGTAGCTATAAAAAGAACCCGCAATGGTGATCGCTATATTCTTGTCAATGAGTTCAATAAAAGATAATGTCTGACACGATCGCCGCAATCGCTACCGCCAGCGGCGTATCTTCTATCTCTATTGTTCGTATCAGCGGTACTGACGCCAAAACGATAGCAAGACAAATCGCCCCCAAAGCATCTTTTCGTCCTCGCTATAGTGACCTAGTTTCATTATATAATAAAAGTGGCGAAATGATAGACTATGCACTAGTCGTATATTTTCAAAATCCCCATAGTTTTTCTGGAGAAGATACTATAGAGTTTCAGTGCCATGGCGGTATGATAGTTGTCCAAGAAATCTTAGAATCAGCTATGCATTATGGTGCAAGGCTTGCGGAGCCAGGAGAGTTTAGCAAGCGAGCATTTCTCAATGGCAAGATTGATCTCTGCGAAGCAGAAGCAATTGCCAAACTAATAGAAGCAAAAAGCTTAGATGCAGCCAAGATACTAGCAAGACAACTCAAGGGGGATCTTGGAGAATTTGTAGAGCAAAGTCGAGAGGCTCTTTTGAGAGCCTTGGCATACTCAGAAGTAATGATTGACTATGCAGAAGAAGATATGCCAAGCGATATCCTAGATCAGCTTATGAGTCAGCTAGAGACTATTTCGAATCAAATGATTCAAGTCGTCCAAAGTAGCCACAGAAGAAGAGGTCTGATAGATGGATTTAGGGTAGCAATTATCGGTAAGCCCAATGTAGGCAAAAGCTCTTTGCTTAATGCACTACTAAGCTATGAAAGAGCCATAGTTAGTGAGATTGCAGGCACTACTAGAGATACGATTGAGGAGCAAGTTCGTATTGGTTCTCATGTTATTAAAATGATAGATACGGCAGGCATCAGAGATGCAAATGACCAGATAGAACGGATTGGTATAGAACGATCTATGCGTTCTGTTAAAGAGTCAGATGTAGTGATTGTACTATTTGATGGGAGTGCTCTATTTGACAATGAGGATCAGAAAATTATGGATATTTTAGAAGAAAATAGCGATAAAGAATGGATTGTGGCAATCACCAAAAGTGATTTAGACAGGACATTTGATATTCGTAAGTTGCAGCCATTTTCTCCCATTAAGATAAGTATCAAACAGCAGTTTCAAAATCTAACTAATGCACTAGAAGAAAGGCTCGATAGTATAGGCGAAAGTGACGAACTGATGTTGGTTTCTGCTAGGCAAATAGAGGCAGTAGAGCGGTGTTATGATGAGATAAAGCTATCGCAGAATCCTCTGAAAAATGGAGAGTTGGAATTTTTTAGTTATCACCTAAAGGAAGCGATAAAGTACATAAGCACGATCACAAGACCACATGAAAATGAAGAGATATTAGATAAAATTTTCGGTGAGTTTTGTCTAGGGAAGTAATCATTAAGAGAAATTTTGTATAATATGCATAAATATTAATTGGGGGTTAAGGTAGATGAAAAAAGCAATCTTAGTGCTTGTTTATGGATTATCGTTGTCTCTATTGTTAAGCGGTTGTATTCATAGAGAGCTTATCATATCGGGACCAAGTAGTAGTACTGCTACCACGACAACAGAAGTAGAGACGCAGACTGTAGAGACAAGCAAGGAGGCTACTGAGACAACTATCATACCACGAGTATCATTTCCAGAAAGTGAGTATAGAAGACTAGCCAAGACTGGTAGTGGAACAGTAAAGGGCATGATTTATCTGTCAGATGCTTACGGTAAAAAAATCTATGGCAAACAAACCAGACTATATCTAAACCCAGTAACTAGCTATTCTCGGCAGTGGTACACGGAGAGTTATATAGGTGGATACAAGATGGCAAAAGCAGATAAAAAACTCTTTAACTACTTGAGATTTACAACTTCTAATACCCAAGGTAAATTCGCCTTTTATGGTGTTCCTAATGGTTCATATTATGTGATAGGTGTGGTTAAGTGTGGACAAGAGTGTGGATACAGTACTCCTAGAAGTATACGCATTGCCAAAGAGGTGACAATCTCTGGTTCAGAGACAGTCGATGTAGATCTTGGAAAAATGATAGACTAGTTGGGGATATATGCCTCTTTGAGCTTGCTGTAGAGTTCTTCTGGGGATATGTCATGATTGTGATTTAATATCTCCTGCATGATGACATTATCCTCTTTGTCGTCCCATACCTTGATATAATCTCCCTCTTTGTAGCCGTGATCTTGACGAAATTGATTGAGTATATTTTTGCCTATATAGAGTGCATATAGCGTATCTAGACTCAACCCAGATATCTTTGCCACAGAAAAAAACCTAGATACTATTGTTTCTATGGATTCATCACAAAAGAGTACTTTTATGAAAGCTTCAACTATTTTTATTTCACTATCATAATCGACATGCTCAACATTATTGTGAATACAAAAACTATTATACTCATCTTCTCTACAGATAACATTTGTAAGATCCAAAATAGACCCTTTTTGCTCTATTTTATAAAGCCGAAGTGCTTCACTCATAACAAAATGCCAGATATCTACTGCCTCTATTTTGATATTTTCATAGTCTGCTTGGGCATCTATATTTTTCCAGTGTTTCCAAGGATATGATTCTACGAGTTCCGCAGCTTCTAAGTATATACAGCGTCTCCAGTCGATTATTTTACCATTCTTGGTCATGCCATTTTCCCATCCAGTACCGTTTGTCGAATCATTTAACTGTTGTTGGAGATTGAGCATTATTTCTATTTTGTTCACTTTTTCCACCTAAGAATTATCATTATATTTGTTATTATCATTGTAGCATAAGGCTCTCAAGAGATGGATAAAAGATGACAATTTGAAATATATTTACTGCTAATGTAGCTTTCTAAGCTATACTCTCGCTATGAAAAAAGATATATTACAAAAGTATTTTGGTCATAGTAAGTTTCGCCCTCTGCAAGAGAGTATAGTAGATGCCATTCTTGATAAAAAAGATGTATTGATGATATTGCCTACTGGCGGTGGCAAGTCGCTTTGTTATCAGCTACCTACACTTCTGATGGATGGCGTTACGATCGTTGTGTCACCATTGTTGGCATTGATGCACGATCAAGTTGTGGCACTTAGAGCCAATGGCATATCTGCTGCCATGCTAAGTTCTATGCAGAACTTTGAAGAAAGCAGAGAGATAGAGCAAAAACTCATCAAAGGGAAGACAAAGTTGCTTTATGTTGCACCAGAGCGATTGCAAAATGAGTATTTTATAGCCTTGTTGCATAGATTAAATATCAACTTCTTTGTGGTAGATGAGGCACACTGTGTAAGTGAGTGGGGTCACGAGTTTAGGGAAGATTATCGCAAGCTCTCACTGTTGAAAGATAACTTTCCTGATATTCCTGTTACAGCATTCACTGCCACTGCTACTAAGGCAGTAGAAAGCGACATGGCTTCACAGCTAAAACTCAAAGATCCAAATAGAGTTAGGGGTAGCCTATTTCGTCACAATCTTACAATCAACGCAGAACATCGCATCAAGGATGGCAGAAGTCAACTTATGGGGTTTCTCAAGTCTCATGATGGAGACTCAGGGATTATTTATACACTCTCCAGAAAATCCACTGAAGCGATAGCATCTTATCTACAAGGAAAAGGCATAGAGGCTAAACCATATCATGCAGGTTTGGCAACTGAGGAGAAAAATAGAACATACGCAGACTTTGTAGCTGATAGAGTACAGATAGTAGTTGCAACTATAGCTTTTGGCATGGGAATTGACAAGAGTAATATTAGGTTTGTGGTGCACATGACACTACCTAAGACAATCGAAAATTTTTATCAAGAGATAGGCAGAGCGGGAAGAGATGGCTTGGAGTCTAAGACGCTTCTTCTTTTTTCTTCAGCAGACATTGTACAGCAGAGATCATTCATAGAAGTACTGCCTGAGACAGTATACAAAGAGCATGCGCGCCACAAGTTAGAAACTATGGTAAGGTTTGCCAACAGCGAATCTTGCAGGCACCAGTCCATCGCTAGGTATTTTGACGACTCCATTGAGTCATGCAAAGACAAATGTGACAATTGTCTAGTGCCAGAGAGTAGCAAACTAGAGATAACAAAAGCTGCACAGAAGATACTGGCCACTATTTATAGAACAGGTCAATCTTTTGGATTGCATTATGTTGTGGATTTGCTTCGTGGAAGCAAAGATCAAAGAGTTATAGAAAATAATCATGATTCACTTTCTACCTATGGTATAGGCAAAGAGTACTCCAAATCTCAATGGCTGACTATTGGTGATAGACTTTTAGAGTTAGGTGCAGTTGAGATAGGAGAGTTTAAAGTATACAAGATTACAGCATTTGGTGCTGAGATACTTAAGGGTAAACATACAATAGATCTCAAAGAAGTGAGACTTAGTGTCAGAAGAACAGAGAAAAAGAAAATTGAGTTTTCCAGTGAGTATGATGAAAATATCTTCGAAAAATTAAGAGGACTTAGAACAGCAATTGCCCAAAGACACAACATTCCCCCTTATATCGTATTTTCAGACAAAACCCTAAAAGACCTGAGCACTAAAATGCCAAAAAATAAGGATGAGATGTTAGAAGTTCATGGAATTGGAGAAGTCAAGTTTGAAAAGTATGGAGAAGATTTTTTGCTCCTGCTTGATGATTTGTAGCTTTCAAACTTCATAAAAGAAGTAAGTTATGTGCTAATAAAGATAAAATATCTCTGATATGGATAAAGTACACACTTATTACACATAGTTATGTTACAATATTATTACATTCAAAATACAAGGAGCAAAAGAATGAAGAAGAAACTGAAGTTAGCTGGTGTTCTTTTAGGAACTACGCTGATTACTGCGACTGCCGCAATGGCAGGATCTGGCAGTAGTAAGTGTGGAGCTGGAAGTTGCGGCGATAAAGGACCGAAGAAAAAGACAGAGAAAGCTAAAGACAGTAAATGTGGCGCAGGAAGTTGCGGTGGAGATAAGAATACTTCAAAAGCGATGGACGGCAACAAAACAAAAGAGATGATAAAGCAAGCTGGTAAAAGTACTGATAAAAAAGCCGGCTCTGGCAAGTGAGGATAATCCATAGGTTCAAGGTATGAACAACATAAAAGGATTAGGACTAGGCTTAAGGAGAGATTTTCTTCAAGAGATTGATGCAGATGGTTTTTTGCCTGACTGGTGGGAGATAGCACCAGAAAATTGGTTTGATATACCGTATCATCATAGAGAAAAATTCGAAGAGATAATTTCTCTTAGACCAATAGTCGCTCACGGACTATCACTTTCAATAGGCTCAATGGAGCCTGTTGATATGAAATTTTTGAAAAAGATGAAAAATTTCTTAGATAGATACGACATAGACCATTATTCTGATCATATCAGTTTCACTTCACTCATGGGTTCTCAGACTTATGATTTATTGCCGCTTGCTATGACAAAGAAGGTAATTGAAAGAATTAGCCAAAAAGCTAAAATTGTAGAAGATATTTTGCAAAGACCTCTTATACTAGAGAATGCTACATATTATTATGTGCCAGATTCTGATATGAGAGAGGTGGACTTTATCAATGAGCTGATGGCTAGCTCTGGTATTGGTTTGTTGTTGGATGTAAACAATATTTATGTAAATGGACAAAATCACGGCTTCGACCCTTATAAATTTTTAGATGAGCTAGAACTGGAGCATGCAGTGTATATCCATGTAGCTGGATACTATAAAGATAAGGAACTTGGCATGCTCATAGATTCACATGGCATGCCTGTAAAAAAAGAGGTATGGAGGTTTTTAGAAGAGACACTTCGGAGAGTACAGATACCTGTAATGATAGAAAGAGACAACAATATACCCAAATATAAGGTCATGCAGAGAGAGTATAGGACGCTTGAAAAGGTGGTGGATGATGCGAGAGCTTGAGGAGCAGACGAAGCTGGTGAATATTGTTTTTGGCAAGAGTGAGTTGCCTGAAGGTCATAAGGGTTTTAAAGTCTATAAGGCCTTAGTTTTGCATAGATTTTATGAACTCTTGAGTAATGCATTTCCTCTGTGGTATGAGGAGGTCGACAAGAACGAGTTTAAGAAAGCAGTTTATAAATTCATGTGCCATGGAGCCAAGAGTGATGTTATGTGGAAGACGCCAAATGAATTTAGGAAATTTATTTCAGAATCAAATTTATTTAAAAATACAGCATACCTCAATGATCTTTTATGGTTTGAGTGGATAGAGGTCAAGTTGATTATGAAGAGCCAACATATCCATGAGTCAAAGGAGTTTTCTTATAGGTCTGATTATATTTTGAGTAGTAGTTGTGCTATAAAAAAATTGAAATACAAGGTATTTGAGAGAGGTAATTTTGGTCATAGTGGTCAATTTTATATCATGGCATACTATGACTTTAGTGATTATGAAGTTTATTATAGGGAGATTTCAGAGTTGATGTTTGTATTGCTCAAAGAAGCAAAAAAAACTACCATGAAAAAAGCTATAGAAAAAGTTGCACAGTTAAGTGGCAACGACAGTAAAGATGTTAGAGAGTTTTTTAAAGATTCCCTTAAAGAGCTCTTGGATTTAAATATAATTGAAAGGATCAAATATGTTTAGAAATTATTTGCTTGGCATAGATAGAATTGGAGACAAGTTGCAAAGTGTATCATTATTATTAGCTAGATTGGTTGTAGCTTATGGTTTTTATACTCCAGCTGTCAAAAAATGGAGCAATATAGATAGCGTTGCTAGTTGGTTTGGCTCTATGGGAATTCCATTCCCTTTATTGAGTACCTATATGACGGCTGCACTTGAAGCACTAGGTGTTGTCTTACTTGCTTTAGGATTGATGACTAGATTGATTTCTGCCCCACTGATAGTTATCATGTTGGTTGCTATAGGGGCAGTCCATTTTGTACACGGATTTAATGCTGTAGACAATGGGTTTGAGATACCGCTATACTATATGCTATTTTTGATGATATTCTTATCATTTGGAGCTGGTAAAATCAGCTTGGATTATCTTTTATTTGGCAAAACTAAAAATAATCACTAAAGTTCAGTGCATTTATGAAAAAACTACTATTGCTAGAAGACGATTTGGTTCTCCAAGAGATTATTGAAGAGCATCTTTTGGAGCAAGGGTATGAGGTGGATTGTTATCTCAATGGAAGTGCTGCACTGGATGCCGCTCTGGCTAGACGATATGATATGTTGCTACTGGATGTCAATGTGCCAGAGATTGATGGCTTTGAGATGCTTGGGTATCTTAGGGAGATTAAAAATAATACACCAGTGATTTTTATAACTTCTTTGATAGGGATTAAGAGCCTGCAAAAAGGCTTTGAGTTGGGTGCAAATGATTATCTCAAAAAGCCATTTGAATTGGCAGAATTATGTGTGCGAATAGAGCACCAACTTCATGTCTTTGGGAAAGCAGAAGAGCTTACGATAGGACCATTTCATTTTTATCCAGATGATCAATATCTTAAAAAAGATGAAATTAAAATCCTACTCAAGCAGAAAGAAGTACAGATACTCTTGTATTTTTTACGCAGAGAGGGCTCCATTGTGTCTCTAGATGAGCTTATAGAGAATGTCTGGTCGAGAGAACAATTTCCTACTTATGCCACCATAAGAACATATATAAAGAATCTACGCAAAGCACTAGGCAGTAAAGCGATAGAAAATATCAAAGGATCAGGATATCGACTTAACAAGTTATGAGAAGAGCTCACTTTATAGATTTTTAGGACTTTATTTGGTCTCTGTATTTTTCCTATTGGGAGTGATCGGGTATCTTTTTTATCAACGTAATGCCAGCATGATGGGGAGCGAGATGCGTTTTAAGATGCTATATCAAGCTAGAATGATAGAGACCAAACTGATGATGGCAGAGAAGTATACAGAAGGAAATCTTTCTAAAGAGACATTGAGTAAAATTCGTCCTCAGTGGTTCAAAATAGGATTTTTTAATGATGACCACCTCCCCCTCTATAGCGAAATAAGCAAGCCACCTAGGTTTAATGAAGAGTTTTACTCACACAATGATCGTTGTTATACAGTTATTCCATATTCTTCAAGTGACCCACAAGTAAAATATATAGTATTGAGAGAAGATGTACTTAAGAAAAATTTAGCTTTGCTCAAACAGAGAATAATTTATTATTTGATAGTGTTATTCTTGTGTATGGCGGTTGTCGGTTATTTTTTATCTAAACTTTTTCTTAGACCAGTAAGGGAGAAGATCGAGGCACTCGATAGATTTATTGAGGATACGACGCATGAGCTAAATACACCTGTCTCTGCTATATTGATGACAGTACAAAACCTAAAAGGAATTGAACCCAAAAAACTAAATCGACTCAAGGCTAGTGCACAAAGGCTAAGTACTATGTATGACACACTCTCTTATTCGCTCAATCAAAAGGTATCCAATTCTAAACAAGAGAGATTCGATTTTGGAGTATTGCTTCAGGAGAGAGTAGAGACTATGCGTACTTTTGCAGAAAGCAAGAGGATTACTATTCAGTATACCTTAACTAGCTATTTAGTGTATACAGACAAGGAGAGTATGTGTAGAGTTATAGACAATATTCTTTCAAATGCAATAAAATACTCTGATCCAGAATCTGAAGTGACGGTCGATTTGCAGGATAGCTTGTTAACAATATGTGATACGGGTATCGGTATTTCCAAACAAGAACAGCAAGACATCTTCAAGCGCTATCATCGCTTCAATAAAGAGCGAGGAGGCTTTGGGATAGGGCTAAGCATAGTAATGAAAATATGCAAAGAGAGTAACATTATGATATCGATAGATTCAGAAAAAGGAAAAGGAAGCTGTTTCTCCTTGAATCTTTCTTCCATAGCCCTACATAAATAATACATACTAAAAGAGTATGGTTTTATATCTACATGTAATAGAAGGAATGAAATGAAAAAGTTATTATTGGTTATTGTATTAGTCGGCTCTCTTTATGCAAAAGAGCAAACTATAGGATTTGCGGCAGGATGTTTCTGGGGTGTTGAAAAGAAATTTGAGTCTATGGATGGTGTGCTTAGTGCTAGCTCTGGGTATACTGGAGGTGACTATGACGATCCAAGTTATAAAAAAGTATTAAAACATAGGTTTGATAGTGGGAAAGGAAAAAACCATACAGAGACAGTCAGGGTAGTGTATGATGATCAAAAAGTTTCAACTCAGAAATTGATAAAAACTTTTTGGGAAATGCACAATCCCACTCAAGGAGATAGGCAGGGTAATGATAGAGGCAGTAATTACCGTAGCGCACTTTTTTATACTACTGAGGATCAGCGTAAGCTTGCAATAGAAACAAAAGGTACTTATCAAAAACTCTTATCACAAGAAGGATATGGGAATATTACTACTGAGGTATCACCCCTCAAAAAGTTTTATCCTGCTGAAAGCTATCATCAGGATTATCTCAAAAAAAATCCAAATGGGTACTGCCCTGACCACTCTACGGGAGTAAAATTTGAGAAAAAAGTTCAAAAAATAGATTTCATCAAGCCACATGGTGGCAAAGAAATTGTAGTAATTGATGCTGATGGATGTCCTTTTTGTGAAAAGTTTGCCAAGGATGTTTCCGATTCCTACAGCGGTGATATTCCTTTGCGTACAGTACGCAAAGATCGCCTGAAAGGCTTTAAGATAAGTAGCAAACTCGATGCTACTCCTACTATACTATTGACAGAAAACGGTAAAGAGATATATGCATATCGTGGTTATCTAAACAAAAAAGAGTTTTATAAATTAATTGGAACATTCAAACTTGGTGATAAAAGTGAGGCATTCAATGTAGCTTTCAATCAAGGTACGGATGGCAGGTTTTGCAAGCAATATGATAAATTTAAAAATACAGGTGATGGCGTTTTTGTAGATATATTGTCAGGAGATATACTTTTTGATACCAAAGATAGATTCAAATCAGGTACTGGCTGGCTAAGCTTTTATAAATCTGTTAATGATGCAACAATAGAAAAAGAGGACATTAGCTATGGCATGAAGCGTGTAGAGGTAGTTGCTGCAAAGAGTGGTATTCATCTTGGACATGTTTTTGATGATGCACCAAATGGCAAGCGAAGATTCTGTATCAATGCTACAGTGTTAAAATTTATTCCAAGAGCCAATATAAATTAGATAATTTGCTCTCCTGCGATATAGACAAAGGATGCTTCTTGGGTATGCAGTATCGCATTAAGGGAAAGCAGACTTTGCTTTTCGCAACGATTAGGCAGTGTTATTATTGTTAGGTCAGCAGGTGCATTTAGTTCTATGCGACCTGCATCGGATCTGATGGCTTTGGCTGCATCTGCTGTAACTGATCTGATAAGCCTATCTGCAAGTTTTCCCAATGCTTCTTTATGCTGTAGCATTAAGGTCGACCTTAGTTCATCCCAGAGGTTTAATGACCAATTAGAGCTAAGACCATCTGTAGCAACGCTCATGATTCCATCCCAATCCTCTATAGCCAATCTACCACACCCTAGAAGCCTATTTGATCTCGGACAGTGGGCGATAGAGTGTCCTTGAGAGAGTAGGTAGGATTTCTCTTCTTTTGTAGTCTGTACGCAGTGGACGAAGTGTGCAGGATAGCCATTAAAATGGCACATAAACTCTTCTATGGTAGTGACTGCTTGAGAACTACCGAAGAACTTGGCAAAGAATGTTGCAAATCCGCCCTTGTTTGACTCTAACCACTCCCTCTCTGCTGGCGATTCTAAAAAATGTGTAGAGAGCGGATACTTTTTTTGCTTTGCAAGTGATACAGCTCTTTGGAGTACGATAGGGTGTACTGAATAGGGTGAGTGTATGGCTATGGCTGGTGTTACTTTTTCTTTGGGATTTGATGATTCACTATTTTTTAGTCTCTCCAAAAAATCAGCATACAGCATATCAACTGTTTTGGCATCAGAGCCAATAAGCTCGTTAAAAAAAGTTACCCTTTGAGGAGTTTTTTTACAAACCTCAAGATCAGCCCCGAAGCTAGATATAGCCCCAAAACTTGTAATGCCCGATCTTAGCATTTCGTCACAGGCATCTATCATCTTGGTGTCATCACACTGTCTTATCAGCTCATCTCTATGTTCTATCACGCTATGTAGCCATGACATAAACTCTCCATATTCCAGTGTAGTGCTATTGGCTGAGAACTCTAGGTGCACATGGGTATTGATGAGACCAGGATATATGATGCTGTGCGGCTGCATGCGTATGATCTGGGCATCTGGGTATCGCTCCGTAAGTGTATCAGCTGAGTCTATAGCTTTTATCTCATGATTAAAAGCCACTGCTTTTCCATCAAGATATCCTTGTGTTGTATATATATAGTCTGCAATTATTATTTTCATGAGAGTATTATGGCAAAAAGGGGCTGAGTGTAAGCAAAATAGAAAATGACCAATAAGTGGATTTACATATTGATTAAATATACTATATGAGCATAGGGATATAAAATTTTCAATGGCGACTCTACTCAACACCCATTAACCCCCATTAGAGTAAAATAACCCTCACAATAATCATACAAAAGGCAGACAATGAAAATAGTAGTAATCCAAGGACCGAACCTAAATATGCTTGGTAAGAGAGAGCAGCATATATATGGACCGATGACTTTAGAGCAGATACATGAGCAGATGAAGAGTTTTGCTGAGCAAAACAATATCGAAATAGAGTTTTTTCAAAGCAATTTAGAAGGAGAGATAGTTGATCGCATTCAGGAGTGCATGGGAGATGCACAGGGTGTGATCATCAATCCAGCTGCGTACTCACATACTTCTATAGCGATTCGAGATGCTATAGCCGCGTCACAGATACCAGCTATCGAAGTGCATCTAACAAACATACATGCTAGAGAAGAGTTTAGAAGACACTCGATAACAGCTGAGGTCTGCGCTGGTGTAGTCGCTGGAATGGGCGCATTTGGTTATCATCTAGGAATGGTAGGCATGGTGCAGGTCATGAATGAGATAGCTGAGTCCGCAAAGCAGCAGGCACAAGTCCAAGAGAAATAACATATGAACTACATTCACACGGACGAAAATGCTGTTTATTATGAGTGTGGATATAGTAATGATAACTGCATCTATTTGTCTTGTGGTTCTGAATCTTATTTTATCACTGACAGTAGATATACGCTTGATGCAAAACAGAGCCTAAAGGAGCACTCATCAGGCACTAAGTTGATTATAGATTTTAATCTTAGCAAAAGAGTATCAAAGCTGATAGCAAAGGCAAAAATCAAAAAGATATTTTTTGATCCAAAGGAGTGGGATTATTACCGTATCATGCAAATACAGGAGCAAACAAGGCTTAGATGGATTGCCAAAATTAGCTTATCACAGAAAAAGAGGATCGTAAAGAACGAAGAAGAGATAGCACTTTTATCAAAAACAGTTAGATTGGGTGCACAGGTATTTGATAGTTTCTCAAATAGTATCAAACAAAATGGCATAGGAAAGAGTGAAAAGGAACTATTTTTTATGGCACAGTCAGCCATGAGTAGACATGGTAAAAATGCTCTGAGTTTTGATCCCATAGTAGCCATAAATGCTAATGCTGCCAAGCCGCATGCTCACCCCACGGATGATAGGCTTAAGCATGGTGATTTATTACTGTTTGATGCTGGATTAAAATATAAAAGATATTGTTCCGACAGAACACGAACGGTAAGAGTCAAGGATGGTTTTACCTTTGATAATAAACAGAAATATAAATCCAAGAAAATCCAAAAAGCTTATGATGCGGTACTTAAAGCTCACGATAAGGCAATCAGCAAAGCAAAGTCAGGCATGAGGGCCAGTCAAATAGATGCCGTCTGCCGTGAGACGATAGATAAGGCTGGGTTTGGTAAATATTTTATTCATTCTACTGGGCATGGTGTGGGATTGGATATCCACGAGCTACCCGTGATATCAACTCGCTCTAAAATCAAGATCAAAGACGGCATGGTCTACACTGTAGAACCTGGCATATATATACCTGATGAGTTCGGTATCCGTATAGAGGATATGGTGGTTATGCGAGATGGCAAAGCTGAGGTTCTTTAGTCTGAACTTAGGGAGACAAATATGAGAGTACAAAACTTAAGTAGCGACCTATCTTTTGTATATACTTCCTTGTACCCAAAGCGAATCAGACCAAGTAGGACATATGCTCATAATGCATTGCTTGGACTTGGGGGAAATATAGCTGATACAGTCAGAAGACTTGAGCGACTTTATTTTTTTCTGCAAAAATCTTCGTTTGTTTCTGTGGTGGAAACTTCTCCGATACTTAAAAATCCTCCATTTGGATATGTCCATCAGGATGATTTTTATAACGCCGTGATACACATACAGACAAATTTGACGGCTATGGAGTTGCTGAGGTATATCCTAAGAGTTGAGAAAAAATTTGGCAGAAAGAGAAGTTTTGCAAACGCTCCTAGAACCTTAGATATCGATATGATATTTTATGATGATATAATTATGAATAAAAAAATATTGACTCTTCCTCATCCTCGCTGGAGAGGTAGAGATTCTGTTTTGCTACCAATGAAAGAGATGAAAGGAATAGCATGGTTGAAGAGACATTTGTAGCTCCAAACCCAAGAGAGGCTTTCGAAATAGCCAAGGAGAAGTATGGTCACTTTTCTAAACTTAAGCTACTCAAGGCTGTACAAGTCAAAGATGAAGCTGGCAAGTTAGTGTCTAGAATTACAGTATCTGTGTCAAGTAAAGATTTTTTTGAAAGTATTGGACTTGACGAAGAAGAGGAGCTAGTAGGCGAAATAGTAGAGCTTAAAACTCAGATAGAAAATATGAAAAACCTTGTATCTCCTGCACCAGCTTCGCAAAAATATATAGAGAATATCAAGAATATTATGTTTGAAAAGGGTCTTGGTAAAGCATGGATTGATAAGATACTTAAGGGTATATCTGAAGATACAGTTCTAGAAGATGAGCAGTTGCTGCTCTCTTATATACTAGATGAAATAGACGATAAACTTTCTGTAAAAGCAGAAGATATGAGCCAGAGTAAGATGATGATGCTAATAGGCTCTACAGGAGTTGGAAAAACCACTACTGTAGCAAAACTAGCAGCTAGATACGCACTTCTACTTGACAGGCCATTAAGGGTTGCCCTTGTCAATCTAGATACCTTTAGGGTGGGTGCTTATGAGCAATTGGAACACTACGCAGTACAGATGCAAATAGAACATATCAAAGTAGAGAGAGTGGAAGAGTTTGAAACTGTTCTGTTTGAACTCGAGGGATACGATGTGATATTGATAGATACTGCTGGAATATCACCGTACGACACAGGGAAGCTGATTAAGACTATAGAGTTTCTACAAAGTACAGGTAAACACAATATTGAGACAAGCCTAGTGGTGTCTGCAACAGCCAAAAGAGACGATATTGTAGATATTTATGAACACTTTTCTTTTCTTGATATAGACAGTGCAATACTGACAAAATTTGATGAAACCAAGAAGATAGGGGAGCTATTTGGTTTCCTGATAGAGAATGATATCCCAGTAAGTTATATCTCAAGTGGACAGAGTGTACCAGATGATTTAGAGCTTGCTAGCAAGGAGAAGCTCATGGATAGATTTATGAGTGAATTAAATGTATAATATTCAAGCAAACGGACTTTCTCAGGCATTACTCAGAGGCAGCAACCCAAAGTTTTGTCTTTTGGCATTTGAACCATTGATGATCAAGAAAAGTGACTTGAAACAGCTTGAGGTCAATCAGTTGATATCACTTGGCAATAAATTACCAAAACTTTTTGTGTATCACAAGGGTGTAGTCGTAGGTCAAGCCGCACTTGGAAGCGTAGGAAACCAGACCTCAGTCGTAATCTCTGCAAAGGAAAGAATTAGTAATCTCGGTAAGCCAGAACCAAGATATACATCTATAGAAGCTAGAGTAGCCGTATTGCCAAAAGGAGATTTTGTGGTAGGTAGGCTAGTTCGTATTCCTGCAAATTCAATAAAAAATATTCTTTTATTTTCTAAGGAAACTGTAGTAGCGAAGGCTACACTTGCTGAATGTAATGACGAGATATTTTTACAGATACAAGAGAGGTACTAATGCCAAAAAAAGTTCTACTTGGTATGAGCGGAGGTGTTGACTCTACCGTAACTGCTGTACTTTTGCAAAGAGATGGATATGAGGTGACTGGAGTGTATATGAAACTTCATGACAATGAAGCCTACCACAAAGAGAATTTTGACAGAGTCAAATTAGTGGCTGGATATTTGGATATTCCTGTGCATTTTCATGATTTATCTCAAACATTCAAACAAGATGTGTATGACTATTTTGTAGAGGGTTACAAGGATGGTATTACTCCAAACCCCTGTATTATGTGCAATCGTACCATAAAGTTTGGAGCCATGGTAGAGTTTGCGGACAGTCTTGGCATAGAGTTTGTCGCTACTGGTCACTATCTGAGAAAAGATGACCATTTTATTTACAAAGCAGTTGATGAGAGCAAAGATCAGAGTTATTTTTTGGCAGAGGTCAACAAAAATGTGATCCCAAGACTGATATTTCCTCTTGGAGAGTGGCTCAAGGAAGATGTCAAGTTTTTTGCTTCAGAGATACCAATTTTATCCAGCTTTGCCACTCAAAAAGAGAGCAGTGAAATTTGTTTCGTTGAGAATGACTATACAGAAATTCTCCAAAAACATATGGACATAGATAGAGAAGGTGAAGTGCTTGATAGTGAGGGAAATATAGTTGGTAAACATAAGGGCTACATGCACTATACTATCGGAAAGAGAAGGGGCTTTACTGTAGATGGGGCTCATGACCCTCACTATGTTATGTCGCTTGATCCAGACTCCAATCAGATTGTTGTAGGGACTCATGAAAAGTTATCAGAAAAGGAGTTTTTTGTAGAGAATATTAATCTATTTGAGGATATAAATGATTTCAGATGTGAGGTGAAAGTCAGATATCGCACTACTGCTATATCAGCGAGAGTAACTATAGATGGAAGTAAAGGTATTGTCTTGCTCGACAAGCCTGTTTTTGGGCTTGCCAAAGGACAGTTTGCAGTCTTTTATGATGGAGATAGACTGCTTGGGGGTGGGATCATACTATGATTCACCTTTTTTATTTTATATCATAAAAGCTATCATCAGGTAGTTTTCCACCGACTGTTTTTGGATTATTCTTATGAAGTAAATCAAAATAAAACTGCAATTCTTTTTTTGCTTTAGCAATCGGGACACTCTCAAATCTTACAAATGGAATAGAGCTTGCAACAGCTTTTTTGTTGAGCATTTTCAGATTTTTTGCTGCTAGCTCTCCCGCTTCTGCAGGGTTGCTCTTGTACCACTTGATAGCTTTGGTATACTCTTCTAAAAATCTATCTATAACTTTTTGATTTTTCGTCATGTCTCCGACGGCCACTATGCCAGCCTGAGGTAGCTTTGGTTCTGTATTGAAGATTTTGCCCCACTCTTTTTGTATATCCATGCTTCTTTGTAATGATTTATCTTTTATGAGTGCCATGGATGCAATAGGCTCTAGCATAAGTGCAGTATCCGCTGTCTTTGCAACCAGTAGCTGAAGTGCATCAACTATATTGGGAGTATAGTGAATCTTCATATCTTTGCCTGGCTCGATACCTTCTTTTTTTAGAAGAGCAGATAGAGTGATATCAGGCACATCATTTCTAAAAGGAACGATCATTTCTTTGCCTTTTAAATCCTTGATGTTTTTGATGCTCTTGTCACGGGAAATAACACTCATAAGTCCCCATATGGAAACATTTAAGAGCTGTATTGGTTGTTTTTTGTTGTAGAAGACAGCTGCAACATTTGTAGGGACAGCTATAAAATCTACACTTTTGTTAATAATCATCGCTTTTAGCTGATCTGGCGTTCTCCAAAGCTTAAATTCAACATTACCTGCTATATCTTTCAAGGCATCTGATTCAATTATTTTAAACATAGGATGAGATATGGAGGCAGCTGGCCCAGCTATTATGAGTTTGTCTAACTTCTCAACAGCATTTAGCCCAATTGCGGAAAACAGCATCACGAGCACTAAGTAGTATTTATTTAACATGTAATCTCCTTGTTTATTATTTAATTATTATATCTATTATTAGAATAATTGTCAATAATATTTTAAAGTTTATTGCCATATAATTGAACCCTCTGAAAAACCCAAAGAATCCATGGTTTTCAAACATTACAGCACTCTTCGTAAGTTTGCACAAGCTGCAACAAGATTAAAGTGTTCTTGGTTTTTCTCCCTTTGGACATACGCAGTACAGGATCAACATCAAACAGTAGACTGGTCCAATATTAATCATAGCATTGTTACCAAGCGGTAACCAAAAGTAACTAGTCTGTAACTGCTTTCCTGTAGAATGAGTATATCAAAACGGTATAGGAGAATTTATGATAATGACAGAGCCTGATATATCAGATAAAAAAATAGAGACGCTTTCCAGAGGTCTTGCAAAGGCTTTTGCTATTCCGCCAGAAGATGCTTTGAGTATCATTTATGATGAGTGGGAGATTGTAGAACAGTTGTTTATAGATCATGGTAAGGTCAAAGAGGTACTTGAATATCTTGTATATGAGATTAACTATAGTTATAGGATAGCCTAATGCAACTAAGAGTAGAGGAGTATCTCTGGCATCATTTTCCAAGACTGGAAGCTATGCCAAATTTGTTTAAGAAGGTTGTGGCGGGAGGTGCGAGAAAGCTTTTTCATGAAGATAGCATCAACCAGTTTCTTGAGCAAAACAAGCACAAAGATACCTTTAGTTTTATGGAGGCGATATTGGAGTTTTTTGTTGTAGATGTATCCTTACATGCAAACCAGCTAGCTAGGATTCCATCGTATGGTAGACTTGTCATCATTGCTAACCATCCTTTGGGAGCTCTTGATGCAATTGCTCTAATGCATACTATCAAAAGCGTCAGAAAGGATATCAAAATTGTTGCCAATTCTTTTTTGGCTGGACTTGATAACCTATCAGATGCAATGATACCAGTAGATAATATCAGTGGCAGAATGCACAAGGAGACACTCTCTTGTATCTATGGCACACTGAAAAACGAGCAAGCTGTTATTATATTTCCGTCTGGTGAGGTGAGCAGGGTCAAGCCACATGGTATCAAAGATACCCCTTGGCAGAGCGGGTTTTATAAGATAGCATCCAAGATGCAAGCACCCATACTCCCTATCTATATAAAAGCCAAGAATTCCAATACTTTTTATATTCTTTCCATACTGAATAAATCTTTGGCGACAGCAACATTGCCACATGAGATGTTTAAACATAAAGGTAAAAAGATAGAGTTTAATATAGGTAAAGTAATCCCACCTGAATCCTACAATCTAAAAATAGTCTCAACTAAAGAAATGGTAAAGCTTTTCAGAAAACACTTTTATAAAGTATCCAAAAACGGTAGACCTATATTCAAAACACAAAATGAGATATCTATAGCAGAAGATAGAAGCGAACTCAAGCATGAGCTCAAGAAAGGGGAATTGCTTGGCAACACAAGTGATGGTAAAAGCATTATATTATATGACTCAGAAGTAGAGAATTGCATCATCCGAGAGATAGGCAGACTTAGAGAGATAAGCTTTCGTTTTGTAGGTGAGGGGAGTGGTAAAAAAAGAGATATCGATAGCTATGATTTGCACTATAAACATTTGATTATTTGGGATGATGAGAATCTTGAAATTGCAGGAGCCTATCGTTTGGCATTGGGCAGCGAGACTTTGGACAATTATGGGATAGAGGGTCTATATACTCATGAGCTGTTTGAGTATAGCGGAGAGTTTGAAAAGTATATTAGAAATGGCATAGAGCTTGGCAGAAGCTTTGTTCAGCCAAAATACTGGAACTCTAGAGCACTTGACTATCTCTGGCAGGGAATTGGGGCATATATCAGCAAAAACTCCCACATAAGATATCTGTTTGGAGCTGTAAGTCTGAGTGACTCCTTGAATCCAAAAGCAAAAGCAATGTTGGTTTATCTATATAGTCATTATTTTAAGCCAGAAAAAAAGTTAGTGCAACATAGGGTACCGTATAGCTACCCTTTTGGCATGTTAGAGCATTGCCAGAGACTTTTTATGGGAAAAGAATACAAAGAGGATATCAAAATATTAAAAGAGGAGCTTTCATTTATGGGATATGCGATTCCTACACTTTATAAGCAGTATGCTGATATATGTGAGGAGAGTGGAGTAAAGTTTTTTGATTTTGGTCATGACAAAAACTTTAATAGCTGTATAGATGGTTTCATCATGGCAGATATGAGTCTAATAAAAGAATCCAAAAAGAAGAGGTATTATGCATGAAGGAGATATTAAAATGCAATTGTAACCAATCTGTAACCAATCAAGACTATAATCACAAAAAATTAATCAAGGTAAGCAAGATATGATGAGTGGAAAACTTTTTAGAAATTTCTCATTTTTTTCAGCTACGCTATCGTTTTTTCTACTGATAGGAATATTTGCGATTCTCTTTACCTATGCACAGCAATCTTTGAAAGAATTTGGTTTTGATTTTTTGTTGACTGAGACATGGGAACCAGGAGAAGATGATGAAGGGGGGATTTTTGGTGGCTATATACCTGTTATCGGCACACTCCTTAGTACAATTATCGCTATGGTGATTGCAACTCCTTTGGCTATGGGGATAGCTGTTTTCCTCACAGAGATAGCTTCGGAAAAACTCTCCAAACCAGTTTCTGTTGCTATTGAACTTTTAGCAGCTATCCCTAGTATTATTTACGGCATGTGGGGGCTTTTTTACTTTGCACCTATTATCCAGTCTCTGTTTGGTGGTCATGGTGTAGGGCTTTTGACAGCTGGTATTGTGCTGGCTATTATGATTATTCCTTTTATGGCATCTATTACTAGAGACTCGATGAATACAACACCACCAGTTCTCAAAGAGTCTGCATATGCGATGGGGGCTACCAAGTTTGAGGTGATAAAGGATGTGATTATGCCTTATTCAAAAGGCGGGATTATAGGCTCTATCATCTTGGCACTTGGAAGGGCACTTGGTGAGACGATGGCTGTGGCATTTCTGATAGGCTCTATTATGGCAACAGTGCACAATATTACAGACCCTACAACATCTATACCAGTGCTCTTGGCAAACAACTTTGCTGAAGCGCAGGATTTAGAGATGAGTAGTATGTATTATCTCGCACTTATACTCTTTGTGGTGAGCTTCGCAGTTATATCCGTTGCCAAGTTCTATTTTCTCGGAAGAAAGGTAAAATAAGATGAATAGACTGTTATTAAACAAGATTATCCTGATACTTTCAACACTATCAGCAGTAATCGGGATTTCATTTCTCTTTTGGATTTTATTTACGCTTAGTTACAAAGGTATAACAAGTATCCAGCTAAGTACTTTTACAAAAGACTTGGTTGAGGGAGGGCTTAGAAACCTACTTGTGGGACAGTTTACTATGGCAATCTTAGCATCAGTTATAGCTGTACCTATAGGCATGATGGCAGGCATTTATCTCAGAGAATACGGGCATGGTAGCAAGTTGGCCTCTGTGATTAGGAATCTTTCTGATGTTATGATGTCAGCACCTTCTATCGTGATTGGTGTCTTTGTCTATGCCATACTTGTTGATCCTTTTGGTTCGTATAATGGATATGCTGGCGTTGTGGCTCTGGCGATTATGATGATGCCTATTATCATCTCTACTACAGACAATATGCTATCGCTTGTACCCACCGAGCTGAGAGAAGCTGGTATGGCACTTGGTGGAAGCAAGCATAAAATCATATTGCAAATTGTTGTTAAGGCTGCAAAAGTTGGTATCACCACAGGTGTACTTCTCTCTTTTGCTAGAATTATCGGTGAGACAGCTCCACTTCTCTTTACATCTGCAAATAATCAGTTTTTTACTATGGATTTGAGTGGACAGTTCCCTTCACTGACAGTTAGCATATATAATCTGGCAACCTACCCAGATGAAGCCAGCAGAGAGCTTGCATGGGCAGCTTCATTTATCTTGACAATGATTGTCTTAGTGATCAATCTGATCGGCAGATTTGCCTTGAGAACAAAAAAATAAACAGGAGCTACCTTGGTAATGAAACATAATGTATCTTTAGACAATAATACTCAAGAAAAGGAGAGGGAAGAAATGCCAGACAAAAAGCTTGTAATGGATATCAGAAATTTTACATTTACATATGCAGGTGCTCCAAAGCCCTCACTTAGAAATATCAACCTACCAGTAGAAAAAAATAAAATTACAGCCATGATAGGACCTAGTGGCTGTGGTAAATCCACACTACTAAGAGCCATGAATCGTATTCATGATTTATATCCAGGCAATCTGTATGAGGGTGTCATTGAGCTACACAGAGAAGATGGGATAATAGAGAATATTTTAGATATCAAGAAAGAGAATGATTTTATCAACCTTCGTCAGTCAGTGGGTATGATATTCCAAAAACCTACACCATTTCCTATGAGTATATTTGATAATGTTGCTTATGGATTGAGGCTATCTGGCATCAAAAACAAGACTGATCTAGAAGAGAGAGTTGTAAAAGCACTCAAAGGTGCGGTCATATGGGATGAAGCAAAAGATAGACTCAAGGAGAGTGCACTAGGACTTTCTGGTGGTCAACAACAGAGACTTTGTATCGCTAGAGCTGTAGCACTCAAACCTAGAGTACTTCTTTTCGACGAGCCAACATCAGCACTGGATCCGATATCAACAGGTGCAATAGAAGAACTCATAGCAGAGCTAAAAGAGGACATTTCAGTAGTAATAGTAACACATAATATGCAACAAGCAAGTCGTTTGAGTGACTATACAGCATTTATGTATTTGGGAGATCTAGAGGAGTTTGGAGATACAGAGAAGATATTTTTAAACCCAGAGAAAAAATTAACAGAAGATTATATTACGGGGAGGTTTGGATAATGTTGACACAATATCAAGAAGCAAGAAGAGAAGTCAGAGCAGATGTGTTAGAGGTGACAGAGATACTTGCACGGGTCAATTCAGAGGCTTTGGAAGCCATAAAAGAGTCAGATACAAATTCACTTGAGAACATCAGAAAAGCACTCAAGGAAATCAATAATAAAACTGAAGAGATAGACAACAAGCTAGTAATTATATTTGCTAGATACACACCAGAAGCAAGAGATCTCAGAGAGATGGTCTCTTATCTGAAGATAACATCTGGACTCAATAGAGTTAAAACTAGCCTAAATAATTATATCAAAAATATGCAAAGTATGCTCAGTGAGGATGATGTAAATATCATCCAGTTCATCAAAGAATCACTCAGTATAAACAGATGTACTATCAATGCTTTTGAGAAGACTATAGAGATGTTTAAGACTTTTGACGATAACGACAAAGTGAAAAATCTTGCCACAGAAATAGATGTAGAGTACGCCAAGACAGATGATATATATGCCTTGCTTGAAAAGAGTGTCATTCAGAAAATGACAGATACTGATGGCAAAGCAGAGGAGTATTTTAACCTACTTAAATATCTTCGAAAAAATCTAAAAATTATAGATAGACTTGATAGTATCGCTCAGAGAATTATATTTGCAAGAATGGGCGGGAAGCTGTAAAGAGGCAAGTTACTTTCCTGCACTAGAGAGATTGTCTAAGTAGTAGCGAGGATAACAGGGCTAGAAGCCAAAAAGCTTCTAGCCATTTATTTTATCCTTTTGGCTTGTTTTTTTCAACCATCTCTATAATATCCTTATGTATATCTTTTCTCATTATTTCTTTTATAGGGATGTACTTATAATTGAAATTATTCTCTTTTGCTATAGGTATAACTTTTGCACCTTTTAGAGTTGAGCTAATTCCTAGATTTAGTAGAACATTGCGAACTTGCATATTGTTTGCTATAAAATCTACAAGTGCCAAGTCTGCTTCATTTGGATTTTCTCTGACTACAACGATGTGAGGCAAGATGATTGCTCCCTCTTCTGGCCAAATCACTTCGATTGCACCGCTAGCGATAAGCTCTTGAGTTTTGCTTGAAGTTAAAGCACCTATACCTATTGGAAACTTTCCTTCAGCCACTGAAACAGGGGTCGCATTTGCTTTTAAAGGCTTATCTTTAGATTCTCTAGGATCTTTTTTTATAGTCTCCATAGCAGGCATATCTGCTTTTTTAATAATCTCTTCAAACTTTTTAGCCCCAACTATGTGGTATAAAGCAGTCAAAGATCTCATACCAAAGCACCCTGAGCCTGGTACAGCTATCTTACCTTTAAAATCTGCTAAAGCATTCCAACTCTTAGGAGCATCCTCTTTTTTAATCAAATCTGGATTATAAAAAATAGCATAAGTTCCAACATACGGAACGCTCAAGTGTCCGCTTTTACCAATATCATCAGCGATCATTTGAAATTGTGGCTTCAGCTTTAGCTCTTTGTTGAGCTTTCCTAAAAGATTCTTATCCATCGCATTATATAGGTGCATGTAGATATCTCTTCCAGGAGGTATTTCACCCGTTCTTCCATAAGTGTAAACAACATTTGTTGTCAACTTTCCTTCTTTTATGCCCTTTATGAGAGCAGGCGCTAGTTTTCCACTACCAGTCTGCTTGGCTGTTACCCTATATCCTGATTCCATTGGAAACAAAATATCAATCAAGCCAACTGTTCCACTTTTTGCTTTTCCAGGCATATGAACATTTATAGAGGTGATGTGTGATGGCTTAACTGTCCCATCTTTTGCTGGCGGGCAAGCATATGCTTGAACTGATAAAGCCACTCCTAATACTACTGGTACAACTAACTTACTTTTTCTTAACAAACTAAACAATTTATATCCCTTAATAATTTTATAATATTTATTACTCTACAATACATAAGCGATAGTTATATATTGCGACTCTAGGGGTGAAACGCTCAACGAACAATTGTAGTTTCGCTCTGCTTACACAAAAATACTATCAAATCTCCTTTCTCTACAGTACTGATAATAATTTTTATAATTATATCTAATATATCCTTAGACAATGATAGCGTAGGGTGTACGATATTTGGTCTTGAACTTTTATACCCTCAAGAGGTAGCCCCTCTTGGGTCAAATTTCTACCTTTATATGTAACTACTGTCTTGACACTGGTATTATACTTTTTTTGCCAACTCAACATTTGTGGGGCTACCCCTTGAGGGTATAAATCTGATTGCTGTATGATACTTCTTGTGTAGGAATTCGTTTTTGTGTTAGAGTGATAGACTTGCGACATTGTTTAAAATCCGTATGTGCTGTAAAGATTTGACTACTATGCTTCTAGGCTATTACTTTTATATTGATTGAGACTGATGACCACAATGTGGCGAAACTGTACAACAAGTATAGAATACATATAGTCTTACTCCTTTATTTTGTTATAGAAGGACTGATATAATAGAAATCACCATTTATTGGTACAAGGTATATTTATGACAATATGGAAATACGAAGAAAATAAATCCACATATCGATTGGTCAAGCTATATAGAGAAGAACATGGAGAGGGTGAGTATTTGGGTGACTTAAGTGATGAAAGCATTAAGAAGCTGATACTAGAAATCAAACCAGACGCAAGGATAGATCAGGCTTTTGGTACCTTGGAGTACTTTGGCATGTTGCCTCTGCTTGTTAGTAAAAAACAACATGACTAAGGACTACTCTATAGTACTTGAGTATTTTTCTTTAATGTTAGTTTTAGAGTAAGATGATAAGATAACACAAAGCATCCAACTCAAGGCTTGAGTTTGACATAAAGAGTGCGACTTGCAACAACTACTTTATCTCTCTATTTTTTGCTTAATTCAAAAATAGGTTTTTCCAATGAACAAAATCATACTAGTTTCTTTACTATTAGTAACCACCATGCTTGCCAAAACATTTACATTTACGGCTATTCCCGACCAAGACGAAACCAAACTCCATGAACGATTTTCCAAAATCGCAAAGTATCTTGAAAAAGAGCTTGGAGTTGATGTTAAGTTTGTACCCGTCAAGTCTTATGCATCTTCAATCAGTGCCTTTCGTAACAATCAAGTTCAACTCGCTTGGTTTGGCGGGTTTTCGGGTGTGCGAGCTAGGCTTTTAGTTGAAGGCTCTTATGCTATCGCTCAAGGGCTTAATGATCCAAACTTTCATAGCTACATCATAGCAAACACTCACACAGGACTAGAAAAAAGTGAAGAGTTTCCTCAAGGCATCAAAGGAAAAACTTTTACATTCGGCTCAAAAGGCTCAACTTCGGGAAGACTTATGCCAGAGTATTTTATAACGAAAAATATGCAAAAATCTCCAGATGAACTGTTTAAAACTGTAGGTTTTTCAGGAAATCACTCAAAAACAATCGCTTTGGTTCAAAGTGGAGCTTATGAGACAGGAGCTGTAAACTACAAAGT
>JAAXPZ010000064.1 GCA_012329065.1 Sulfurovum sp. | reverse complement strand
TTTTGCAAATGTAAGGTTGTGCAAAAGATTTATAAGTCCTAGCCATAGCTAAGACGCCTTAAATATTTTGTGCAAGATTGCGTTTGCAAAGCCCACCCTTCGGGCATCACTAGCTTTTGTCTAGGCTAGGCACTCTTTTGACACCCTAGCCGTAGCTAAGGTGAGAAAGAGTAACAACGCATAGGCGAAAGCTAGTGATGTTGTGGGTATCACCTATTATTAGAGGTGCCCTTACTATAATATATGTAAACTTTACATCTATAACGATAGGAGATTTATAAGTTAATTTTATAGACTATGGTATATTTTGTTACAGTATTTGAGGCAAAAAGCCTTCCAATACTCCAAGAATAGTCCTGAGAATATCTACTTGTTGTCTGTGAAAAAATCTATTTTTTCCAACTTCTCAACCATCTCTTGTACTGAAGCAACTGATTTGGCAAATCTCTCTATCTGTAGAGGCTTGAGTGTCATTTCGATAATTTTTTCCGCTCCGCCTGCTCCTATCATTACTGGCACACCACTGACAATATTTTTATATCCACCATACTCTCCATCAAGCATCACGGCACATGAATGTATTTGTTTTGTATCATTAAGCATAGCCTCCACCATAACAGCCGTTGATTTAGCTGGTGCATAATATGCTGATCCATTTCTTAGAAGATTGACTATCTCGGCTCCACCATTTCTAGTTTTTTTGACAATCTCACCTATCTCCTCTGAGTCTAACAAATCCTCTATGGGAACACCTGCTACTGTAGTAAATTTTGCCAGTGGCACCATGGTATCTCCATGTCCCCCCATCACTGTTGCCCTAATCTGCCCTGCACCATATTGAAGCTTTTCATAAATAAAATGAGCCATTCTTGCAGAGTCCAATATACCTGCCATACCCAACACTCTCTCCCTAGGAAAACCTGTCTCTTTAAGCACTACATAGGTCATAGCATCTAGAGGATTTGAGACTACAACCACTACCGCTTCTGGTGCATACTTCTTGATATCTTGAGCATATTTTCTTACTATTTCAGAATTTTGCATAAGCAGATCATCTCTGCTCATTCCAGGTCCCCTTGGTGCACCAGCGGTGATCACCACCACATCTGAATCGGAAAGACACGCTGGTCCTTTGGCTGCTTTTACTATAGTATGCTGTCTTCCTGCATTTACAGCCTGCGACATATCCAAAGCTTTTCCCTTGGCAACATCATAATTTCTACCCATTAGAGCCACATTGTGGCATGCACCATTCATTGCCAATATAAATGAGACTGTCGAGCCAAAGTTTCCTGTGCCTATAACTGTAACTTTTTTACTTTTTGCCATTATATTCCTTTTGATATATACTACTTCTTGTTTGATTCCGAACTTGAAAATACAGATTAAAACAGATATTGTCAAAGCAAAATCGAAAGATATATGAAAGATAGATCCCAATTATACCAAAATAAGGAAACAAATTGGAATCAAGAAGTGGCGAGCTAAACACTCGCCAATTGAAGAATCAATGCCTTTTAGATGGCGTCAATAATCGCATTTAAAGTAGCGGATGGTCTCATTGCAGCTTCCGCTTTAGCATCATCTGGCTTGAAGTATCCGCCAACATCTTTTGGGCTGCCTTCAGTCGCTAGAAGCTCTGCAATAATTTTAGCTTCATTATCTTTCAACGAGGCGGCTACTGGAGCAAACTTTGTTGCAAGTTCTGTATCTGAGCCATTTGCCAATGCCTCTGCCCAAAATTGAGCTAAGAAGAAGTGCGATGCTTTGTTATCTGGCTCTCCGCATTTTCTGCTTGGCTCTTTGTTGTTGTCAAGGTACCCATTGTTTGCAGCATCAAGAGCAACTGTAAGTGCTTGAAGTTTTGCATCATTATGTTTTTGACCGATAAATCTAAGTGACTCAGCCAATGCCAAGAACTCACCTAATGAATCCCATCTCAAGTGACCCTCAGCCAAGAATTGGTCTACATGCTTGGGAGCTGAACCGCCAGCACCAGTTTCATAAAGTCCACCACCAGCAAGCAAAGGAACAATAGAAAGCATTTTTGCACTTGTGCCTAGCTCCAAGATTGGGTACATATCTGTAAGGTGGTCTCTAAGTACATTGCCAGTTACAGCGATAACATTTTTACCTGTTCTGATGATTGCGTTTGTTGCTCTAGTTGCATCTGTTACCTTCATAGTAGAAATATCTAAACCATTTGTATCATGGTCTTTAATATACTTATTTACTTTTTTCATAATCTCTACATCATGGGCTCTATTTTCATCTAGCCAGAAGATAGCAGGGATACCCTCTATTCTTGTTCTTTCAACTGCTAGTCTTACCCAGTCTTTAATCGCAACATCTTTTGTTCTAGAAAGTCTCCAGATATCTCCAGCTTCACATTCAAAACTCATAAGCTCACCATCTGCACCTGTGACTGTTACTGTACCAGCTTCAGCTAACTCAAATGTTGTTGGGTGAGAACCATACTCTTCTGCTTTTTGAGCCATAAGACCAATGTTTTGCATTGCACCCATAGTAGCAACATCGTATTGACCATGTTTTACACAATCTGCTACCATTTCAGCATGAAACATCGCGTAAGTAGAGTCAGGAACAACAGCTACACATTCAACGGCCGCTCCTGTTCTATCCCATTGTTTACCACCTTCACGAACAACCACTGGCATTGAAGCATCGATGATGACATCATTTGATGCATTAAAGTGTGTTGTTCCTTTGTCTGAGTCAACCATTGCTAATTTTGGAGCGTCTGATTCAAGTACTGCAAGGAAGTCTGCTTTGATTTCTGCTTCTTTTGCATGACCTGCAATTTTGCTTTCTAAGTCAGACATACCCATATTTGGGTTTACATTTAACGCTGCAAATGTGTCTGCATGTTTTGCAAATACACCTTCAAAGAATACTGTAAAGGCATGACCAAACATAATAGGGTCAGAGATTTTCATCATCGTTGCTTTAAGGTGTAATGACCATAAAACATCATTTGTTTTTGCATCTGCTATGGTTTTTTTAAGGAACGCTTTGAGTGCAGAGATAGACATGAATGTACCATCAATTACTTCATCTGCAACACAATCAATCACTGTAAGTTCTTTACCATTAAGTGCAATAGTAACTTGTTGGTTTTTGTCTAAAGTGACTGATTTTTCATGTGAAAAGAAATCTCCATTTCCTTCCATGTGTGCAACATACGACTTTGCATTTTCTGGAAATGCTCTAAGCTTATGTGGGTTTTTTTGTGCGAAATTCTTTACAGCTACAGCTGCTCTTCTGTCTGAGTTACCTTCTCTTAGTACTGGGTTTACCGCTGAACCTAGGCAACCTGCATATTTTGCTTGTGTTGCTTCTTCTGATGTATTTGCTGGATTTTCAGGATAATCAGGAATATCATATCCTTGACCTTGAAGCTCTGCGATACAATCTTTAAGTTGACCTACTGAAGCTGAGATATTTGGAAGCTTAATGATGTTTCCATCTGCCTGAAGAACAACTTTTCCAAGTTTCGACAATTCATCTTCAGCTTTTCCCATAGCAGCAAGTACTCTACCTGAAAGAGAAATATCTTTCTCCACCACTTCAACGCCTGCAGTCTTTGTAAAAGCATTAACAATCGGTAAGAGTGAATAAGTAGCCAACGCTGGCGCCTCATCTATTTTGGTCCAAATAATCTTGGGTAATGACATTTTATCTTCCTTTTTTAATAATATTGTGATGTAATTTTAACAATTTTATTTATCTGAAAAAGTTAAATGGAGTTAGAGGTGGTTATATATTGTATTACTGTTTCTTTATTACACAAAATCTAGCATATTCATAGCAATATTTTATCAATATGTTACAAATTGTAAAAAGTAATTTATGGTGGATAGCTAATCGTTAACATACTACTAAATGACTGAATGAAAAAGCCTCCATTCAGCCCAAGATGGTAAATAGTATGGTAAATAGTGATGAAGCATTTAGATTCTAGCTTCTTCTCTTCTTTGTAGCATATCCCAATACTCATTTATATCTTTCTGTATCTTATCTATGACATGCTTGTTCTCTGCTTTAAATAAATGTTTATATCTGCCTTGTGCACCTAAATAATCCTCTACTTTTAGTACATTTTTTGGTCTATATAAGATATTAAGCTCATGCCCATTAATTATCTCATACACAGGAAACATCAAAGAGTCAGTTGCCAGATCAGTGATAGTTATAGTATCTTTTGGATCAAATCTCCACTCTGTGCAGCACGGTGATACTGTGTTTATGAAACATGGCCCCTCTGTGTCTAGAGCCTTTTGAAAACCTTTTGCCATAATTTTCCATTTATTTGGAGCCAGTTGTGCTACATATGGAGCATCATGTGCAGCCATGATTGCTACTATGTCTTTTTTCTTTTGCTTTTCACCATATGAGTGTGTACCCGCTGGTGCCGTAGAAGTAGTTGACCCTATTGGTGTAGCAGATGATCTCTGTCCACCAGTATTGGCATAGTTTTCATTGTCCAAACAGACATAAACAAAATTATGCCCTCTCTCCATCGCACCACTTAGCCACTGAAATCCGATATCAAAAGTGGATCCATCTCCACCCCATGCAACAAACTTTACTGGTGCATCAGGATCTGGAAGTGTGCCTTTTTTCTTTCTTACTCTGTGCATAACTTCTGATCCTGTTACAGATGATGCTGCATTTTCAAATCCAATATGCATCCATGAAGTATCCCAAGTTGTAAAAGGATAAACTGCGGTAGAAACCTCTAGGCATCCTGTGTTTGCAGTCATTACAAGATTGTCATCAGTACAATTCATGAGTTCTCTCACGATCATAGAGTGAGCACAGCCTGGGCAGAGAGTATGTGCACCCTCAAACCTGTCATTATTTGTCGAAAATTCTTTTAAGTTTTTTATTGATGTAATTGCCATGATTAACCTCTCAGTGTTTGGAAATATCCGAACTCTGGACCTCTAAGCCCTGAGAACTTCTGAATGTCAGTTGTGATATGCCCTATATCTGCATGGGCTTTCTGCTCTTTAAAGATTCTTTTGGCTTCTGCTATTGAGAAATCACGCCCACCTAGACCGTAAATATAATTTGTTACGAGCGGTCTTGCGTTGGTCGTATATAATGCGGCTGAAACCTCATTGAAAAATGCACCCATAGCTCCTCCTGGAGCTGATCTGTCTAGTACAGATACTGCTTTAACATCTTTGAGTGCTAGCCTAACTTGGTCTAGTGGGAATGGTCTAAATACTCTTATGGCAACAACACCTGCTTTTATACCTTCTTCTTCTCTGAGTTCTCTAGCTGCTACAAGAGCAGTCTCGACTGTTGTACCAAGAGCCACAATAGCGACTTCTGCATCATCCATATGATAAGTTTCTACTCTCTTGTATTTTCTACCACTTAGTTTTTCAAACTCCTCAAAGGTTGCATCAATCACAGGACGAGAATCCATAATCGCCTTATGCTGTCTTGCCTTGTGCTCAAAATGCCAATCTTCTTCAGTCTGTGCACCGTAAGTAACTGGTCTAGAGAAGTCCAACATATCATCTACAGGCTTGAAATCACCTACAAATTTATAGGCTTTCTCATCCGTAATCGGGTAAACATTTTGTGCTGTATGGGAAGTGGTAAATCCATCTTGATGAACCATCACAGGTAATCTGACAGAATGATCCTCTCCTATTTTAAATGCACAAAGTGTAAGATCGTACGCCTCTTCAGCGTTGAATGCACCCAACTGTATCCAGCCAGAGTCACGACCCAAATACATGTCTGAATGGTCACCTCGTACATTCAGAGGAGAAGCAAGTGCTCTGTTGACTACTGTCATCACTATTGGCAATCTCATGCCAGATGCCTGATAAAGAACTTCAGCCATCAAGGCAAAACCCTGTGATGATGTTGCAGTAGCAACACGACCACCAGAGCCAGATGCACCAACACAGGCACTCATCGCGGCATGCTCAGACTCCACCATAATAACTTCACCGTCTATGTATCCATTTGCCTCATAGGAACCGTAATTCTCAACTATAGGAGTAGAGGGTGTAATAGGGTATGCTGCTAATACATCTACCTGTGCTTGCCTTAATGCCTGAGAGGCTGCGTATGCACCATCCCATACTTCTCTTTCATTCAAATCAAACTTTACTGCCATAACAACTCCTCTATTTCTTTTCTTTTTTCTTTTTCTCAGGCCACTGAGACAAAGCATCTTCAAACGAACTATGCTCACCGAACATCAACAAAGATTTTGGGTTTGTAGGACAGACTTCCACACAAACGCCACAGCCTTTACAGTGGTCATAATCGATACCTAGCATCTGCTTATCTCGTGATATAATTGATGTATCTGGACACCATACCCAACAGTTCTGACAGTCAATACATATATCTCTATTGTAGACTGGCTTTAGAACCCTCCAAGAGGCCACTGTTGCTGTATATGAATTATAGTGAGAGTAATTTCTCTCCTCTTGCTTCATATTAGCTATACCTGTTGCATCACCTTCAAATGAAGGGAGTATGCTACCCTGTGTTACCTCATGCCACCCCAAAAGGTCTTCACCAGCCTCAAGTTGATACAAGCCTCTATTGTCCTGTGCTAATAATTTTAAATCCTGCATTCTATCTCCTTCCTTAGTTTACTTCATTGTATGCTCTGGTAATCGCTTCCATGTTAGCATCAATGATTTTCTGTGGAAACTTCTGGAGCACCCTTTTCATATTTTCAAGGAAGTAGTCAAGCTCAAACATTCCAGATATTTTTACAAATGCACCAAGCATTGGTGCGTTAGGCATAGATCTCCCTATAGTATCAAGAGAGATCTGAATACAGTCAGCGACATAAACTCTATCCTCTTTACCTTGAAGGGCTGGAATATTATTTATGAGTTCCTCTTTTGATAAATGTGTTGTAACAATATATTTTGTTGACTCTTTGTCATTCATAGTAATATTATCTGACATAGCCAAAGCAGGGTCAATCACTAGTACAAAATCAGGATACATAAATTTTGCATGATTTAGAATCCTCTCATCATCAATTCTGTTGTATGCCCTCAACGCCGCGCCTCTTTTGGCTGAACCATACAGTGCAAATGCCTGCACCTCTTTGCCTGTAGTGGCAACAACATCTCCTAGTCCTTTAGCACCACTTACAGCACCTTGTCCTGCACGGGAGTGCCATCTTATTTCTACCATATTTTCTCCTTGATAGTTATGTCGATAATGAGGTATTGTAATGGCTACACTCTTAAGAGGTGTTGAAAGAGATTTTTTTTTAAACTCTTGCTATATCTTTGCTATGAATTACACTACTCGAAAAGTATTTTGATAAACTTTATTAGCTCGCCATAGCAAGTAATCCAATGTTTCCTATCTCGATAAAAGCACCATTTTATCCCTGCTGGAACCAGATGTATCTGAGTAACTCTATAGAGATTTTTTTAGTGTTAAAATGTCAGATGTCACATTTGGTAACTGCCTGAGTGCTTTTTGAATAGCTTCTGTGCCAAGTAAAGCAAATATGGTATAAATCAATTTAATTTTAATTAAAATTGACTATAAAGTAGTGTTTAAATCATAAAATTTGAATCAAATATGCTTTTTTAACACTATCTTAATCTATATTCCTCTAGAATGAAATATCAAATCAATGTAAAAGGATTAACTATGGCACGAGTTATAATCATGGGAGGTGGTGTTTCGGGACATACTGCAGCTTCATTTTTAGCCAAGTGGATTGGTAAAAAACATGAAATTATAGTAGTTACGCCCAATGCCCTATGGAATTGGATTCCATCCAATATTTGGGTAGGGGTAGGTGATATGAGCAAAAGTGAGGTCACTTTTCCATTGGCACCAGTATACAAAAAGGCAGGCATTGACTTTAGACAGGCCAAGGCTGTCTCTATCAATCCAGAGGGTAAAGAGAGTAGTGATGATGCATTTATTACTATAGAGTACACAGGTCAAGATAAAGAGGAGCAACGCGAAGAGATTACTTATGATTATCTCATCAATGCCACTGGGCCTCAGCTTAACTTCCAAGCAACGGACGGGCTTGGAACAGCAGGTCACTCAGGGGATCACACTGTATCTGTATGCTCTGCTGACCATGCAGTCCATGCTTCACAAGAACTCAAAATATGTATTGAAAAAATGAAAGCAGGAGAAAGGCAGACCTTCCTTATAGGTACTGGACATGGAATGTGTACCTGCCAAGGAGCTGCTTTTGAGTATATATTTAACATCGAGCACAAAATCAAACAAGAAGGTCTCAGAGAACTTGCAGATATTACTTATATAACTAATGAATCATTCCTAGGTGATTTTGGGATGGGCGGCATACACTTCAACACAGGTGGCTATACTACATCGAGTAAGATTTTTGCTGAATCGCTCTATGCAGAACGGGGTATGAGCTGGATTCTTGGTGCTCATATAAACAAAGTAGAAGAAGGCAAGGTCACATATGAGACACTTGATGGTGAAATTAATGAGCAGGAATTTGACTTTGCTATGCTTATTCCTCCTTTTGGAGGCGTTGGTCTCAAAGCATATGGCAAAGATGGTGTAGATATAACGGAAACAATCTTTGCACCTAATGGCTTCATGAAAGTAGATGCAGACTATACACCCAAGCCTTACGAAGAATGGAAGCCAAGTGACTGGCCAAGAACGCTGCAAAACCAAGATTACAAAAATATTTTTGCTGTAGGTATTGCTTTTGCACCACCACACATTATTTCCAAGCCGATGAGTTCACCAAACGGTACGCCCATAAATCCCACTCCTCCAAGAACTGGTATGCCATCAGCAATGATGGGCAAGGCGGTTGCGATGTCTATCAGAGATATGATCAATGATGTCTCCATAGAACCAACACATACAGCTTCAATGGCAGAGATGGGTGCTGCATGCGTTGCTAGTGCAGGAAAAGGCATATTCAAAGGTACGGCTGCAGCTATGACTGTATATCCAATCATCCCAAACTTTGAAAAATACCCAGGAACAGGAAGAGACAATAATGGCACTACTGGCGAAATAGGGTTGGCTGCACACTGGATAAAACATATTCTACATTTTGGCTTTTTATGGAAGGCACAAATGAAACCAGGCTGGACTCTGATCCCAGAGTAAAAGTACAAACTAAATATAAGTAAAAACTAAGGAGTATCAAAATGTCAAAATCAGATCACATAAAACATATAGAGCCATACAGTCCACAATTTGGGGCAATGATTCCAGGTAAATTTCAGAAATTTTTACGCACTTGTGTCTTGTGGCAACTTGTACGATTTGTCGCTATAAACATCAGGATGACAATCCTCATTCTAAAATCACATCACTAGTGTCATAAATTACCAAGCACACTAATTACCTAGATTATTAGTGTGCTTTAGATTATGGCAATAAAGTCCAATTAATTTTGCTAGCATAATAGCTCTTTTATGATATAATCTGACACATGAAACCTGTTCAGTTTTTAAGCAATTCACCAAAAGTAAAACAAATCATCAATGGCTTAACACTCACTAAGTCACTTTTTGTTGCATCCATTGTTGTCGGTGAGCCATATATAGGCAAAAAAAGCTTAGTCGAAAGTATCTTTCCTAAAGGCACCTTTATAAATGGAAGTGACTGTGATACACTAATGCACGCTCTTCAGACACAAGAAGAAATAATCATCTACAACTTTGAATCAATACTAGATCTCAGCAGGTATGATTTTGCCAATAAACGAATTATAGCTATTGCCAACAACATACACAACTCCATATCAATAGAAGAGAAATTTGCGTTCATCTATCATATGCCCTCACTCCAAGAAAGACCTGAAGACTTGTCTTTGCTCTTGGAACATTTTTCTAATGCCATCAGTCAAGAACTGCTCATTACTACGGATACAGCAATCGATATCAAGCAATTAGATCTATCAGAAAATATCAAATCTTTTAGAGCTTCTATTTACAGACAGCTCATCACTGCAAATATAGACCAAGAAGCCCTTGAGCACCTTATATACAAATATCTATACGAGAAAATAGAAGGAAATAATGCTTACAGAGATCTATTGGGGCTCTTTGAGCGACCTTTGATAAAGGCAGGCTTGTCGAAATACCGCTCACAACTAAAACTATCTTCGATATTGGGACTAAATAGAAATACACTAAGAAAGAAAATCAATGAGCATAATATCAACTGATTTCAAGTTTTTTATTGAAAACGATATCAATCCCTTTATACTTTTTTCTAGTAAAGGCTCCATACTCTACCTAAACAAAAGTGCCGAACTTATCTTAGGGATTGATACTCAAAAAGAACTTTTCTCCCTAGCTCTAAGTCATGCACCCCAGAGTTTTGGGAATAGAATGACAGCAATAGAACTTTCTTTTTCATCTTTTGATTTTTATGGTCTAAACACACTATATGTAAATGATAACGAAATTGGGCTCCAGTTATATAGCAGGCCAAGACCAAAAATTACAAAAGAGGGAAAACTAGAGGGCTATTCTCTTACTGATTTGAATCTGCTCCTTCAAGCCAATATTGAATTATTCAATATAAATTATTGCGGTAAAATATCCCTAATGACAGACTACAGTATGCCCGATATTCAACTACAGCAGAATAGTTTTTCTCGTTTATTGAGAAAAGTATTTGCACAGTTTGGCAGTACTCTCTCCGTAGAAATTACACTCAATGTTAAAATGGGCTCCATAGTGATAATATCTGACAAAAAATATCCCATCTTCTCTTTAAAGCTAACTGCAGATCATAGAAAAAATACTATAGACCATGCAATCGATGAGCTTGCTCTATCAAATCATATAGATACAAAGTTTCAACACAATACAATCGTATTGGAGATACCCGCGATTACATAATATTCTACATTATTGCCTATTTTTTAATCAATAATTTGTTTCTTTTTATCTCTTCATCCAGTATACTTACATATATTTAACACAAGGACAAACGATGAAACATAGATTTCTAACACTATTGGCGATATTGTCACTACCAATATTCGCTTCAGCAAAAGACACACTAGACACTGGAGACACTGCATGGATGATGATATCCACAGCACTTGTCTTACTAATGACACCTGCGGGTCTCGCACTTTTTTATGGCGGTATGACTAGATCTAAAAATGTACTAAACACCTATGCTATGGTTATGGGTGCTTTTGTTATGGCATTTGTCGTATGGATTGTTGCTGGATATTCCATAGCTTTTAGTAGCAATGACAATGAAATGCTTCAAAATGTATTTGGTGGATTTGGTAATATAATGCTCAATAGTGTCAAATGGACTGATTTAAGCTCAGTAGGTGCTTTTCCAGAATTTGTCTTTATTGCATTCCAAGGTACATTTGCAGCCATTACCGTAGCGATTGCTTCGGGTTCAGTCATCGGTCGTATGAAATTTTCTACATGGATGATTATCGTAGTTCTTTGGGGTTTACTTGTATACGCGCCAATTGTGCACATGGTCTGGGGTGGAGGTTTCCTTATGGGAGATGGTACACTTGACTTTGCTGGTGGCACAGTTGTACATATGAACGGTGGCTTGGCTGGTCTTGTGCTTGCTATTCTTGTTGGTAAAAGAGCGGGATATAACAAAATACCCATGAAGCCATACAGCATACTTCTTACGGCTGTAGGTGCTGCCCTTCTTTGGTTCGGCTGGTATGGATTTAACGGTGGATCTGCCTTTGGTGCAAATGCGATCGCTGGACTTGCAGTGATGACGACCACTATAGCTACAGCAGTTGCTGGTGTGACATGGATGCTCCTTGAGTGGTTCATCTATAAAAAGCCTACTCTGCTTGGTATCGCTTCAGGTATTATCGCTGGATTGGTATCTATTACACCTGCTGCAGGTTTTGTTGGTGTTGGAGGAGCATTTATACTTGGTATAATAGGGGCAATTATCGCATTTTTTGGTGTAGTATCACTCAAGAAAAAACTTGGCTATGATGATTCTCTCGATGCCTTTGGTATACACTTCTTAGCTGGACTATGGGGTGCATTGGCTACTGCATTTTTGGCATTGGACGACAAAGAGCTACTATGGGATGGACCATTAAAAGAATCAGGAGACAGAATGGGGCAGTTTATGATTCAGCTTGAATCTGTTGTAGTTGTTGGTCTTTGGACACTTGTTGGTACTGTGGCTGTGTATTATATCGCCTCAGCTATGACCAATGGAGCCAGAGTAGATGCTGAGACTGAACATAATGGTCTAGATGAAACCATACATGGTGAGACAGTAACAAATGCCTAGGCTATTTGTTACTAAAACTTAATAAGGATAATAAAATGAAAAAAATTGAAGCGATCATTAAGCCATTTAAACTAGAAGATGTTAAAGATGCTCTAGTAGAAGCAGGTATAGAAGGTATGACTGTCTCTGAAGTCAAAGGATACGGCAGGCAACAGGGTCACTCAGAACTGTATAGAGGTGCAGAGTACATCGTAGAGTTTATACCAAAAGTTAAGATAGAATTGGTAGTAAGCACAGATGAATATGCTAAACTAGCAATAGGTGCTATCAAAAAGGCTGCCTACACGGGCAAAATAGGAGATGGTAAAATATTTGTCAGTGATATCTCATATACGCTTCGCATACGGACAAGTGAAGAAGATATTGAGGCACTTTAGAGTCTATTGCTTTTCTGGTGCGTTTACAAACGCACCAAACTCTCCAATACATTAACCAATCCAAGATATAATCAAATACCAAAACCACACAAAAGGAATCACAATGAAGCTCATCAAAGAACTAGCTCTTGATGGTACTAAAAATGGTAAGATAACTATAGGTACTGTAGATGAACCTTATGGGACAGGAAGCGATAGTATCGCTAGTGTAGCCATATCTCTAAACGGCAAAAATGATGAACCAGACTGGAAAATACATCTTCCCAAAGCAAATATAGGCGATGTAATAGCCGCGTTAATAGAAGCAAAAAAAGTATTATAAATTTTATACGAATACGGGGGGGGGAGTTGGGTATATAGGGTACCTCTAATAATAGCTGCCCTATATCTGCCCAAGGATGGCAAAGATGCCAACCAGTATAAATATTATCTCTTTGAGAACTGAGGAGATCTTCTCGCTTTTCTTCGACCTGGCTTCTTTCTTTCAACAACTCTAGAGTCACGAGTGAGTAGTCCCATTGGCTTCAAAATGGCTCTAAAAGATGGCTCATACTCAACCAATGCTTTAGAGATACCATGCTTCACTGCATCTGCTTGTGCAGAATATCCACCGCCAAGTGTGGATGCTTTGATATTGATAGCTTCTAGTTGTTTGGTAGCTTCTAGTGGTAGTCTTACCTTCATCTTGTGTGTTTCATGACCACCTAGCCATTGATCAAGAGTTTGACCATTGATAAGTATTTCGCCATTCCCTGGAGTTAGCCAAACTTTAGCGATAGCTGCTTTTCTTTTACCTGTTGCATAGATAGTTGCCATTATTTAGCTCCTTTGTTCAATTGTGCAGTATGAGGATGTTCACTTCCTGAGTACACTTTTAATTTTTTTATCATCTGCTTGCCCAAGTTAGTCTTAGGAAGCATCCCTCTAACAGCTTGTCTGTAAAGTTTTTCGGTGCTATTCTCAAGCATATCACTAAGTTTGGTGCTCTTTGTGCTACCAAAATACCCACTATGTCTAAAGTACTCTTTGTCTTCTAGTTTTGTGCCCGTAAATTTCGCCTCTTTGGCATTGATAATTACCACAAAATCCCCACAATCTACATTTGGAGTATATAATGGCTTATGCTTGCCTCTAAGTAGAGTTGCCACTTCAGTTAAAATACGACCAAAAGTTTTACCTTTTGCATCAATCAAAACCCAGTCTCTCTCTACTTCATGAGACTTAATAGCTTTTGTCATGTTCATGAATTGTTCCTTGTTAGTTATAAGCTTTCGCTCTTTTGTGGACGGATTGTACCCACTTAAGCTTAATATTTTTTTAATTTAAGATTAACTTAAGGTTAAAAGCTAAATTTTTATACCAATCTTGATTCATGCGTCTGAGGGTCACTTCTGGAATCTAATATTGCATGTATGATGACATGTGATTCCTCCACATCATAATAGATGGAAAAAGGAAATCGTTTAGCTAACATTCTATAGTATCCAAAATATATTTCGTGTACACCTGCATAAAAAAGAAGTGCATCCAAATCAGTGATGATACTATCACGAAAATAGATACCTAAATTTTCATCTTGTTTTTCATAAAAAAATTCGGCATCTTTCAAGTCGCTTTGTGCCAACTCTGTAAGTGAGAGTGAGTATGTGATCATTTATAAGATTGTTTAAGTTCATCTAGCGATATTAACTTTAATTCCCTATTGCCATAGCGTTCTTTTCTTTTATCTAAAACATCTTTATGCCACGCAGGAGGTGCTACATCTTTAGCTTCATACTTAAAGCTATCCCACAACTGTTCCATAAGGTGCATTCTCTCTGCTAAGGGCATATTATTAACATCACTTAAAGACATAAATTCTCCTTTTTTGTTTCATTATATCATAATTCAAAAGATGTTAGAAAAATTTTAGACCTACTACCGTATGCTCCACATAGCATGATAGAGCATATCAAAGAGTCTTTACAAAAGTTTAAAGTAACACACGCAGAGGGAGTGAAGAACATATCATAAAAGAACAAGTATTTGCATATAGTCCAATTACTAACCGTTAGGATTTCTCCACTCCCACCCGACTTCCGCACTTTTTCAACCAAACCGACCATTACATGGGTATTCTCTTAAAAAGTGGGGCACTACGATTTGTGAGACTGGCTAAAACTTCTCTATAATGTATGGTGTTCTGTCTCTCTTTACA
>JAAXPZ010000060.1 GCA_012329065.1 Sulfurovum sp. | reverse complement strand
AATCTATTACTCCAATATCTTTTGTGTAAAACTAATCTAATTATAGCAAATTGATTTAGTAACTTTAGATATAATTCTAAGAAATATATAGGGGCGACAAAAGTTTGATAGTAGATACCCATATTCATCTAGATGATGATAGATATAGAGATGATTTTGATGTAGTAATTTCTAGAGCAAAAGATGCAGGTGTGGAAAAATTTATAATACCTGGTGCTGACCCCAAGAGCCTACCCCGTGCTATTGAGCTAGCAGAGCGGTATGATGAGATTTATTTTGCTGCAGGAGTGCATCCTTATGACATGCTCAGTTATGATAGAAGATTGTTAGATCGCTATATTTCTCACGAAAAATGTATAGCTGTAGGCGAATGCGGACTTGATTATTATAGATTGCCAGATGATGAGAGCGAGATCAAGGCTGAAAAATTAGTGCAAAAACAGGTTTTTTTAGATCAAATCATGTTGGCAAAAGAGCACAATAAGCCATTAATTGTGCATATTAGAGATGCTAGTAGAGACGCACAGGAGATACTAGAAGAGCATGCATCAGAAGTAGGTGGAGTGCTACATTGCTATAATGCCGACCATCAGCTTCTAAAGCTCTCAGAGAGAAATTTTTATTTTGGAATAGGTGGAGTGATTACCTTTAAAAATGCCAAAAAACTGCTAGAGGTATATCCCGGCATACCAAGAGATAAACTACTCATAGAAACAGATGGCCCGTATCTAACTCCTCAGCCATACAGAGGCAAGAGGAATGAGCCATCTTATTGTACTTTAGTAGCAGATAAAATGGCAGAGATTGATAACTGTACGCGAGATGAGATAGAGCTTATCACATCTAGCAACTGTAAAAGATTATTTGGTATATAATAAAATGATGAAAAAAATAGTTTTTTTACTGCTTCTGTTGCCATTATTTATAAATGCTATAAATATTCCAGAAAAATATCCAAGCTATAGCTATGTTCTCAAAGAATTTGATATTGATGAGACTTATATATTTGAGCCACAATTTGAGAATTTTGTAGCAAAGAACGAAGCAAGATTTAAACGATTTTATAGAAATTCGGTCAAAAGAGGCAAGGATTACATGCCAATGTTTAAAGACCTTCTGGTCAATGATGGACTTAGTCACCTTTTTGTTTATCTCTCTATGACCGAATCTGGCTTTCAAGCAAATGCAAAATCCCCCATGAAAGCAGCTGGACTATGGCAGTTCATGTCTGCAACAGCACAACGCTTCGGACTTAAGGTCAATAAGCATATAGATGAGCGATACGATCCTCTGGCTTCAACAAACGCTGCTATGAAGTATATCCAGATACTTTATAAGCAGTTTGGTAAATGGTATTTAGTGATGATGGCATACAACTGTGGTGAAGGCAGAGTAGCCAAGGCTATACGCAAGGCTGGCACGGATGATTTCTCAACACTGATGGATGATAAACTTAAATACATTCCATTGGAGACTAGAACTTATCTAAAAAAAATCATACTGCTTTCTATGATGGGAGAGAGGATAGTTACAGGAAAAACAGAAGAGCAGAAAGAGATCAAAAGAGAGATTATAGATGGCAAGATACTGGTCAATGTTGCAGGTGGTGCTAATCTTCTCAAATTTGCAGAAATACTACTTATAAAAGTGAGTGATTTTTTTGATATGAATCCACACTTGACTGACTATAAGATATCTGAAGATATTTCATTGGTGCAGGTGATGATACCTCAGGATAAGTTTGCACTCTATCAAGCATTCTATAGACCACCAACGCTGGAGCAGATATTTAAAACCAAGCGTTATAGCAATCTAGTCTCTCATATCGTAGCCAAAGGTGACACCATCAAGAGTATCGCAAGAAGATACAAGACAACACCTATAGATATGATTATTGCCAATCAACTGCCTAGCGAAAAGTTGGCTATAGGCAAACTTCTTGTTATACCTGTAACTAAAGATACATTTGAGAAGATGATAAGATACTAAGATGCTTTTAATCAGGCTCCAAGTATAATTGATATTAAAAAATGAGAGCCTATGAACCGTATGATTAAAATCCTTTTATCTTTTGTCTTGATGTTGCCTGTTGTCTTTGTGACCTCTGGCTGTTCCCAGAAAAAAAACTATAAGCCGACCAAGTATACAAGTGCTGCTAGACATAAAGCTACAATGCGAACATATAGAGTCAGAGGCAAAAGCTATAGCCCTACCTATGTGAGCGTAAATGATACTATGAGGGGCGTGGCAAGCTGGTATGGTCCGAACTTTCATGGTAAGCAGACCAGCAATGGTGAACGATACAACATGCATGCTATGACTGCTGCGCATAAGACTTGGCCCATGGATACTATGGTAAGGGTTGATAATCTTAAAAATGGCAAAAGTGTAACTGTCAGGATAAATGACAGAGGACCATTTATAAGCGGTAGGATCATAGATTGCTCTTATGCTGCTGGCAAGGCTATTGGCTTGGATAAATCTGGCATAGCACCAGTAAAGATCACTGTTTTAGGGTTTGCAGGCAAAATATACCATAAGCCAAAGCCAGTAGACAAGACAACGGTAGTAGAGTCTACACAAACACCACGAGTATTGTTGACAAATTTTGCAGTACAGGTAGGTGCATTCCGTAGATATGAGGGTGCAGTTATTTCTAGAGACAAGCATAAGGTCTATGGAGGTAGCAAAAAGGTAATAATTAAAAAATCAATAGTAGATAATGAGCCATTTTATAGGGTATGGGTTACAGGATTGAAAACCGCTCAAGAGGCAAAAGATTTTATAAATGATAATAATATTCAGGGCGGAATTATAGTCAGACCATAGAGGAGAAAAAATGCTAGAGAAAACTAGAGAGACAAAAGAGACACAGATTAGCGTCAAACTTAATCTATACGGAAGTGGTCAGAGTAGCATAGATACAGGTGTAGGATTTTTTGATCATATGCTTGAAGCGTTTGCCAAACATTCACATATGGATTTAGAAGTTGACTGCAAGGGTGATCTGCATATTGACGCACACCATACTGTAGAGGATGTAGGCATCGTGATGGGACAGTTGCTTGGTGAAGCCGTATACCCAGTCAAAATGATAGAGAGATATGGTAACGCAACCGTTGTTATGGACGAGGCAAGCGTGGGTTGTGATATTGATCTGAGTAATCGTGGCTTTCTAGTATTTGAACTTCCAATCGGTGGTAAAGTTGGAGAGTTTGATGTAGAGCTTGTAGAGGAGTTTTTTCGTGCAGTGGTTGCTAATATGCCACTTACGCTCCATTTGATTTATCAGCGAGGCAAAAACAAACACCATATTATTGAAGCATCTTTCAAGGCATGGGCAGTTGCTCTCAGAAGGGCTATTGCTCCGAATGAGAGAGCAGGCATACCAAGTACAAAAGGTGTACTATGAGCATAGAGCTAATTGTACTAGATGTTGATGGCACAATGACAGATAGCCGTATCAGCTATTCAGAGAGTGGAGACGAAGTAAAATCCTTTAATGTCAAAGATGGACTCGGTATAGTCAGCTGGATGAGGCTTGGGAAAAAAGTAGCTATCATCACAGGACGAAGCTCGAAGATAGTGCAAAAACGAGCCAAGGAGCTTCATGTAGAGTACTGCTATCAGGGCATCAAAGATAAAAGTAAAGTCTTATCAGAACTTCTAGAAAAACTTAATTTAGATTATGAAAATACAGCTGCTATCGGTGACGACCTAAATGACTATACAATGCTCCAAGATGTTGCTATATCCTTTGTACCAAAAGATGCTACACCAGCTGTAGAGAGAATAGCTACCGTAGCACTGAGTAAAAAAGGTGGAGATGGTGCAGTGAGAGAGATGATAGATTATCTTATAGAAAAAGAGGGGCTTGTGGATGAGCTGCATAAGATATGGTCAGTAGATTAGAGATAGCTCTAATCATAGGTATTTTAATTTTTGCCAGCAAAGATAGTATTATGGAAATATCCAAAAGCAAACCTAACTCTACTAATGGACAGAAGCAGATAGAGCTTAGCTCAGTTTTACTCAGAGAAGTTAATAAAACAGCACTTCAAAGTCAAATCACGGCTTCAAATGTATCTAGATATAAGACATATACAACCTTTGGTGAGATTAAGCTTCAAACAGATATGTTTGTAATGACCGCTAAAAAAGCACGACAAGAAGGTGGAATTATAACGCTGGAGCAAAATACTACCCTGACACAACTTAATGGCAGTAGATATAATGCCTCAAAAGTCATATATGACAAAAATACACGACTTTTAACAGTCCTAGACACTTTCGGCTATAGTGACTACAGGGGTACTATTGTAGGCAAGAAACTTAAGTTTGATCTAAAAAATAGATCAACTTCTGGAGGAGAAGTTGAAGCTGTATATGAATTAGATTGACTCTAGTCTTATTTCATCAAACATGTATTTTCCATTTTGTATTTTGGTTAGAATCCCTTTATTAAGGAGCTGTTTAAATAGCTTTATAATAGTAGGCTTGCTTATTCCTGTTTGCTCCATAATATCATTATAAGAGTAGTTCAAGATATTTTCATCATCAAGATTTCGGATAATAAAGTGAACCAACTCTACTTGCTTCCCATCTATTACTACTGATATAGTTTTAATGATATTTTGGGTACGCTTTATCTCTTTTTCTTGAATCATAGGTCTTAGTATATCATGTAGTGAGTTAAGTAATTCCTTGATGCTAATCGGCTTTACCAGATAGTTCTCAACCTTGAGTTTGATGGCATCTAGCAAAAGTTCTGTATCGGTATGTGCAGTGGTCAGGATAGTTGGTATCTGTATTCCTAGCTCATCCTTGATATGTCGTAAGCACTCTATCCCATTTTCATTTTCAAGTAAAATATCAGATATGATCACATCAATATGGTTGTTCTGTAAGACATCAATTGCCTCCTCACATGTTCTTACTGCAAATATATTTTTGGCAAAATCTTCCAAGACAGCCTTTGTATGCCTGAGGAGGTCTGCTTCATCTTCAATATATAGAATATTAAACCCATTGAGAACATCGAGGTCTCGCCTATCCATCACAGATTCCCTTCAGCCACTAATTTTGCCATAGAACTACTTTTTGGTATATCTACAGTAAACATAGCACATTGATACATTTTGCCCTCCTTGAAACCCATCTTGTGTTGAATATTTTTACAACCTATAGTGCCACCCATATGCTTCTCGACCATTTGTTTGGACATGTATAATCCAATCCCAGTACCTACACTCTTGTGCTTGGTGGTAAAATAAGGCTCAAATACCTTTGTTATTATATCATCTTTTACTCCGCCAGCATTATCCACCATGCTGACAGTTACTTTTTGTTGTGCATCTTTGACAAAAATAAGAATTTTCTTTTTATCATTATTGACTTGGTCAGCTTGAGCAAAAGCATCTCTAGAGTTGTTGATAATGTTGAGTAGAATATGTGTCAGTTCATTTTCGTAACCATAAATTTCAATCTCATCTTTCATATCTAGCTCTATAGAGATTTTATCTTTATCTAGCTGATACTTAGTGAGCTCCATGGCCTTCTTTATCACTCGCTTTAGCTCAAATTTTTTGTGTATTTTGTGTGGATGGAAAAATGTTCTAAAATCCTCTAGCGTGTCGGACATATTTTTAGAGAGTAACATGGCATCATTGACTCTTGATTCTATAAAGTCTTCATCAAGTTTTCCAGATATAAATCTGGACTCAAAGCTTTGTATAATCATGGTGATGGCTCCCAGTGGTTGCCTCCACTGGTGTGCTATGTTTTGTAGCATTTCTCCTAGGCTAGCCAATTTTGCCTGCTGGAACATCACCTGATCTTTGTTCCTGCTATTTGCTACCTCCTTACGAATTCTTTTTTCTAGAGACTCGTTTAGCTCTCTAAGTTCTTTGGTTTTAAACATAACTTTTGACTCCAGTGACTCATTGAGCCTTTTGAAGTGATTTGTAATTATCAAAGATATAATAATGCTCAGAAAAAAAGTGAAACCTATTAGAAGAAAGAGCATGATGATGCTAGTGTTGAAAATTCTATCATTTCTATATTTTTCAGCAATCGCATCATTGAGGTTTGATTTGATAAGACTTGTAAGATATATGTTGATTGAGTTTATATCTAACAACACACTCTCAATCGCTAGATTGATATGTTTTGTGTCATCTTCTTTGACATACTGTATTATTTGAGCAGTTTTATTATCCAGCTCTTTTATTTTTCTTTTTACCTTAGATATTAGGCTTTGTTGATAGTAGTCATCATGTATTATCCTGTATCCAGGCAGAAAAAGACTTAGCCAGGCATTAGCAAATTGTGCTGCTCCTGATATCTCTTTGTTTATAGATGTATTATAGCTTGTCCACTGAGAGCGAATAATCTCTTTAGAAGATTCTATCACTTCTATAGAGTCCTCTGTATCTATCTCTCTATTTTTTATATCATTAAGTGTGTCAAGGATATTGACACTATATATATCTTTTATATCTTCTAGATTGATCTGAGGGAGTGTTCTTTTTTGGTAAAGGGTTTCGTAGTCATACTTGATGGCAAATATAGAAACCAGCATGAAAAATCCAATAGCCATCATTCCAAAAGCAATAATTCCTGTGAGTAGCTTTGTCTTTTTGGAAAATTCAATCTTCTCCAGTATCTCGTTTGCTTTTTGATAGAGACTTTTCATCGTTTATCTTGATCGATAAAATGAAACTCACCATGCCTAAACACAGCAATATAAACTTTATTGAGTAGCTGTGCATTTTGGTACTTTATGGGTATTTTGCCTAGTGCATCGTGATTGAGGTTTTTGAGCTCAAAAAGAAATTTTTTTCTATTGATATCTCCTTTGATATTTTGAAGTGCACGCACTACAGCTTTTGCAGCCAAAAAAGACTCAAAAGAGACATAGGAAGGTTTGCTGGTAGGATAATATCTGCTTAGTATAACTCTATACTCATTGGCAATATCAAGGTTTGTATCGCCATATGATGGCACTGTAAGTGAAAAGTATATATTGTCGCCATCTCCATCAAGTTCATCTACGAGAGCATTTGCATTGACAAATGAGATAGGAGCAAAAAGTGTTTTTTTACTATAGTTGTTACGCCAATCTCTTATAAATCTTGCACTAGGTTTGTATGCACCAACTATGATTATGGCCTCTGGGTTGGAGTCTTTTATTTCATGCATGGCATGTTTGATAGAGAGGGTATTTCTCTTATATGTCCCTTCACCCGCAAGGGTCAAGCCCCTTTGTTTTAATGCCTTAATAATTGCGTTATAGCCAGCTATGCCATAATCATCATTTTGATATAAGATAGAAAATTTTCTAATATCTTTGTTATTATGTAGATAATTTATTATGTTTTCTATCTCTTCATCATAAGAACTTCTAAAATTTACAATATTTTTTTTGTTAGGATCTCTCAGAAAGGATGCACCAGTGTATGGGGCTATGAACGGTATATCATCTATTATAGGTAGTATCTCTTTAGTCGTAGGAGTTCCTACGAAGCCAAAAAGTGCAAATACCTCATCTTTGTTTATAAGTTTTTTGGTGTTCCTTAGTGTATTTTGAGGTTCGTATTTATCATCATAGTAGATTAGCTCTATAGATTTTCCTTTTATGCCTTTGTTTTGATTGATATGCATAAAGTATGAGGCTGCACCCTCTAATACCTCTTGCCCCAACTCTTTATTGACACCACTAAGTGGAAGGGAAGACCCAAGAATTATGCTCTTTCTTTCTTTGGCAAAAGGGTAGAATAAATAAATAAGAATAACAGTCAATAGAATAAGACCAATAAATAAATATTTTTTTATCATTCAAGACCTTTACTCTAAGAGAATTTTAGACAAACATTATTTACTGACAATTATACAGCAATATAAATTTGATTAAAGTAAGTATAATATTTTGTTAAATTTGCTATAGAATGTGTACAATAGTAACAGTATGTCCAATAATATATTCATAGTAAAATATTTTTTACTAATCCCTAAGGCACTTAAGAGACTATTAAGCTAATAAAACCTATTATTTGGTTAAGAAAACTTTACCAAATGGAGAGTGTATGGAAAAAGAGTATCTTTATTTAGAGAGTAAATGCCTAGAGTTTCCACTTGACGAATCTATAGAGGTTGCTTCTGAGATCAATAGTAGCCACTATATTATTGCAAATAAAGATATAGCAAATACCGAAGTATTCGCATATGAAATTGATTACTATATTCGAAATACAGAAGATGATATTGCTGCACAGATCAATAATATTAAAAAACTTTACGATATCAGAGCTACAGTATATGACTTAGCACAAGATATGGATTATGCACAAAAGGTCGGTAAAAAAATATTAACCGTATTAGGAGAAAAAAACTCTGAATTAACTGAAAAGCTAAGAAAAGATGGATTTACTTGTATAGAAATGTCTCCAGCCGATATCTCTGATATTAATGGTCATATCGGCATGCTGTCTGTAAGTACAAATAAGCTCATGAGGGGTGACCTGCAGGTTGATCAAGTCATTTGGTATGATGCTCCAGATTTTGCGATGAAACAGAGCGGTGTCTATGATCCTAAAGATATAGGGTGGGAAGAGGCTATCGAAGCTCTTTATGAGAATGACGGAGAGTTCAGATATAAAAACTATGTGCACTATGATCCAAATATCTGTCAATATCATGGTAGGATTCTCTCGGAGACCTGTGGTAAATGTGAAGATGTATGCCCATCTGTGGCTATTACCAAGACTGATGAGGATAAGCTTTTGCATTTTTCAGATATAGATTGTCACGGCTGTGGAGGTTGCGTGAGTGTTTGTCCTTCTGGTGCATTGGATTTTACGCAGATGCCAAGAGATGCCTTTTCTGAGGCCGCTTCATTTTATAAAAATCATATAGCACTGATACTTCCAGCACAGGTGTCAATCGACGACTTATCACTGCCTGAGAAAGTGCTACCGTTTGCAATAGAAGGCAGAAAATACCTTCATGAATCACATTTCCTTGCGTTGCTACAGAAGAGTGGACACGCTGTAATCTTCTATACAGATTTTATAGCTAAGGGAACGGGCGATGTTATCCGAATAATAAATGAGATTTTTGAGAGAAAATACCATAAAAAAGCAATTCATGTTTGCATGAACAGAGAGGAGTTGTTAGAGGCATTTTCTCAAGTTGAGAGTATAGAGGAGTGCATATTTGATATCAATGACAGTGATATGAAAAAAAGAGAGGTGTTTACATATAGGCTTTCGCATCTTGTAGGAGATGATGATTTGGGTGTGATTTATACTGGTGAGCATGTACATTATGGAAGTATAAAAATAAATGAATCTTCCTGTACATTGTGTATGAGTTGTGTGGGAGCCTGTAATGTGACAGCACTTACTGCACATCCTGAAGACAATACGCTTAAATTTAATCCATCAATCTGCACTAACTGTGGCTACTGTGAGGTGGTTTGTCCTGAGAAGGATTGTGTAGAGATTGTATATGATGAGTTGAGTTTAAATAGTAGTTATTTCGTCAAAAATACAATGGCCCATGATGAGCTTTTTCCCTGTATTGAGTGTGGAGCGGAGTTTGCTACAAAGAAAGCAATAGAGAGAATAGCCGAGATGATGTCACCAAGATTTGGAAATGATGAGATAAAGATACGCACGCTTTATTGTTGTGCAGACTGCAAGCCAAAAGTAATGCTACAAGCTCATATGGATAGCAAAATAAATAATAGCACAGGAGTTGTAGCATGAATAAAGAATCAGTAGATAGTGCACGGTCACTTTATTATGGTCTTTTTAGCAAAATGTTGGTGTTTTCAGACTCTCAAGAGAGATTTGAAGGTGTTAGAGAAGCGTTGGAGATAATGGTATCCAATCCAATGGAGCCAAATTCAGGTGAAGCACTCAAGGAACTATTGGCATACATGAATGAAGATGGATACCGAGTGTTATCAGAGGAGTTTGATGAAGTTTTTCACAATCCAGAGAGTGCCATAGTCAGAACTACAGCTTCATTTTATGATGAGGGTGTGGAGAGTGGTAAAAAAAGATTAGAGGTCAAAAACTTTCTTGGTAAAACAAAGATAAGAAGAGATGAGATAAATTTCAAAGATTCAGAAGACAGCGTAGGCTTTTTGATGACATTTATGCATGAGCTTACAGAGCTTGTAATCTCTGGAGATAGTTCGTATGCGGCTATTGAGCATTGTTTGTTTGATGAAGTAATCAATTCTCTTTTAGATATGTTTATCCCAAGTCTTTACGAAAACAAGAGTGCAGAGGCATACAAGTCTCTAGCGATTGTCATGAATGCATTTTTAGAGTTTGAGAGATTATATTTTGATGTTGCCAAGCCAAAGCCTATAGAATTAGTAGAAAGAAAAGTCCAAGACTGTGAGCCTATCTCAGACGAAGAGGCAAAACGAAGAGCAAAAAATAGAAGCAAGAGATCTGCTGATGCTTTAGCACAGGGCCGTACTTTGGATGATTCCAGTTTTGAGGATGAAGTAGGAGTAAGCGATATGTAATTTGGGCTAAGGATGATAGCCTACCCAAAGGAAGTATTTTGCCTCCGCTTCCCTTGGGTAGCCTATCTGGTATAGGTGATAAAACTACGAAGGGAGGATATCATGATTGAAGAGAGACGAGGCTTTTTGAAGAAACTGGCTGGTGCTACAGCAGTAGCTGGTGCAGGAGCAGTTGTAGCAGTAGCTGGTGAGAGCAAAAAAGCTCAGAGTTCTGGCGGTGTTGTGGTAGGAAAATCTACCAAAAAAGAGATCATCTACAAAAAAAATGAAACATGGGATGAGTATTACAGTGCTGCTCTCTAGGAGGCTGTCGGATTCATCTGATTGAGATGAAAAATATCAGATTTTGAAGTATATTTTTGTCTATTTTGAGGAGAATAGCATGCTATTTAACGAAAAAGAGGCAGAAAGAGGCAAAAAAGATGAGTTTATCAGCCAATTATGCATGAATCCGACAGCCTCCTAGGGACAGTAAAATTATAAAAAGGAGTTAAGGTATGAAAACAGATACTGATAAGGCACTATCGACCAAAGTAGGTCGTCGTTCATTTCTGAAAATGGCAGGAATTGCTGGAGCATTTGGAGCTACCAGTGCATTTGCCTCCACAGGAGTGACAAGAGCAGCAACGCAGGAAGAGATTAGAAACCCATTCCCAGAATCAAAGAAAGTAAGAACGGTATGTACAGCCTGTTCTGTAGGTTGTGGTATTACTGCAGAAGTTCAAAACGGCGTATGGGTTCGACAAGAGGTAGCACAGGATCATCCTGTAAGTATGGGTGGACACTGCTGTAAAGGTGCTGGTATGATCGATATGGTCAGAGCTGGAGCGAGATTAAAACATCCTATGGTAAAAGAGGGTGGCAAGTGGAAGCGTATCAGTTGGGATACAGCCTATGAGCGAATTTCCTCCAAACTAAAAAACATCAGAGAAAATGATGGCCCAGATGCAACTATGTTTTTGGGTTCAGCAAAAATGGGTACAGAGCAAGCGTATTACTTTAGGAAGTTTGTAGCATTTTATGGAACTAACAACATAGATCACCAAGCTCGAATCTGACATAGTGCAACAGTCGCCGGTGTGGCGAATACATGGGGTTATGGCGCTATGACCAATTCACTTGGAGATATACAAAATGCTAAAGCAATTATTATATTTGGAGCAAACCCTGCGGTAAATCACCCAGTAGGTTTCGGACATTTTCTAAAAGCCAAAGAGAGAAATAACGCTCAGATCATTGTGGTAGATCCAAGAATGACGAAAACAGCTGCAAAAGCTGATATATATGCACAGATCAGACCTGGTACTGACATCCCGTTTATGTATGGTATGCTTCATCTGATATTCAAAAACGGATGGCATGATGAAAAATTTATAAATGACAGAGTATATGCTATGGATGAAGTGATGGAAGAAGCTAAAAAGTGGACTCCTGAAAAAGTAGAAGATGTTACAGGCGTAAGTGTTGAGAAGTTAATGCAGATAACTAGAGTATACTCAAGGTCAACTCCTGGCACGCTTATTTGGGCTATGGGTCTTACTCAGCATAATATAGGTTCATCAAATACGCGCCTAGCCCCAATAATTCAACTCGCACTTGGAAATATGGGTGTAGAGGGTGGAGGAACTAACATTCTCAGAGGGCACGATAATGTGCAAGGAGCAACAGACATGTGTTGCCTTTCTCATACTCTTCCTGGCTATTATGGTCTTAGTGCTGGCTCATGGAAATACTTCGCTAAATCTTGGGGAGTTGACTATGAGTGGCTAGCTGGAAGATTTAAAGATAAGAAGATGATGAGTGCTAAAGGTTTTTCATTATCTCGTTGGTATGCAGGTGTACTTGCTGGTAAGCCAGGAGAAGACAAGATACACAATGCTGGAACTAATCTAAAAGCACTTTTTGTTATGGGTAATGGTATTACTTCTATTGCTCAGCAGGCAAAAGTAAAAGAAGCACTTGATGATTTAGAATTGATTGTATTGGCTGATCCATTTGTAAATGAGGCAGCTATACTTACTGATAAGCAGGATGATGTATTTATTTTGCCTGCTGCAACACAGTTTGAGACAAGTGGTTCGGTAACTGCAACAAATCGTTCTGCACAGTGGAGAAGCAAAGTAGTAGAACCGTTATATGAGAGCAAAACTGATCATGAGGTCATGTTTGAGCTTGCAAAAAGACTTGGTTTTTATGGTGAATATACAAAAGGTATGCTCATAAGGGAGAACAAAAAAGAGTTTACATTCCCTGAAGATGCTACTGATGAGATAGCAAGAATTATCAAAACCATCGGACTTACTGGATGGACGGCTGAGAGAATCAAAAAACATACTGACAATTGGCATATGTTTGATAAAGTCAGCTTAAGAGGATTTGGTCCAATGAAAGGTGAGTATTATGGACTTCCATGGCCATGCTGGACAGAGACGCACTCTGGAAGCCCTATATTGTATAACATTAGTCTCCCTGTCAAAGAGGGAGGAATGGGCTTTAGAAATAGATTTGGAGTTGAGCGAGAGGGAGTGGATCTGCTTGCTGGAAAGGGTTCTGCACCAGTTGGATCAGCCAATCCTGATGGATATCCAGAGATTACAGCTGAAAATATAGAAGAGGTCTTGGGTATAACGCTGACAGACGAAGAAAAGGCAAAAATAGGTAAAAACTGGAAAGTAGATACTTCAAATATAATTGCCCAAAAGTGTATGGAGGCTGGCATAGCACCATATGGAAATGCAAAGGCTAGGGCAAAGGTTTGGACATTCCCAGACCCTATCCCTATACATAGAGAGCCATTGCACTCTCCAAGATCAGATCTTACCAAAGCTCATCCAACTTATAAAGACAAGGAAAATCACTATAGGGTTGATACGAAATACGCTAGTGTGCAGTCTGAGAAAGATTGGTCAAAAGATTTCCCTGTCAATCTTGTTACTGGGCGCTTGGTAAATATGAATGGTGCTGGTGTGGCAGAAAGAGGATCCAAATATCTAGCAGCCTTGACTCCAGAGATGTTTTGTGACATGCATCCAGACTTGGCGTTCAATCTAGGTATTAAAAATGGCAACATGATATGGATCCATTCTCCAGAGGGAACCAAAATCAAGGTCAAGGCAAAATTCTCATTTAGTGTTAGTCCAGATAGGGTATTTTTGCCATTCCACTATGCTGGACATTTTCAAGGAGAGGATTTGTCACATAAATATCCAGAAGGTACAACACCATATGCTGTTGGAGAGAGTGCAAATACAGTTACAAACTACGGTTATGACATCATCACTCAGATTCCAGAAACTAAAGGCGGATTATGCCACATAGAGAAAGCATAGGAGGTGGATCATGGGTGAATTAGCAAGAATGAAATTTTATTGTGACGACCAGAGGTGTATTGACTGTGACGGATGCTCTGTGGCATGTGCAGAAGCACATGAGCTACCAACAGGAGTCAGTAGAAGAAAAGTAATTACGCTAAACGAGGGAATCTTTGGAAAAGAGTTCTCCACTTCGGTAGCATGTATGCATTGTACAGATGCACCATGTGAGCAGGTATGTCCAGTGGATTGCTTCTATATCAGAGAGGACGGCATTGTTCTACACGACAAAGAGATATGCATAGGTTGTGGATACTGCCTTTATGCTTGTCCATTTGGTGCACCACAGTTTCCTAGAGATGGTGCATTTGGTACAAAAGGTGCTATGGACAAGTGTACAATGTGTGCAGGAGGACCAGAGGAGACAAATTCAGCCAAAGAGCGAGAGCTATATGGACAGAATAGGATCTCTGAAGGCAAAGTACCTGTATGTGCAGCAATGTGTTCTACTAAGGCACTTCTTGTCGGAGATGGACAGGCTATAGCAGATATCTATAGAAAAAGAGTGGCATCTCGTGGGCATGGTGTACAATCATCACCATATGGCTGGGGTTCAGCATACGGCAAGTGAAAAGGAGAAATAGTATGAAAAAATATCTATTGTTCCTTGTTTCGTCTCTATTTGTAACATCAGTCGCTTTTGCGGCTGATAGTCAGATATGGGGCGACATGAGACTGGAGGATATATTGGGTTACGGACAGGCTGAATCTACAAAGCTAGGTCCGCTATTTACAATGCTCCAAAGCAACTATTTTGCAAAAGCATTTTTAGTGGTTCTTGTTGGGGTACCGCTAGTTTTTTTGATTCACTATTTGATAATAGGACCAAAGGTTTTTTCTCATGATGGAAAAAAGATATATGCTTTTTCTTTGCTTGCAAGAGTGATACACCAGATAGCAGCAATCTCCTTTATGGTGCTTGTTCCTTCTGGGTTTATCATGGTGTTTGGCTCAACTTTTGGAGGCGGCGAGTTTGTCAGAATGATGAAGGACTTACATGGCTTGGCAACAATACCATTTGCTATCGTTGTTATTCCGATGTTTGTGATATGGGTCAAAGATATGTTTATACATTGGGATGATATCAAATGGCTAATGATTGTTGGAGGATATCTGTCTAGAAAGAAAAATCCAGTACCAGCTGGAAAGTTTAACGCAGGTCAAAAGACATGGTATTGGTTGGCAACACTAGGTGGTGTAGTCATGGTATTGACAGGTGCAAGCATGTATTTTATGGATTTTGATATTGCAATGCTTAGAGAGATAACAGGCTTATCTCAAATTGATATACTTAGAGCAGCAGCGATTATACATAATATTGTCGGTGTGCTGATTACCGCTCTCTTCTTTGTACATATCTACATGGCAGTATTTGCTATAAAAGGTGCAGTAAACGGTATTATTACTGGATACAAAGAGGAAGAAGAGGTCAAGATACTGCATAGTTCTTGGTATAAAAAACTTAAAAAACAAGGAAAAATATAATCACTTTTTTGTGCAGTCCAAATAGCCTATTATTGGGTATCTGGTTTGTACTACTCTGCCTAAAACAATACAGTTAAAATCATGAGTTTTTGATAACTCATTAGTCTGCTTTATTATTCCCAAAGAAATAAGATACTACAATTGCAAATCTTCAAAACAAAAGGAAATGATGAATTCTTGTCGAATTAAGCCAGAAAGTTTTGATATCAAAAATATTCTTTCTCCAGAAACTATCGACTCACTCAAAATAAAAACTTTCCAAAAAGGCAACATACTATATTATAATCCTTCATTAGGCATCCAGTTGTTTATTTTCAAAAATGGTAGAGCCAAAGTGGTTTTTTTTGATGATGGGGAGTCTTTTACACTATATAATCTTGGTGCAAATAGCATTTTTGTATTGGAAGAAAATAGCACTATAGAGTTTAGTTCTGAGAGTGAACTGTATGTCTTAGACGCAAAAGTCTTTTCTAGACTGTTTGAAAATGTTCAATTTTCCAACCTTATACTCGCCTCTATGGTGAAAAGCTTGGAGATAGAGAGAGGAATCATCAAGACACTTGTTTTTAACGATTGCAAAAAAAGAGTTATATCTTTTATGTTAGATATTGCAAATACAGTAGGTAGCAAACAGGATAATGGCATACTCATAGACTTAACAATGAATATAGGCGAGCTTTCAGATTTTATAGCCTCCAAAAGACAAACTATCTCAGCTGTACTCCATGTGCTTATGGAAGATGGCTTGCTAGATAAAATTGACTACACTAAATATTTGATAAAAGACATTGTTGCACTAAAGAGAGAGCTTGCTTAGGTAGTCATTGGCTCTTATGACTTTTTTGTTGTAATAATTATGTAACATAAGTTATAATTAGCGAAAATAATTTAGTTATGCAAATTATGCATATTTAAAAAGTACAGATTCTCTTCTTTTTTGTCACATAGCTGACATGTTTTCTTCTTTGATACCAATATAATCTATTAACTGCAGTTTTGATGCAGAAATACGAAAGGAGATAAAATATGGAAAAGTTTCAAACAGTCTGTCCTTATTGTGGGACCGGATGTAATATTGACCTTTTTGTTGAAAATAACAAAATTGTCAAAGCTGAGCCAACTGAAAAACACCCTATCAACGATGGTGAGCTGTGCCTCAAAGGTATGTATGGCTGGGAATATGTACATTCCCCAAGAAGATTGACAAAGCCACTCATTAGAAAAAAAGAAGGTGTTTTTTCTAAAGATGGTAAATTGGAGGAAGTAAGCTGGGATGAGGCATTAGATTTTGCTGCAAGCAGGATGAAAAGAGTAGTCGCAGAGCACAGCCCTAATCATATCATGGGATTCTCATCAGCAAGATGTCTAAACGAAGATAACTATATCTTCCAAAAATTATTTAGAGTACAAGGTTCAAATAACGTAGATCACTGTGCTCGTCTCTGACATGGTCCAACAGTAGTCGGTCTGACTAATACATTAGGTGCTGGAACCATGACGAATAATTTAACAGAGTTTGCGACAGATTCAGATTTAATTTTCTGTATGGGAACAAATACAAGCGAGTGCCACCCTATCATTGCTATGCAAATGTTACGAGGCATGAAAAGAGGAGCGAAATTAGTAGTAATCGATCCTAGAAAAACTGATATGGCCAAAAAAGCCGATTATTATTTACAGATTCCTGTAGGTTACAATATCCCATTACTTAACGCTATGATGAATCACATCATCAAAAAAGGTTTGCATAATCAAAAGTTTATCGATGACAATTGTGTAGGTTTTGAATATGTTAAGCATTGTGTAAAAGACTTCACTCCTGAAAGAGTTGAAGAAGAGACTGGCATAAAAGCCTCAGTAGTTAGAGAAGTTGCAGAACTTTATGCCAAAGTACCAGCAGCATCATTTGCTTATACTATGGGTATGACTCAGTTTGTTGATGGTACTTCAAATATCTTCGCTATCTCCAATCTAGCACTCATTACTGGGCAGATAGGAAGACCTGGTACTGGGATAAACCCACTAAGGGGACAAAACAATGTTCAGGGTGCTTGTGATATGGGTGCCTTGCCACATGTTATCCCTGGTGGATGGGTTATGACAGATAATGCTCAAAAACAAGCCAAAAATATTTGGAAATGCAACTTGAACTCTGAAGTCGGATATACCATGACAGATTTGCCAGAAAATATAGAAAAAGGTGAAGTCAAACTTCTCTATGTCTTTGGTGAAAATCCTGTGATGAGCGATCCTGATACGCACCACTTTATACATGCGTGTTCAGAACTTGACACATTCATTGTGCAAGATATTTTCTTGACTGAGACTGCTCAGATTGCAGATGTTGTGCTTCCTGCAGCTTGCTGGACTGAAAAAGAGGGTACATTCTTAAATACATCAAGATGTGTTCAATATCTTCCAAAAGCTATAGAACCAGCTGAAGGACTCATGCCTGATTGGCAAGTAATATGTGAGATTGCCAAGAGAATAGATCTTTATGGCTTTGATTTCCGTACACCAAAAGAAGTATGGGATGAAGTAAGACTTATGGCTCCAGCTCAGTTTGGCGGTATCACATATGAGAGAATTAAAAATAGAGAGTTGTTAGCTTGGCCATGTCCAGATGAAGAGCATCCTGGAACTCCTATACAGTATACAGACTTCAAATCATTCCATCCAGACGGGAAGTTCAAACTCATTCCTATCGGCTATGTTGATGGCAAAGAAGAGAGAATTGCTTTTGAGAAAAAGACAGCAGAAGAGCTTAATATGCCAGAAGGTTATCCTGTAGGATGCGGAACTATGAGTGAAAAACCAACCAAAATAAGCCCTTGTATGATGACAACAGGTAGAAAAGTTTATCATTATCATACGGGTACTATGACAAGAGAGTGTAACGCTCTTGAGTTTGGTGCGGATATCATGGGGGCAGTTATAGAAATAAGTACAGATATCGCTGAGAGAACAGGTATAAAAACTGGAGATTACGCAGTTGTAGAAAACAAAAGAGGCAAGATTGCTGCGAAAGTACTGGTAACTCCAAATATGGTGGAAAATACAATCTTTACAACATTCCACTATGCTGAAGCAGATGCCAATAAACTTGCAAATGCAGAAGATCAATGCCCGTTCTCTAAAATGAACCCAGTTAAAATGACTATAGCAGGTATAAGAAAGATAGATGAAAAAGAGTTTAAAGAGATTCGTATCGAAGACGATCAACTCATGCATCCATCTGAGCTTTATAGACAAGCAAGACAAGCAATACCAGTAGCGGAGGTGTCATCATGAATTTATCAAGAGGAATTAACAAATTTGTTATAGCAAACCCAGATATTTGTATCGGTTGTGCAACCTGCATGGCTGGATGTTATCAGTCAGCATTTGAGAGAGGCAAGCTAGCAGTACCAAGACTAATAGTGACTAGAAGTCCAAATGGCGTTATGCCAAATCAGTGTCGTCAATGTGATGACTCTCCTTGTGCTAATGTTTGCCCAGTGGGAGCCTTGAGATTTGGCGATGACTTTATCGAGAGCTATGAAGAGATTTGCATTGGCTGCAAGATGTGTACACTTGCTTGTCCATTCGGTGCGATTAGAGCTGAAGCTGAGATCATGCCGTCTATTGATTATGCAATTATTCCAGACTACAATCTGGGGCTAGAATCAGTCATAGGCAGCAAAAGTGTAGCAGTCAAATGTGACCTTTGTACTGGCAGAGATGGTGGACCAGCGTGTGTAGAGGTGTGCCCAACGGGCGCATTAATCATAATGGATGGATCTGTAATGGACGGGCAAGTAGTTTCCCAAAAGGCGCATGATTCTGTGAGTGCTTACATAGACAACAGAGCTAGTAGCACTAGATAAAGGACCAGAAATGGCACAAGTGTATTTACTATTTTTAGTAGGCTGTGTCGTTTCCATCTTATTGTACAAAAAGAATGAGCTTGCAGCAAAAGTTGGTTTTAGTATTGCTGCGGTCTCTTCTTTGTACGGTATAATTTATTTTCTTAGTAACTTAGGTGTTACTAGTGAAATGAATTTTGGAAATGATTTTCTTTTTAATCCCCATTTTGTACTAGACCCCATAGGAAATTTCTTTTCGTTTGTTATATGTCTCATAGCATTTGCAGCATCAGTATATGCAATTCAGTATTCACAAGAGTATGCAAAAAAAGGCAGCTTGGCTGTAATGGCTATGCTTTATAACCTTTTTATAGTCTCTATGTTATTGGTTATTGCAGCAGCGAATGTTTTCTGGTTTATGATATTTTGGGAAGTTATGACAGTGGTTTCGTACTTTTTGATATGCTTTAATGACTCCAAGCAGTCCATGAGAGCAACTATTATATATATGGGTATAGCTCACCTCGGTGGAGCGATGATACTCACGGCATTTTTATTGCTGGCAGGACAGAGTGGTTCTCTTGATTTTGCATCGTTTGCAAATGTAGATCTCTCAGCTGGAATGGCAACAGCTATCTTTTTGTTGGCATTTATCGGATTTGGTTCAAAAGCAGGAATGTTTCCTATGCATGTGTGGCTACCAAAAGCTCACCCAGCAGCACCTTCAAATGTATCAGCACTCATGAGTGGTGTTATGATCAAGGTTGCCTTGTTTGGGATTATAAAATTCTGCTTATGGCTTCCTGTCATGGAGTGGTGGGGTCTTTTGATTATTACAATCGGAGCTATCTCTGCACTTCTAGGCATTCTGTATGCTCTGACTCAACATGATTATAAGGCATTGTTGGCTTATTCTTCAGTTGAAAACATAGGAATTATTTTACTTGGTATCGGTACTGGAGTGTATGGTATGGCATCAGGTTCACCTGTCTTGGCAGCTGTTGGTTTTTTAGGTGGAATGTTCCATATACTTAACCATGCTACTTTCAAAGGTCTACTCTTTTTGGGAGCAGGTAGTGTTTTATACACTACTCACACAAAAGACATGGAAGTTTTAGGCGGTCTTGCTAGAAAGATGCCTTATACGGCATTTGCATTTTTAGTCGGCTCTATGGCAATCACGGCTCTTCCTCCATTAAATGGATTTATGAGTGAGTGGGTTACTTATCAGGCATTGATACAGGGTGCGATGGGTGAGGGTGTTAGTTCTAGGACTGTATTTACCGTCTCTATAGTGGCACTAGCCCTTACGGGCGCTTTGGCTGTTATGTGTTTTGTGAAAGTATATACGGTTATATTTGGCGGAACTCCAAGAGATGAGAAGATTTGGGAAAATGCCAGAGAAGTTCCTGTTTCTATGATTGCTGGTATGTTTATATTGGTTGTCGGATGTTTTGCCTTTGGTTTGGGTGCAAATGTGGTAGTTGAACAGATCATGAGTGTTGTGACTGGTTTTACGGGCGGAAGCTTTGTTTCTACTGATGGTATGGCAGTCAAATCACCTTTGGGATCTATAGTATCTACACCATTTATATCACTTATACTTCTTGGATCTTTGATGTTACCTTTTGTTACCCTTATTGTTTTTAAGGCAAACAGAGATAAGCCAAGAAAAACAGACCCATGGGCCTGTGGATTTAAGTATAGCTCTAGGATGCAAATGACAGCATCTCCATTTACTGGTGACTTGAGAAGACTTATGAATTGGCTATTTAAAGCAGATATTCATTATGAAGATCAGGGTTATTTTAAGCCAGTCAAATATTCTAACCACGCAAGAGATATCTGGTGGGATGCTTTGTATGCCCCAGTAATCAATTTTGTGTCAAAGATGTCAGATAAAATCGAAAAAATGCAAAATGGAAATTCAAATCTCTATACTGCATATATCTTAGTTGCCCTGTTTTTCTTTTTGGGCATAAGCCATGTCAAGTAAAGGAGGCAGATTATGACAATTTTATTTTGGATGATTTTTCAAGTAGTTATGATTGCTCTAGCTGCTCCATTGTTTGATGGAATAGCAAGAGTTTTGAGAGCGAGACTCCAGTCAAGAAAAGGTCCACCAGACTTTTTCCAGACATATAGAGATATTATAAAGCTATACAAGAGATCTAGGACTGCACCAAGGTGTGCACATTGGTTTTTCACATATGCACCATTCTTTTTATACGCAACAGGTGCAGCAATGCTGGCAGCAATGCCGATTACCTATGGAGGATTAGAGTCTGTAGGATATGCCGATATATTTGTTTTGGTATATCTAGCGGCACTTTTGAAGTTTGTTTTTGGTGTAGCCTCTATAGATTCAGGTAACCCTTTTGCGGCTGTTGGCGGCAGTAGGGAACAGATGATAGGTGTTTTTGTAGAACCAGTTTTGATTATAAGCCTTTTGGTAGTTATGCTACTGGCAGGAACTTCTAATCTAGTAGTTATTCAGCAGATGGTTCTTAATGGTGAGGTTGGATTCTTTATGCCCGCATATGCAGTGGCATCTATCTCTTTCCTTTGGGCAATGTATGTTGAAAGCGGAAGAAATCCTTATGACTTAGCTGAAGCAGAGCAAGAGCTTCAAGAAGGTGTGTTGGGTGAATACTCAGGAAGTGATTTTGGTATAGCTCAGGCAGCACTTATACTGAAACAATTTGCTATGATAGGTCTGTTTATTACTATCTTCCAGCCATGGAACTTTGGTCTTGAGCATCCTTTCTTGGCATTGATAGTATTTTTAGTCAAAGCAGGTGTATTTTATGTAGCAGCTGTATTTATCGACAATTTTGGCGCAAGATACAAGCTTCTTTCTGGCTTTAAGTCAAATGCAACAGCAGCACTTAGTATATCTGTTGTAGCACTTGTATTGTATATAGTAGGAGTGTAAGATGGATGTATTAAGTTTTTTATCCGTTGCTATGATAGTTGTAGCGTTGGCGGTATTTGGATTGAGAAATTACAAATTGGCTGTTTCAGCTTATGTTGTACAAGCTTTTATATTGGTTCTTATATTCTTGACACTATCTATCAGTCATGATGCAGGACCGCTTTTTTCTTGGGCGATAGTTGCACTGTTTACCAAGGTTCTTTTTGTGCCATATATTCTATTTAGACTTTTGAAAAAGATAGACATAGAAAGTGAAGTTGAGCCTGTGGCAGGGTTTTTTGTAAGCCCAATTATTGCACTTGGTTTTTCCTTGGCAATAGCTATGAGCCTATACCCTATATATCTCAAGTTCTCGCTCATTCAGGAGCATATTCCTCTGATAGCTGCGATTACAGTATTTATGTTGGGAATTTTTGGCTTTATTTTGAGAAAGTCGGCAGTTAAGCAGATTTTGGCCTTTTGTACATTTGAAAATGGTATTCATTTGACACTGGCACTAACTGCTTACAATTCACCAGGAATTGTTGAGATTGGTATCCTGACAGATGCTATATTTGCTGTGATTATTATGTCGATACTTGCAACAAGATTTTTTAAATATTTTGGTTCTCTAGATGTCTCTAAGGCATCAGAGTTGAAAGGTTAGGTGGTCTTATGAGTATTCAGTTTTTAATGATATTGGTACTTGTTGTACCATTGGGATTTGCAGCACTACTTTGGTTTTTGCCAACTGATGAGAAGAAGCTAGGCTTGGTTCATTTAATTGGTTCAATTGCCTCTTCAGTTGTTGCGTTGATGATTATTTCAAATGTGCTTGATGGTGAAAGATACTTTGTCTTTGGAGATATATTGTTTATAGATTCTTTGGGCGGTGTCTTTTTGACTCTTATTGCTGTTACTGGAGTACTTATCAATATGTATTCTGTCAAGTATATGCAATGGGAGGTAAAAAAAGGGGATATAGGAGTAAAGGATGTGAAATTATTTTATGTTCTTTCTCATATATTCCTATTTACTATGACCTTGTCAGTTTTGGCGAACAATATGGCCGTGATGTGGGCAGCTGTAGAAGCAACTACACTGTCTTCGGTCTTTATGGTCGCCCTGCATAAAGGAAAAAGATCTACAGAGAGTGGATGGAAATATATAGTTATCTGTAGTATCGGCTTGGCTTTTGCACTATACGCAACTATTTTGCTCTATGGTGCAGGTCATGCCGTGATAGGTGATGGTCATAATGCGATGCTCTGGACATCATTGATGGACAATGCGAAGCTTATAGATCCAGATGCGCTCAAGCTGGTATTTGTATTTGCACTTATTGGTTATGGTACAAAAGCTGGACTCGCTCCAACACATACATGGTTGCCCGATGTTCACTCGGAGGGACCTTCTCCAGCTTCAGCTATGCTCTCAGCAGTACTTTTAAAATGTGCCATGTTAGCGATTATAAGATTTTACGGGCTAGTAGGCAATTCAATGGTAGGCTTTGAGTATGTTCAAAACCTAATGTTGATCATATCACTGATTACGATTTTTGTGGCAGCACTCTTTATACTTAGACAGCATGATGTCAAGAGAATGTTTGCTTATCACTCAGTTGAACATATTGGTATCATAGCATTCGGCTTTGGTATCGGAGGGCCTCTCGGTATTTTTGCAGGACTATTTCACTCATTGACTCACTCGTTGACAAAAGCATTAGCTTTCTGTGCAAGTGGCAATATCATCAAGATATATGGGACAAGAGATATGAGAAAAATGGGTGGACTAGTAAAAGTAGCACCTGTGACAGCAGTACTTTTTGGTATAGCTATTTGTTCATTGGCAGGTGTGCCACCACTGGCAATATTTGCAAGTGAGTTTATGATGATCAAGGCAGGACTTGGGATTGGACAGTATGTAGCAGTAGCTTTATTTATAATCGGGCTTGCTATTGTCTTTATCGGTATCTTTTCTCACTTTAACGACATTATGTTTGGTGAACCAAAAGGAGAGATTCTATCAAAAGAAGTTGAGTTAAGTGCAAATCTCCCTCTTATCGCACTGGCTGTATTGGTGATTGTTTTCGGTATCTTCTCCATAGACAGCTGGATATCACTACTTAACAACGCTACAAAAATTGTAGTGGGAATATAAGGAGATCTATATGAATGATAAAATGAATAAAAAAGGTGATATCTTTATAAATAAGTTAAAAGAGAAAATAAAGATATTAGATGTTAGTAGAATGCCAGAAGAGCAGATTACTATTACAGTGGATAGGGCTGACTTACCAGAGACTGTAAGAATGCTCTACTATGATATGGGTGGATGGCTCTCAACTATGGTGCCAAATGATGAGAGGCAGATAAACGGTAATTATACCCTTTACTATGCACTCTCTATGGAGGGTGGCAAAATGTCATATGATGATGAGCTACCAGCAGAAGACAAATGTTGGATAACAGTCAAGGCTTATATTCCAGCGACTGATCCGTGCTATCCATCTGTCACAAGACTAGTTCCAGCAGCTGTATGGTACGAGAGAGAAGCTTATGACATGCTAGGTCTTGTCGCAGAAGGGCTACCAGATCCTAGGAGACTTGTTCTCTCAGATGATTGGCCTGACGATCTGTTTCCTATGAGAAAAGATGCTATGGAATATAACTATAGACCAGATCCTGTAGATCATGCAGATGAGCCTGAGTATAAGTTTTTACATCCAGAAGGAGAGGGTTTGATCGATGTTCCTCTAGGTCCTTTGCATATCACTAGTGATGAACCTGGACACTTTAGGCTTTACTGCGATGGCGACACTATTATAGATGCTGATTATAGACTTTTTTATCAGCATAGAGGCATGGAGAAACTAGCAGAGAACAGGATGAGTTATGATCAAATGGGCTTTCTCGCAGAGAGAGTTTGTGGTATCTGTGGATATGCACATGCTACTGCTTGTATAGAAGCTGCTGAGAGAGCAATAGACATGGAGATACCAAGAAGAGCCCAAGCTATCAGGATCATCAATCAGGAGATAGAGCGGCTTCACTCTCATATGCTCAATATCGGTTTGGCATGTGAAGTTACGGGCAATATCAATGCATTTATGCATATATTTAGAATCCGTGAGTTTTCCATGGAACTTGCACAGCTAGTCTCAGGTGGTAGAAAAACTTATGGCAATGTTGTGGTGGGAGGTATGCGAAGGGATATCTCTGCTAAAGAGATCAGAAAAGGTCTAGAGCTTTTGCAGACTATGGAAACTCAGCTCAAAGAAGTGTGGGAAGCAGTCATGGAAGATGATTCTCAGGTTTCTAGATGGAAAGGTGTTGGTATTCTTGACAGGCAAGTTGCTAGAGACTTTTCAGCAGTTGGGCCAAACATCAGAGGGTCAGGGTTTAAAAGAGACACAAGATATGATCATCCTTATGACTTCCATGATGCTATAGAGTATGAAGTGGCTGTTGAAGAAGGCTGTGATGTATACGCAAGAGAATGGGTAAGGTACAAGGAACTTTTGGAGTCTATCTCTATTATTAGACAATGTTTTGAGATAATGCCAGCTGGCAGTATCATTACAAATCACAACAAAAGAATCATTCCTCAAGCTTACGCACTAGCAAACAACGAGGCACCAAGAGGTGAAAATATCCACTGGATACAGCATGGCAGTGCACAAAAGGTATTTAGATGGAGATGTAGAGCGGCGACATACAACAACTGGCCATCCTTGAGATTTCAGTTTAGAGGCAATACTATAGCAGACGCAGCATTGATCGTCTGTTCTATGGATCCTTGTTATTCTTGTACGGACAGGGTGACAGTAGTTGATGTTAAGTCAAAGAGGTCAAAGGTCTTGACTCATAGCGATCTTAAGAAGTATTCACAAACTCTTAAACATTCGCCACTAAAAGATATATAGGAGCAAAGCATGAAACTATTAGACATGACGAGGAAATATGGAAATGCTACGCATGAATATCCCTTTGCTCCATACGAAGTTGCCGAGGGATTTAGGGGGAAGCCAGAGTATACATATGAACTATGTATAGGTTGCACAGCTTGTGCAGTTGCCTGCCCATCAAATGCTATGAATGTTCAGCTAAACGAAGCTAAAGATAAGCTTGTTTGGAAATTTGATTGCGGTAGATGTATTTACTGCGGTAGATGTGATGAAGTTTGTCCTACTGGTGCAGTTGCCTTGGGCGACAATTTTGAGACAGCGGTTAGGCTTAACAAAGAAGATTTGATAGAAACAGGTGAACTTGAGTTGCAGGCTTGTGTAAGATGCAATGTGAATTTTACCACTAAAAGATTGATTGCATACTGTATTGAAAACTTTATAAATGTTGGCTGGAGCAAAGAGCAGATTGATCACAAAGCCGTTTATATAAAAACCTGCCCAACATGCAAAAAAGAGGAATCAGTAGGCTTAGTGGTAGGCCATTTCTATAAAGGAGGAGTTGTAAGATGAGTAAAGGATACATAGTTCCCAAAGAGATAACTGACTTAAACAAGGTGGAACATAAGCTACAGCTCCTCAAGGATATCAAGAGAAGCTTCTCTGTCTATAGGATAGATTGTGGCTCTTGCAATGGATGTGAGATTGAGATATTTGCCTCCATTACCCCTATGTGGGATCCTGAGAGGTTTGGTTTTAAGCTTGTGGCAAACCCTAGACACGCTGATATACTCTTATGTACTGGTCCCTTGACTAGGCATATGTATTATCCTCTCCTAAGAGCATTTGAGGCAGCACCAGATCCAAAGATTGTGATTGCATATGGGGCTTGTGGTTCGACAGGAGGCATATTTCATGATAGCTATAGCACATGGGGAGGCATAGACAAGGTGATCCCTGTTGATGTGTGGATCCCAGGCTGTCCTCCGCATCCTGCTACTACTATTTATGGGCTTGCTACTGGACTAGGCGTATTAGAGCAGAGACTAAAGCTCAAAGAGAATGTTGATGGAGGAGATGAATCTCCAAAAATTGAGAGTTCACTGTTTGGAAATACACTCTTTGAGAGAGATTTACTAGCTAAATCAAAAGTATTGATGGCATATTTACATGGAAGAATACTGTATAAAAAATATATAAATGCTATCAAAGAATCTACTGATATCTATAACCCAGTTGTAAGCAAAAAAGCAATCGAAGATGCTATTGAGGATGAGCCAGATCCTAGATACAGAGAGTGTTTACAGACAATGCACAACGATGTTTATCTTAGGCATTTAAAGACATATAAGAATATTGATACTACTAAAGAAAATATATGTTTCACACAAGAAGAGATAGATGAAGTCTATAGTTGAGATTTGTAGACTAACCCAAAGAAGGATTGACCCCTCCAAGAAGTTACCTAAACATCTGGAACAGGTCAAAACTTTTTGTGCCTCAGTGGGTCATGGGATAGGAACGGTTGATTTTGTAGAGAAGGTTATGGATATAGAAGAAGATGAATATATGGATGTTGTCAAAAAATCTGGAGAATATACCCAATTCAAGCTAGGAAATTTGACAAAATATTTTGAGATAGAAATATATAGAGAGCATGCTCAGAAACTGGAAAAAGATATGTATGAGAGCAAGCTAAAAGATCTTATATGTTCGCTAAAAGAGGGGTATATCGTTATAAGGAAGCCTATATGAAAAAAGCTATTCTTGTAGTAGGTAACCCACTTAGAGGAGATGATGGTGTTGCACCATATCTTGGAAATCTCATAGAAAAGGAGGATTTTGACTGGAAAGTATTATATGGAGAAGATACGCCAGAGAGCGAATTTCATGCCATTAGAGAATATGCACCCGACCTAGTGGTTGTAGCAGATGCTATGACTGGTATGAAGGTGGGTAGTGTAGAGGTAATAGACATCAGTGATGATAGGGACTATATGTACACAACCCATAATCTCCCGATGCCAATACTTCTAAGTTATCTTAGAGGATTTTGTGAGGCGGTTCTATTTTTAGGACTTAATGTAGATATCGAAAATATACTTGAGATCAATCCAGAGCTTTCCAAAGAAGCAAAAGAGACAGCTGTAAAGGCACTGGACAAGCTTAGAGAAATAGATGATATTTTCGATGCAAATAAAGAAAAGAAAGAGGAGTAAAATATGTTATCACCAGCAGAAGCCGCAAAAGCGGTATCAGGAGGATCTGGACATAAGGCGAATATGCCTATGATGAGTGTTATTATGCTTGCTATTATGGCAGGTGGATCAATCGCAATGGGCGATATATTTTGGGCACATGCAACTGTGGGTATAGAAACCCCAGGGATTAAAAACTTTGTTGGAGGTATTGCCTTCTCCACGGGACTTATGATGGTTGTTTTCTTTGGAGGACATCTCTTTACTGGTTCCATATTGTCTGGAGTTACTGCTATAGAACATAAATTATCATATGGAAAAATGATCAACTATTGGGTAATTGTCTTTATTTTCAACTTTGTTGGTTCTGTTTTACTAGCATATATGTACTATGAATCTGGATTGCCAGGTGGAAAATATGAAGGTGCTATATTGAAAATGTTTGTCGGTCTTGGAGCTGCTAAAACATCTTTGAGTTTCATGGAAGCATTTATAAGAGGAATCTTTTGTAATGTCTTTGTTTGTATGGCTATCTGGACAGCAATTGCAGCAAAAGATACAGCTGGAAAGATATTAGGGATTATGTTCTTAATAGCGGCGTTTGTTGGCTCTGGTTATGAGCACTGCGTTGCCAATATGTTTATCATTACTGAAGCACTTATAGCAAAAGCACACTATCTTGCTATAGATGGAGCTACTCTCGAGAGCGTGGCACAACTAGGCAAGACAACTGTTGAAAAGTTGGGTAACCTCAATATACAAGGATTTTTGGTTAGCAATCTAGTTCCCGTAACACTGGGTAATATTGTTGGTGGTTTGTTTTTTGTAGGTGTTCTTGGCTTTATGTCTCACAAGCCAGACATGGCAGAGTAGGTTTTAGTTTTTTTTGGCATTCATTAGTGATGTAAGTCCAAAATTTTAATTCATATAATTTGAATTAGGGAAGTTAGTTTTATGTTGATGATTTTATGTCATCTTTTAGGAAATACTTTCATGATATATCAAACGACACTACGAGAATAGTGTCGCTTTTGAAGTAACCATCAGTAGGTTTTTAAAACTTCAAAAGCATTATATCAGAAAAGTAAAATTTTCATATAGAAAAGGATAAAAAATGAAGAAAATGAAGATATTAGCTGTTACAGCATTAAGTTTATGTACTCTATCAGTTGCGAATGCTGGGTCTGGAATCACTAAGAGCGAAGTTGTAGATGCACAAAAAAGCTGGGGAAATGCTATTGTCGCAATCGGCAAAGCCTATACAGATAAAGGTGATTATGTAGCAGAGGCACAAAAAACTCTTGACACTCTCTATAATTACAAGAATGGTACTGTGCTATTTAAGCCTACACTAGCTGCCAATAAGCAGTTTAGAGAAACACCAAAAAATGCACTCTCATATTTTGTAAAAGGTGTGGAAAAAGAAGATCATGGATTTGCGATTAAGCCTTGGAGTAAAGTAAGATTTGAGAGTGCAGGAATCATTACAGATAGTGATTCAGCTGTTGCTATGGGCAACTACTTTTTTACAGTAGCAGGCACAGATGATGAAGTAAAGGTCGAATACACATTTGGGTATGTCAAAGACAGCAAGGGAAATTTGCGTATAAATGTACACCACTCATCACTTCCTTATAGTCCAGCCAAATAATAATGCTAGAAAAGCCATGAAGTAGTATTTTATGATAATACTGCAGTGAGAAGATTTCCGTTTGGATTTGTTTCCATTCGGGAATTCTAATTAGGTATAATTGGCTCCTCACAATTTGAGATTGTGAGGATTGAGTTATACTATATTAAAGGAGTTATAATGAGTACTACATTAGTTACCAGACAAGCACCAGAATTTAAGCTTGATGCTTATGATCCAGTAAGCGGAAAATATACCACTGTTAGTAGTGAAGACTACAAGGGCAAATGGTGGACTATTTGCTTTTATCCAGGAGATTTTACTTTCGTTTGACCCACAGAACTGGCTGCCGTGAATGCAGTATCACATAAATTTAAAAAGTTGGGTGTAGAGTTATTGGTCGTTTCATGCGACTCCAAGTTTTCACACAAAAGATTTGTGGAGACAGAGCCGCTTATGGAAGACTTTGCACAGATGATGGGAGCAGATGGCAACGGCAAAGTTGCTTCAGCTTTTGGTGTATATCTAGAAGAAGAGGGTGTGGCCATCAGGGGTAGGTTTCTAATCAACCCAGAGGGAACAGTCTTGGCACAAGAGGTGCTGACACCACCTGTAGGTAGAAATGTAAATGAATTCCTCAGACAAGTAGAGGCATTTTTGCATGTAGCTGCTACGGGTGAGGTGTGTCCTGCAAATTGGAGACCTGGCAAAAAAACACTGCCAGTGCACACAGATGCCGAAAAAATGACAGGAAGAGTTGGTGACTATATCACACTAGAAGAGATACAGTCTTAAGTTTTACCGCCTTTTTTGGGCGGTAGATTGATTGTTTTTTTATGCTCTGCTTGATAAGCAAGCGAAGCATAAAGTGACAAATAAAACAAAGGTTATATGATGTTTGTTTCATCACTAGAGCATGAGAGTAATGTTATTTATTTTGATAATGCTGCTAGCACTTTTCCAAAACCTCTATCAGTGATAGAGGCCATGTCAGAGTGTATGATTGGCTATGCTGCCAATCCAGGAAGATCAGGACATAAGCTTTCTATCAAGGCAGGACAAATCCTTTTTGATACAAGAATGAAGCTAGCTAAATATTTTGGAACAGAAAACCCAATGCGTGTTATTTTTGACATGAATGCAACATCTGTACTCAATCTTGCTATCAAAGGCTTTGCATACAAAGGTTTGCATGTCATTACTACATCTCTTGAGCACAATAGCACTATAAGACCACTGATGAGGCTTCAGGATGATGGCATCATAGAGGTAGATATACTGCAAGGAAACAGAAATGGTGTTATCAGTATTGATGAACTTGAAGATGCCAGAAGGGGTGATACTAAGCTTTTAGTTATCAATCATGCTTCAAATGTCACAGGGGCGACTCAAAATCTTTTGAAAGTATGTAGGTGGTGCAGAAAGAATGATATTGTTTCTATCGTAGATGCCTCACAATCAGCAGGCTCTTGTGATATCGATATCAACAAAGAACATATAGATATCCTCTGTCTCACTGGGCATAAATCAATGCTGGGTCCGATGGGAGTAGGGGCTATGATTATCAACGATTCATTTGACTATAGGAGAATAAAACCCCTCAAAGAAGGGGGCACAGGAAGCTTATCAGATGCCATTACTCAGCCTACTTTTTTGCCAGATATTTTTGAGAGTGGCACACCCAATGTCCCTGCTATTGCTGCTTTGGGTAAAGCCATAGATTTTATAGGGGAGCATGGAAACGACATAGGCAACAAAAAAGATGGTCTGAAAAGATATTTTATCAGTAGAGCAAGAGAAATAAAAGGACTCAAAGTTTACACTACAAAAGACAAAAGAGCTGTAGTTAGTTTTGTAATAAAAAATATCCCATGCTCTACAATCACTCAGATACTGTCAGAAGAATATAATATTATGAGTAGACAGGGACTGCACTGCTCACCTTTGACACACAAAAGAATAGGCACTTTCCCGTCAGGGACAGTTCGGTTCAGCTTCAGCTATTTTAACGAATTATGGCAAGTAGAAAAAGCTATAGAGGCACTTAAAGAGATTAAGTGTAGATGATGAGCACTTATATACTGTTCTATTCATCCAACTATACTGCATGGGCAGAAAATGTACTCAAGGATGCAGGTATTGATTGTAATGCGGTAACTGTGCCTAGAGATATTAGTGCAGAGTGCGGATCATGCCTAAAGCTATCTACTTTGGATATCGCAGAGGCATTAAAGTTGCTTGAGAACAAACATGTACCTATAGATAGAGTGGAAAAGATAGAGAAATAATATTACATAAATGTCAGCTACATGACAACTAGGAAAATTAAATATGCTATAATTGCATATTAAGTTGAATTTATACAGAAAGGCTTGGAAGTATGTGGACGATTTTTGAGACAAAAGTAACAAAGATAATGGATGGAAAGAAAGTCGAAGTTGAAGACAATGTCATCAGGGAAGTTAAGCTGACCATAATAGTTAATGGCAAGAGAATTGGAGCCATGATGGCTGTCAGGGTTGACCTCAAAGAGCTCACTGTCGGTTATCTCATAAGCGAAAACATCATAAAAGATGTAAAAGATATAACAAAGATAGAGATAATAGACAAAGAAAAAGAAGAGAAAAATTTTGAAGCCATAGTTAAAGCAAGTATCGTTGAAGATAGCCTTGATAGGCTTGACTTAGAGGGTGTCATAGTGAGTGGCTGCGGTAGGGCTAGCAGTGCTCATATCTCGCCAAAAGCGATAGAAGCAGGGATTATAAGGTCAGACCTTCGAATCAAAGCAAAGTTACTCTCCTGTGAGATGGCAAAGTTCTATACTCAATGCCCACTCTATGAACAGACTGGTTGTGTACATACCGCCAAAGTCTATTTTGATGAAAATACTTATTTTATAGGTGAAGATATAGCTCAGCATAATACCATAGACAAAGCAGTAGGCAAGGCTAGGCTTGCTGGAGTTGATGTAAGAAAATGTTTTTTGATGGTTAGCGGAAGACTGAGTTCAGAAATGGTGGCAAAAGCTGTTATGCATCAGATTCCAATCTTGGCATCAAGAACAGCCTCAACCTGTAGAGGAGTGAATATAGCTAGACACTTTGACTTGACACTGCTTGGCTTTGTGAGAGGAAACAAGATGAATATATACTCAGTACCGGAGAGAATCTATGTCTAAAGAAAAAGAGCTGGATGAGCTAATCGATAAATATCAGTGTGAGGATGGTAAGCTAACCTGTGCTAGTGCCTTTAAGGTAGCCCATAAACTTCGTATCAGCCCGATGGAAGTTGGCAATCGAAGCAAGGAGATAGATGTGCGTATCTCTGCTTGTGACTTAGGGCAGTTTGGTAAGCAGCCTTTGGGTGAGTTTAGGGAAGAAGTTTTTGAGGATATCCATGAGACTTGTGATGATAAGGACCGTACTTATTGTAAGGATGCCAGAGAACTTGCAAAAAAATCCAATCTAAAGGCAGTAAGAACTGCCATTAAAAAAGGTGGGCTTGATGTTATCTATTGTGAGCTTGGTTGCTTTAAAGAGAAAAAAAGAAAACGACTTTATGTCAAGACAAAAAGCTGGATAGAAAACGAGGGCGGGGAGCTACTTTTTGGCAAAGGTAAAACAGAGATACTGGAACTGATTAGAGATCATGGCTCTATCTCAAAAGCATCCAAAATGCTAGGCATGAATTATAAAAAGGCTTGGACGCACATCAAAATACTACAAAAGAATCTTGATGATGCACTTGTAGTATCTCAGAAAGGAGCGGGTGAGAATAGCGGAACTACACTGACACCTGATGCGGATTATTATATCAAGAGGTATAGGCAACTACAGCAAGAGATTGAGGAGTTTGCAAATGAAAGGTTTAAAGAGCTATTTTTGAAGCCAAGAAACAAGAAGAAGTGTGACTGATTTACAATAGTCGCGGGCTATGTAATATGCAAAAATTACATATTAGTAAAGGAGGAGCTGGCAATAGATGTGGTTTAAGGTAATGAAAGATGTGCAACCAAGAGGAACTCTATCAGTAAAATAGCTGAAAGAGTATTAGTGTATGAATCGAAAGAAGGAGAAAGAATGAAACTAGCTAAACTGAAAATATTTACAATATCTACGGTACTACTATTAGTAGCAGGACTACAGGCAGAAGGCACAAAGGACACTACAGATGTAGTTTCTACAGCTGACGCAGGTGCTTTGATGATGGCAACTACAACAAGTACAGATAATACTGGTTTACTTGATTATCTCGGGCCTAAGTTCACGAAGGATACAGGGGTTACCCTCAAGTGGGTAGCTATTGGCACGGGCAAGGCTCTTAAGATGGGTGAAAATTGTGATGTTGATATTTTATTTGTGCATGCACCTGCGTCAGAAAGGAAATTTGTGGACAGCGGCTTTGGTGCCGATAGAAGACAGGTAATGTACAATGACTTTGTGATAGTGGGACCCAAAAGTGACCCAGCCAAAGTTAGCGGGATGAATCAAAATGAAGCTCTAAAAATAATCAAAGAGAAAAAGAATCCATTTTTTAGTCGCGGAGACGACTCTGGAACCAATAAAAAAGAGATTTCACTTTGGAAAAAAGCTGTAGGGGCAGTACCCGAGAAGTCCGATTGGTATGTGCAAACAGGACAAGGTATGTTAGTGACTATCAATATGGCAGCAGAAAAAAATGGCTACACAATGACTGACAGAGCAACATGGATCAAGTATATGTCCCAAAAAGGCGATAACAATAGTATGCAGATTACTGTAGAGGGGGGCAATGGGCTTTTTAATCAGTATAGTGTTATCACAATTAGTAAAGAGAGGTGTCCGAAGGTCAAAACTAATTTAGCTAAAAAGCTTACAGACTGGCTAGTTACCGAGAAAACACAAAAAGATATTGGTGACTTCAGACTACTAGGTCAGCAGTTGTATGTACCTAATGCAGGTAAGTAATTTTAACCCTATGTCGCATACAAACGGCATAGGTTGGCAAAAGGTATAAAGGCATGAGTCTATTTATTGATGGTTTTTCTCAGGCAATAGAGTTGCTTGCTTCAGGTGACCCTAGTGTCTACTCAGCTATCACAGCTACACTAACAGTCTCTAGTTGGTCTTTGGCAGTTAGCTTGATCCTTGGTATGCCTCTTGGTTTTGTACTTGGGTATTATAATTTTCTAGGCAAGCAGGTTATTCGAACAGTTGTGGATACACTGTTGGCACTGCCTACTGTGGTGATTGGATTGATTGCTTATACGCTATTTTCTCAGAGTGGTGCTCTTGGAGAGTTTGATTTGCTTTTTAGCCTTAAGGCGATCGCATTTGGTCAGATTGTTTTGGGGCTACCTATTATCGTCGCTTTGACGGCTGCTCAGGTAGAATCAGTAGATAAAAGACTTTATCCTACTTTGATCGGCTTAGGAGCTACGCAAAAGCAGGTACTTTTGACAACACTAAGTGAGGTTAAATTTGGTTTAATGACAGCTGCAGTTGCTGCCTACGGCAGAATAGTTACAGAGATAGGAATCTCTATGATGGTAGGTGGCAATATCAAATATCACACTAGAACTATAACCACAGCTATAGCTCTAGAGACAGGAAAGGGAGAGTTTACTACAGGCATAGCCCTTGGAATGGTTTTGTTTATTATTGCACTTATGGTTAACATATCTCTATCAGCTTTAAAAAGAGGATGGATGAGATGAGTGAGTTGTTTAGACTGGAAAAGATAGAGAAGCGATATAACGGCAGGGGTGTACTTCGCATAGAAGATCTATCTATTGATGATGGCAAGATTATAGGTTTTTTTGGTTCTAATGGAAGTGGAAAATCAACCCTATTTAATATTCTTTCTTTTGTTGATACTCCAACAGAAGGCAAAGTTTTTTATGATGGAATAGAGAGCAAAAAACTAAGTATGGAGACCAAAAGAGGTATAGTAATGCTTCCCCAAAATCCATATTTACTCAAAAGATCTGTTTTTGAAAATGTTGCATATGGACTGAAAGTCAGAGGAGATATAGTAAATCTAGAAGAGAGAGTTTATGAGGCATTGAATCTGGTGGGACTTTTTAAAAATTTTGCTCCTAGACCATGGAGTAGGCTTTCAGGAGGCGAGAGTCAAAGGGTTGCTTTGGCTGCTAGGCTGATACTCAAACCAAAAGTTCTCATATTGGATGAACCTACATCTGGTGTGGATGTAGGTTCAGCTCAGCTCATCAAAGAGGCTACTTTCTTGGCAAAAGAAAAGTGGAATACAACACTTATGATTTCAAGCCATGACCATAATTGGCTCAATCTCGCATGTGATAGGAAAATTACACTATTTAAGGGTGAGATTGTAGACAGTGGAGTGGTAAATTTGCTCTTTGGTCCTTGGAGGACAGATAGTAGTGGAAATTGTGAAAAGATATTTGCTGATGGTCAAAGATTGAAGATTTTCAAATGCAAAGCAAAAGATTCAAATGCTGTGGGAATGTTGAGTTCAGACAAGATAAGAGTTTATCAAAAAAATGATAGAGTATCCATAGAGAAATCACCATTGTCTGGCATCGTCAAAACACTTCAAATTGATAAAAATGGAGAACATATACATGTGGAGGTGCTGATAGCAGAAGTGTTACTAAGAACGACAATCCCACTACGAAAAATGCATAGATACAGGCTATACCCAGGAGAGTCTGTTGATGTATGTATAGATACAAAGAGTATATTTTGGTATTGACTATTTATGCAAATTAAGCATAATTACCTGTCCAGTTCCACCACATTATGGTCGCCTAGTTCAAGATGTAAAAGTGATAGCATAGCAGCATAGTAGTAAAATCGGGAGTGTAAATAATTCTGTGTCAATTTAGATAAAATTGTACACAGAAGGATTTAAACATGAAGATAGAAATATTCGAAACCAACTTGATGATTTTTAATATTGAGACTTAAGATAGCCAATAAATTTCCGCTAGGTAATTTATTGGCTACTCTGTTTTGTTAACTTACCTGTAAGTGTCCAGACTCTTCCTTAAGTCTTTCTGCTATCCAGACCTTAATGATTGATTGTCTTGTAACACCTATCTTTTTTGCTTCTTTATCTAATGATTCTATTACCCATTGTGGAAAATCTACATTTACTTTCTTTGTATCTGTTTTTAGAGCATTAGGTTTTGTTGCTTTTGAGTAATCAAGGTATTCACTTATATCTTCACCATTATCAAACTTTTCATCAAACTCTTTAGCTGTTATTGTTTTCATAATTTTTCTCCTCATTTTTTCTACATCTTCGGACACTAATAATTCTGTTTGTGTCTTCTTTTATGGTAAATATTACGACAAAGCATTTAGTAAGTATCTTTGAGATGAGAGCATACCGAACTTCATTATCAACAATATTAGCAGGAACAACAATGGCATCTTCATCTTGCCAAAGTTTTTGGGCTTCTACAAAATCTATGTTGTGTTTCTCTTTGTTGGTTCGACTTTTCTTTTCGTCATACTCAAATTTCACACAAATCCTTTTATGCTAAGTATAAAAAGTATACTTTAATTATACTATTTTGTCAAGTCTTGAAAGTTTTTATGGGAGCTAACGATTGAACTCAGCGAACAGTCAAATGTGGCAGTTTTTTTGCGTAAGCGAAAAAAGTGACGCGTTTGACTGTTCGCTGGAGTGTTTTGTTAGGTAGCTTTTAAAGTATAAGGCTTTGTTTTTACTGAGGAATAAAGTTAAAGGGTAGCGTCCCTTTATTCGGAATACTTTAAGCTTAAAATAGGCGGATTCGCATACCAAGCGAATACCTTGACTAAAAATTGATTGCTGTATTTAAGTCAACAAGACTAAGATACCCAAAAACAATCAACTACTAAAGTTAAGGGGTAAAAAAAGACACATCAATCAATGCTATTGCAAAAGCATTAGGACGCCCACAAGGTAGCGTTTCCAAAGAAATACTACGAAATAAAGGTAAGGTCAGACATACAGGCAAAACCTATAGTAAACGCAATCATGGACTAGGGAAACATATCGGTATACCTGATAGAATGGATATAGATGAGCATCCAGAAGTAGCAAACAATAGAGAACGCCTAGGAGACCACGAAAGTGTTTGGAGTGGAAACACCCTATGAGGTATTTGAAGCACTTTCAGGAATTGATGCTAGAATTGTGGTTCAGGGTGTTCGTTAGAAATGCGAATCCGCCTAATATAATGATAGTATTACGGTACAAAACTAATTTAAAGGGTTTAAAATGTTTATAGAGCTAAATGAGAGAGTTTATCTAAATATGGATAGAGTTACCCGCATCAAGATAGACGAAGTGCAAGACGGTATTAGAGTAAGGTTTTATGAGAGTGAGATGCAGGTGGCTAAATCACAGAAATTTGATACAGTGAAAAAAGCTAAGAAGTGGCTAGCTGAAATCATAAAATAGCTCTAAATCATTGTTTGTATTTTTTAACTAAAACATCACAGAATTTACCTACTGCGTAATGTAGCAGTAGAGTCATTACTGCCAATACAAGCAAAGCTGCAAACATCAAGTCTATTTTGGCACGCCCGTTGGCTAGGAGCATCAAATATCCTAGTCCTTCAGATGCTCCTACCCACTCTCCTATAATCGCCCCTATAGGAGCATATACCGCAGCCAATCTCAAGCCAGATGCAAAGCTTGGCAAGGCTGCTGGGATTTGTATACGCCATTGGAGTTGCCTTGGGGCTGCACCCATTACTTTGCCTAAATCAAGCCAACCTTTTGGAGTTTGCATCAAGCCATCAAAAAAAGCTGAAGCCACAGGAAAATAAATTATCAAAACTGCCACTAAGATTTTAGATTCCATTCCATAGCCAAGCCACAGCGTAAACAGTGGTGCTAGTGCAAACACAGGAAGTGCTTGGGTCAACACTAAAACAGGTTTAACCAAGTATCTAGCAATCTTGGATCGTGCCAGCCAAATAGCAGTCAACCCACCTAGCACTGTACCGATAAGCAACCCTAGTAAAATCTCTATAGCGGTTACCAAGGCATGAGAAGCGATGAGTTCTCTAAGTTCCCATAGTGTATCTACTACCTTGAATGGGCTAGGTAAGATGAAGTGTGGAAGATCAGCAAAAGTCACCAGTGCCTGCCAGGCTAGGATTATCAGTAGAGCAGATATCAATATGCGAAAAAAATACTTCATGAGTCTACCTCTCTTAATATCTTCAATAGTTGCCCTTGACAAGCCAAAGTATCAGGATCATCTACTGGACGCACGATAGCACCTGTTGGTACTTCCATTTGCCTCAAGCCACTCTCACTTAGTAGAAATATCTGCTCACCTAGTCGAGCGGCTTCAGCTGGGTCATGAGTGACATGAAGTACAGTTTTACCCTCTAACCACTGTGCTGATAACTCTTGCATATCAGCTCTTGTGCGTGCATCCAATGCAGAAAAAGGCTCATCTAGCAACACTATTTCCTTCTCTTCCATCAGGGTACGAGCCAGAGCAACACGCTGTCTCTGTCCACCCGATAGCTGTGAAGGATGGTGTTTGCTATGTTCGCTTAACCCTAGTCCAGCCAGTAATTTTTCCGCTTTGTCTATATCTGGCTTATCTCCGCGTAGGCGTTGTCCTATCAAGGTATTATCCAGTATACTCAGCCATGGCATGAGCAGATCAGTTTGTGCCATGTAGGATATGCGGCCTGCCAGTGGCAGGCCGTCATCTGCGACAATAGTGCCATCAAAATTCACATGACTAGCCAAATCAGAGAGCAGATAGAGTAGAGTGCTCTTGCCTACTCCAGACGGTCCTAGCAGACAAGACCATTGTCCAGCTTTAATGTGCATATTAAGTGGCTCAAAAAGTTGTTTACCTGCTATAGAGGCGGAGCCTTTTATGTGAATTCCCACAGAAGTACTCATTGATGAGTTTTCATGTCCTCAAGGACATGCTCCAAAAGCCTGCCTCCAGCTTGGCAGCCATGACAAACCTATCTGTCAAACGCTCCCATCGTGGTGAGGCTTGAAAATCAGAACCTATGCGACGCTCTAGTGCTTCATCAATCAACTGACCAGCTTCATTGCATACTTGTTGGTACTCATCACTCGCATAAGTTTTGATCCACTCTGCATAAGGATTGTCAGGAGATAAATTATCTGCCAATCGTTTACCAATCTCACCATAACCAAAAATACATGGGGCTAAAGCTGCCAGCAAGTCTACTAGGTCACCAGACAGTCCCGCATCTAGCACATAGCGAGTATAAGATAAGTTTTCTGGCTCTTCTGTAGCAGAGAATAGCTCCTGCTCACTTATTCCGTATTTGGCACAGATATCAACATGGTGTTGCATTTCCAGATTTACCAGTGAATTTACTGTAGTGCTTGCTAATTTCATCTCAGAAAGTGTCTCAGACTTGACTACGGCCAGAGCCCAAGCACGAGAAAAATGCACTAAAAAAACATAATCCTGTATCAGATAGTGTACATAAGCCTCACGAGGTAGACTGCCATCACGCAAGCTTTCTACAAAACTGTGATGTGTATAGGCAGACCAAGCATCTCCTTCTTTTCGTTTTGCAGATTCACGCCATAGTGTAAATGCTTTGCCGTAGCTCGACACTATTGTGCACCCAAGTCCACAGCGATATCTGATACTGGTCTTATCTTTTTTATGAGTCCAGCAGTATGCAAAAATTTCTCAAAACGAACATATCGTCCATGGTCTAGAGCTGATGGTCTCATAGAAAAACGAGGCAGTGTGTCTACCCATGCTTTGGCATTTAGTTTATCTTGTAGCTCTTTTGAAGTCTCGGAAAATATTTTCCAGCTTTTCTCGGGTTCGTTGACGATGAACTGCACTGCTTTTTCAGTTGCCATTAGGAATCGTTTGACTTTGTCTTTATTCATCTTCTCAGGATTAGCAACATATATTAGCTCATCATATGCTGGTAGCCCCTCTTGTTCTGGATAAAAACACTTCCCAGGAACACCTTCGATTTCCATTTGATTGAGTTCAAAGTTACGAAATGCTCCTATGACTGCATCAACTTGTTTACTCATTAGAGATGGAGATAGTGACCAATTGACATTGACTAGAGTGATGTCGCTCATCTTTATACCATTGTGTTTTAGCATCTGTTTTAGCACAGCCTCATCTACACCAGCTACAGAAAAACCTACTTTTTTGCCTTTGAGGTCAGATATTTTTTTGATAGGCCCATCTTTTAGAACTAAAAGACAGTTTAGAGGAGTACCTATTAAGGTTCCTACACGAGTCAAAGGCATACCTTCTGCTGTCTGCATATGTAGCTGTGGCTGATATGACACTGCTAGATCTGCCTTGCCAGCTGCCACCATCTTTGGTGGATCTGACGGATCTGCAGGAGCTATAATGTTCACATCCAATCCTGCTTCTGAGAAATATCCATTTTCTTGGGCTATTATAATGGGCCCGTGATCTGGATTGATAAACCAGTCCAGTATAACAGTAAATTTATCTCCAGCATTTACCGATACTGCAAGCATTAGAGTCATCAAAAGTGTTGTAATTCGCATGTAAAATCCTTATTTTAAAATTGATTTGACCACAATGAATGAAAGTGGTGAGTTGGTCCATGTCCTGAGCCTATATGTAAGCTATCTGCTCCTGATATGACATCTAGCACATATAGTTTGGCATTTTTGACTGCAACTTCATATGTGCTTCCTTTGGCAATCTCTGCTGTGATGGCAGAAGAGAGAGTGCATCCTGTGCCATGTGTATTTTTAGTATCTATGCGACTGGCTTCAAGCCATATAGAGTCGCTTTTTGTTATTAGCAGATCAGGGCTATCTTCACTATCTAAGTGCCCCCCTTTCATAAGTATAGATTTGGAGCCAAATGCCAACAATGTCTTGCCTTGCTTTTCTATCTCTGCTCTCGTGCTTGCGATTTTTTCTCCTAGTAAACTAGCGGCTTCTGCCAAATTGGGAGTCAATACATCTGCTAATGGCAATAAGCGTTCTTTCAAGGCAATAACTGCATCATCTTCTAACAATGAATGTCCACCTTTTGCTATCATAACTGGGTCTAGCACTATGGGGATATTTCTATGATCTTGCAAGGCATCTGCTACTGCATTTGCTATGCTTGCATTGGCTATCATGCCTATTTTTATAGCATCTACTCGGATATCATCAAATATAGCTTTAATTTGTTCAAATACAAAAGATGGCGGAACCAAATGTATACTATTGACACCTTTTGTATTCTGGGCAGTCAATGCAGTGATAGCAGACATCCCATACACACCATTTGCAGAAAATGTTTTTAGGTCAGCTTGTATGCCAGCACCACCCGATGGGTCTGAGCCAGCTATGCTAAGGGCTGTAGAAATCATAAATGTACCTCTCTTATCTTTTTATCCGATAGTAACTCGTGATATATCTATATCTTTGGGTTGAATCGCTGCTAACTGATCTAAAAATTGCCATGAAAATGATCCAGGACCTGTAGCTGTCTCGTTTGCCAAGGATCCTGCTTCAGCAAACAGTGCCAAAGCCCCTATGCTAGCAGCAAAGGCGTCATCTTCTGTAGCCAAAAATGCACCCATAAGACAAGTCAGAGAGCATCCCATTGCTGTAATCTGAGACATGAATGCTGAACCACCACTCACACGAGCTATCCGCGAGCCATCTGTGACAAAATCTACTTCACCTGTGATTACGACCACTCCATCATGCCTATTTGACAGTATTGTAGCAGCATTTTCTGCTGAACTGACACTGTCTCCAGTATCTACTCCCTGACCCGATGATTGCTCACCTGCCAATGCCATAATCTCCGAGGCATTACCACGCAGCACGGTTGGGTTCATAGACATCAATTCCTTTGCCACAGAAGATCGATAAGGCGTAGCGAAATGTGCTACAGGATCTAGAACCCAAGGCTTGCCAGCACTTTTGGTGGCATTTATGGCATTTTTCATGCCATCTACCCATATAGGCGATAGTGTGCCTATGTTTACCGTCAATGCACCAGCAATAGCAGCAAACTCACCAGACTCCTCTGGAGTGTGCACCATAGCAGGAGATGCACCAGCTGCCAGCATAGTATTGGCAGCGATATTCATAGCTACATAGTTTGTGATACACTGCACTAGCGGATTGGAATCTCTCATAGATTTTAATAGTTCTTGTGGATTTATTGTACTCATTATTATTGCCTTAAAAAATTAATAAGAATAAAAAAGAGAATTATGGGATTATGTAAAATAAGCAATAAATCTCTTCCTTACGCTAGTGTTGTCTAGTTCAAGTTCAACGGGTTAACTTCTCAGCCAAATATGACACCCCGAGAGTGATTTTAAAAAGTAAATATAGTCCATTTAAGATAAAAGGCAACTTAATAATCGTTAGAAACAGTGTTTATTGCGAAGATAGCTTATAGCCTATTGTAAAATTGAAACATAGTTCTCCTAGCTTCATCAGCTCCCATTGTGGAATTGTGTCCAAAAAAGGCATGTAAACATTGAGTGATGCAAAATCTACAGAGCAGGTAAATCCATACCCTTCTACAGAAGTAGCTATCTCTGGTAAATCATTTGCATAATCAAAAGTAAAATGGATATTTGGATCCCTTCTCATACGGATTATTCGTTCTCTAGTGCCTTTGAAGTCCTTTTCATCCAAGCGTATCTCTGCATGTATATTATGCGACAGCACATTGCGTACGAAGGATACGATATCTATAAAGTCTTCAAACCTCCCGCCAAGCTTTTGTTTCATGTAGTTGCGAAAAGGACTCTCTAGTCTAATAGCCTCTATCATTGCCATACATATTCCTCTAATAGCATTGAACTCTACAAAATATTCAAATAGAGTAGGCTGATTGGCAGGTGTCTGATGTGCGTCTTTCATAATCTCTTGTATGATAGATGGATTAAATATATAAGCAGTTGTATTTTCAAATTCTTTGTATATATGAGGGCTATAGTGTTGACTTAGGTCGGTCTCCCTAGATACTGCATCAAAAAACTCACCAGCATGAAGAAAGTAGAAGTTCTGTTCTATTAGTAGCAGAGCATCTTCTAGCAGAGTGTCGTCTATAGTGGTATTCAAGCTCATGCTACATACTCCTTCTGTTGCCATCTTTTTTAATTCCGCTCTGTCTGTCTAGGTATTCGAGATATGCTATGAGATATTTTCGGCTGAGTTCAGGAAAGTGTTGCTTGAAGTTAGCAAGCTCGACATAGCCTTCATTTCTTATGATCTGTTTGAGCTTGCTCATAAGAGAACTCAAGCTTTCATAGCTGACAAAAAGGTTATGTGCTAGTCTGATAACTTTTCGAGATTTAGTAAGTTTTTTGAGTGCATCATCTCCCATCTTTCTATCCAAGTCCAAGCTGTCATAGATGTTGTATGGAGCATCAGGCATAATGCCACCAGAGTCCAATATATCATAGATATTATTTAATATAAGAGTAGAAATATCATTGATAACAATATTGGCATTTTTATATACACCATTCTCATATTTTAAAATATCCTCCTTCACCATATTTTGTAATATATGCTCAACCAAAGACTCACTTGCCCATCTAGTTTTGAGGGATATTGACTTGGCAGAGAGCAGGGCGTATTGGTTTTTTATATAGATATCTAAAATACTATCATGAAGTTCACCCATGACTTGTATTGGGTAAACAACAAGTCCTTTTTCATCTACAAACACATCATCTAGCTCTTTGGCAATAATAAGTGCTTCATCATGGTTGAGCCCAAATCGTTGGTTAGAAGAGATGAGACCAAAGCCTCTCTTGTGGGTAGATACGAGCAGTTGAAAGGCTTGCTTGAAGTTTTTATCTTTGAGTGTTTTTAGTAGTGGAAGCTTGAGTCGTTTTTTTATGGGGTCATCTATAGGATTTACAACTCGACCTCCAGCTGTAACTCTGCCAGAAAGACTTAATACAAAAGGCTCATCAAAAACCAAATAGGTTTTCTCTTTGAATCTAAGCTTGGCAAAGCCTTGCTCTATACTTTCCCTCTCGCCATAAAGTAGTATTTTTGCTTCGATCTGCTTGGTTCCTATGAAAAATTGCACAGTTGTGTCATGTCGTATCTCATGACCCGCTATTGATTGTACCCATATATCAATGGAGTGAAAACCTCTCAAGAAACCTTTACGAGTGAGGAGTAAGCCCTTCTTTAGTGCCATCTTTGGGCTTTGTAGATTTAGGGCTGCTCTTTGTGAGGCAGTGGCTATTTCGCAGTCTTGATCGTGTACTTGGATATTTCTTATCTGTATCTCTTTGCCATATTCTGCGACAGTGACCTTGTCACCTACTTTTATCTCTCCATCAAGTACAGTACCAGTAACTACAGCTCCAGCACCCGATATAGAAAAGCTTCGGTCGATATAGTAACGAAAAAGTCCATCTTCTCTTCGTTTTATCTCTGGTAGAGCAAAAAGAGCTGACCTTAGTTCCTCGATACTATTTTCATCATAGATGCTAGTAGGGAGGATATCTATTAGTTTAAGTCTCTTGAAGCTCTCGATATATTTTGTTAGTTCTTCTTTTCTTTTTTCTACAATACTGTCATCTACCAAGTCACTTTTGGTCAAGGCAATGATGATATTGGACACTCCTACCAAAGATAATATCTGTATGTGCTCAGCAGTTTGTGGCATGATGCCCTCAGTAGCATCTATTGCTAACAGGCTGGCATCAAACCCGAAAGCACCAGAAATCATGTTTTTGATTAACTTTTCATGCCCTGGAACATCGATAAAGGCAATGTTGGTATCAGAGTTTTTCAGACTACTGAAGCTTAGGTTTATAGTAATACCTCTTCTGCGTTCTTCTTCAGTACTGTCACCCTCAAAGCCTGTGAGAGCCTTGATGAGTGCAGTCTTGCCATGGTCTACATGTCCAGCTGTACCTATGATAATATGTCTCATGATAAAAACTCCTTGGCAGCAGTTATTATCTGCTGGTCATACTTTGATTCCAGAGCTCTAAGATCTATCAGGAACATATCTCTCTCAATACGACCGATGATATCCCTAGCCCTAAAATACCTCTCTAATTTTGTAGCTTTACCATGAATATGTAAGGCGATAGTAGGAAACTCTTTGTTGGGCAGTGTTCCACCACCCATGACCGTACTTGTCTTGATGACATCAGATATTTCGCTGCCTATCTCTTTTCTCATCATCTCAGCCCTATCTTGAAGCTCATCAGTATCAGTGAAAAGAAGCTTGAGTGTAGGGATAAGATCATATCTTTCTTCTAGATAAGCTTTGATGGTTTCTTCGAGAATACTCAGTGTTATTTTATCCACTCTTAGCATTCGTAGCAGTTGATTCTTTTTGAGTTCGTCTATCAACCCTTTTTTACCAGCTATGATACCAGCCTGTACAGAGCCAAAGAGCTTATCGCCAGAAAAGCTAATGAGATTAGGCTCATCCTCCAAAACCTTAGATATAGGGTGTTCATCATTACTTAAATTGTAAGGCAGGGTGGGGATATATCCACTGCCTAAATCGTAATAGTCGATTAGCTTATGTTCCTTGGAGAGTGTTTTGATGTCGGCATATTCTGTTTCGCTACTAAAGCCCTCTATTGTAAAGTTGGATCGGTGTACTTTCATAAGGATGGCGGTATTTTCATTGATAGCATTGGCATAGTCAGAAGCTTTGGTCTTGTTGGTAGCCCCCACTTCATGCAAGATAGCTCCACTTTGGCTCATCACCTCTGGTATCCTGAAGCTACCACCTATCTCCACTAGCTCACCACGGCTTACTACTACTTCTTTGCCTTTTGCGAAAGTATTTAGTACTAAAAACACAGCAGATGCATTATTGTTGACTACGAGCACATCCTCAACACCAAGCAGAGCTCTTAAGTGTTTACTAACATGCTCATATCTCTCACCTCTACATCCTTTGGATTGGTTATACTCTAGATTGGAGTAGTTGCATAGTACTCTTGAAGCTCTATCTAATATCTCTGGGTCTATTAGACTTCTGCCCATATTGGTATGCAAAATCACCCCCGTAGCATTAATGAGGGGTTTTAGCGAGGGTGCTAGTAGTGTATGATAGCTATCTAGTACCTCTTGGATGAGAGACTCATGGTCTATCTGAGTAGTTTTATTGGAGAGAATACGAATTCTCAAAGCCTCTATTTGGTCTTTGGCGATACGGGTTAATAGAGTATTACTGAGTCCAAAAAAGGCAGGAAGAGTAACAAATTTATCAATTTTGGGAAGGTCTCTTAAAACATTCATGAAGTTCCTTTTTGTTTAAAGCACACGGCTTTTGGATATTTTATGATTTATTATATCTGATGAAGCTTTAGAGGTGCCCTTTACTATGAAGCAAAAATGCTGCTAATAGTAAAGTAATACTTTTAAATTATACTTAAGGGTGAGGTTTCATCCTATGGGGATGATATTAATTGTATCACACGAAAGGAAAATTCTATGAAAAGCATACTTTTAAAATCGGCATTGGCTCTATCAGCAATATTTTTTATTGCTTGTGATGGTGGCTCAAAAACGGACGAAGGCATGAAAAAACAAGCAACTCAAAATCAGAGTGCAGACACAGCACAGACTCCCAAAAACGAGACTACTAAAGAGAGCAAAACACAGCAATAAAAACTCTTTGGCAGCAGAAGAAATAATCTACTGTTGCCTTTTTCTTTAATAAATTTATAGTATCATTATTCACTTAGATTTCGAATAGACTCTTGGATAGAGCAGACAATTGGTGATACGAAATTCCTTTCCGCATTACATAATCTGTCATTTTCCAAATTAAGTTAATTTTTCTTAGGAGAAAATATATGAACAACAATGCAAAACTGACCAAGTTTGTTAGAGCTGCGGGCTGAGCTGCCAAATTGGCTCCGGGTGAGCTAGACAATATCATAGGCAAGCTCGATTGCAGTGATGAGAACTTGATAGTGGGTATAGAGGGTAGCGAAGATGCTACTGTTTATCAAATAGATGAGCACAGAGCGATAGTGCAGACTGTAGATTTCATCACTCCTGTAGTAGATGATCCATACCTGTATGGACAGATAGCTGCTGCCAATAGCCTTAGTGATATCTTTGCTATGGGTGCTGATGTGCTGACTGCTATGAATGTGGTTTGTTTTGATAACTGTAATCTAAGCAATAAAATCCTAGATGAGATACTTGCAGGTGGGCAAAACAAGATAGCCGAGTGTGGCGGAGTGATAGCGGGTGGTCATACTGTGGGTGCACTTGAGATGCTTTATGGGCTGAGTGTGACAGGCATGGTTCATCCAGCGAGAATATATCGCAACAATACTCCAAGAGAAGGGGATCTACTCATTTTGACTAAGCCACTAGGCATGGGAGTGCTGACTACTGCCATCAAAGCGGATATGCTAGAGAACAATGAGATAGTACAAATAGCGACAATAATGGCTCAACTCAACCAGAAAGCTTCACAAGTGATGAGGGATTATGAGGTACATGCTTGCACTGATATCACTGGCTTTGGCTTGGCAGGACATGCTTGTGAGATGAGTGCTGGAAACTTTACGCTAAGTTTTGACTATGATGCTATTCCTATTTTACCCAATGCATTCATCATGGCAGAGCAGGGTGTTATACCAGGAGGGTCTCACAAAAATAAATCTTATCTAAAACCTAAGACAAATGTCGCGGTTTCTGATAAAGATGATATTTTGTTCTACGATGCACAAACTTCTGGAGGACTTCTCATGGCAGTGGCTCCAGAAGATGCAGATGACCTTAGGATGCGACTTGTTGATGAGGGCTATAGTTATAGTTCTATTATCGGAGAAGTGTTGCCCTTGGGTGACTATGAATTAGTTCTCAAGTAACAAGCTTTAGCGGTGGACTGTCATATTTGTAGTCAAAAGACAAAATATTTTACAGATGAAACAACAAGTATAGTCTATTATTATTGTCTGGGCTGTGAATATATTTTTAAATCTCTAGAAAATTATTCATCGATAGAGAAGCAGAAGGCTCGTTATGATTTGCACGATAATGACGAGGGCAGTGAGAGCTACAAAGCCTATTATCAGAGATTTTTGGATTTTGTATTGCCTCTGGTGGGCAGTCCAGAGTCAGCACTAGATTTTGGTTGTGGAAAAAGTACACTGTTGGTCAATATGTTAAATAATATGAATATAAAATCTACCTACTATGACCCCCTATACCACCCCAATACAACATATGATAGTAAAAAATATGAACTTATTGTGTCTACAGAAGTATTTGAGCATTTACATAGACCAGATGAAGTCTTCGTTAGACTACTTTCGAGACTAGAACAGCATGGATATCTGGCAATACAGACACAATTTCATCCCAACAATTCAGATATATTTAAAAGGTGGTACTATCATCAAGACCCTACTCACATAGTTTTTTTTCAGATCCCAGACATTTAAAGTATTGTGCAAGATTCACGGATGCAAATATATAGGAGATAATGAAAAAAATATAGTTGTCATTAGAAAAAATAAGAACTATAAATAGTATGCTCTATCGATTCTCTTTTGTGGGTTTATTGATTCTATTTTTTTGTTCTTCTTTTACTGAGCGAATCCATAGCCAGTTGATCAAGAAATAAATCAGTGTTGAGACTACAACAGAGTAGAATGCAGCACCAACATATAGTGGCACAACAATATGGTCCCAATTTGTCTTAAACCACTGCATGGTGAGCTCTATATGTTTTGTGTGCTCCCAGCCAAGTATCAGATTTCCTGTGAGATATTCTGCATAGTACATAAATGGCATAGTGAAGGGATTGGAGAGCCAGACCATTGCCATGGCTATAGGGACATTGAATTTGAAAAATGGTGTTAATGCCATTACTCCAACCATCTGAAACGGCATAGGAATAAAGCCCCAAAACAGACCAATCCATATGCCTCTGGAGATTGATTTACGGTTGATGGAAAGATATTCTCTGGGAAGATTATACTTCTCTATAAATCTATCTATCTTTCCTTGTGGTCTGTCTCTGTTTTTCTTAAAAACTTTTCGTATCATATGCTGTGCTCGTCTTTTGATGATGACAGTTTAATCATTAACAACTTCAATAAGGTTTTAATCACCGCTTTTTTATCAACAATACTGTAAAATGCCATACTTTACAATAATAAGGTAGGTGTAGATGGGTAATTATATGCTTTTTTCAGGCACGGCAAATGGAGCACTATCTAATGAGGTAGCCAGATATCTAGAGATGCCACTCTCTGCAGTGACTATCAAGCGGTTCTCTGATGGAGAGATATCTGTTCAGATTTCTGAGAGTGTTAGAGGAAAAGATGTATTTATCGTCCAACCCACATGTGCACCTGCAAATGATAACTTGATGGAGTTGCTGATTATGACAGATGCGTTGAAGCGATCGTCAGCTAAATCTATCACCGCTGTAGTACCTTATTATGGCTATGCCAGACAGGATAGAAAGGCAGCTCCTAGAGTGCCTATTACTGCCAAGCTAGTTGCTAACATGATGGAGACAGCTGGCATTACTAGAATGGTAACTGTTGATCTTCATGCATCTCAGATTCAAGGATTTTTTGATATACCTGTTGACAATCTTTATGGAGCGATCCTCTTTATGGACTATATAAGAGCCAAAAACTTCCCTAATCCTGTCATAGCTTCTCCAGATGTAGGTGGGGTCGCCAGAGCTAGATATTTTGCCAAAGAACTAGAGCTTGATATGGTCATCATCGACAAGCGAAGAGAAAAGGCAAATGAAGCAGAGGTGATGAATGTTATTGGTGATGTAGAGGGCAAAGATATAATCTTGATCGACGACATGATAGATACAGCTGGAACTATGATGAAAGGTGCAAAAGCACTCAGAAATCTTGGTGCCACTTCTGTGATGGCATGCTGTACGCACCCAGTGCTTTCTGGGCCAGCATATGAGCGTATAGAAGAGGGTGAGCTTGATGAGCTAGTAGTTGCCAACACAATACCACTCAAAAAAATGAGCCCGAAAGTCAAAGTGCTCTCTACAGCATCTATGCTTGGAGAGGTAATAAGAAGAGTACAAAATAACGAGAGCGTCAATTCGCTATTCGTGCTACACTCATAGATTTAGGATAAAAATAATGTAGGGGCAGATTGAATATCTGTCCACTATCAAGGAAATAGATGGCAGATAAAGTACCACAGAAAAATATACGCAATTTCTCAATCATTGCTCATATCGATCATGGAAAATCTACACTAGCAGATCGTATCATACAAGAGTGTGGTGCAGTCTCTGACAGGCAGATGTCAGCGCAGGTCATGGATACAATGGATATCGAGAAAGAGCGAGGCATTACGATCAAAGCTCAGTCAGTCAGGCTAGACTATAGCAAAGATGAAGAGTATTATATTCTCAATCTCATAGATACTCCAGGTCATGTAGATTTTTCATATGAGGTTAGTAGATCACTGGCATCTAGTGATGGCGCACTGCTGATTGTGGATGCGGCTCAAGGAGTTGAGGCTCAGACTATAGCCAATGTCTATATTGCCATAGAAAATGATTTAGAGTTACTCCCTGTGGTCAACAAGATTGATCTTCCTGCTGCAGACCCAGACAGAGTACTTGGCGAGCTAGAAGAAGCGATTGGGATAGACGCAACAGAACATAGTCTAGTTTCGGCAAAAACAGGAGAAGGTGTAAAAGAACTCATAGATACAATTATAGAAAAGATTCCTGCACCAGTGGGAGATAGTATCGCTCCAACCAAAGCCTTGATATATGATAGTTGGTTTGATAATTATCTAGGGGCATTGGCACTTGTCAGAATATTTGATGGTAGTATCAAAAAAGGACAGATGCTTAAAGTCATGGGTTCCAAAGAAGAAAATCAGGTACTCAGTCTGATGTATCCAAATCCAATTGCTCCCATCAAGACTGATGAGATACGCACTGGAGAGATAGGTATCGTGGTCATGGGGCTCAAAACTGTAGATAAGCTTCAAGTAGGCGATACGATTACTGACGCTAGGAATCCTACCACAGAGCCTGTTGGTGGCTTTGAGCCTGCAAAACCTTTTGTTTTTGCAGGAATTTATCCTATAGAGACAGACCGTTTTGAAGATTTGCGAGATGCACTTAATAAGTTAAAACTAAACGACTCTTCTCTTAGTTTTGAGCCTGAAAGCTCCATGGCATTAGGTTCTGGGTTTAGAACAGGATTCTTGGGAATGTTACATATGGAAGTGATCAAAGAGCGGCTAGAGAGGGAGTTTAACCTTGAGCTTATTGTTACTGCACCCACAGTTGTGTACAAAGTTAAAAAAACAGATGGGGAAGAGGTAGAAATACAAAATCCGAGCGAATTACCAGAAACACAGAAGATAGATAGCATCTTTGAGCCATATGTCAAGGCTACGATATTGACACCACAGGAGTATGTTGGTAATCTAATCAAGCTACTCAATGATCGCCGCGGCATACAGATCAAAATGGATTACCTTAATGAGACAAGAGTGTTGTTAGAATATGATATCCCTATGAATGAGATCGTCATGGATTTTTATGACAAGCTCAAATCTATCACCAAAGGATATGCCAGCTTTGATTATGAGCCTATAGGGTTCAGGTCTGGGAAGCTGGTCAAGCTAGATATTCGAGTAGCTGGAGACATAGTTGATTCACTGTCTATCATTGTTCCTGAAGAGAAGACTAGAAGTAGAGGACTTGCTTTTGTGGCACAACTTAAAGAGTTGATCCCTAGGCAATTATTTGAAGTGGCGATTCAGGCAAGTGTCGGCAGTAATATCATTGCTAGATCCAATGTAAAATCTATGGGAAAAAATGTGACTGCCAAATGTTATGGTGGAGATATCACCAGAAAAAGAAAACTACTAGACAAGCAGAAAGCAGGCAAAAAAAGAATGAAATCCATAGGTAAAGTACAGGTCCCACAAGAGGCATTTATGGCTGTGCTTAAGCTAGATAATTAAAGGATAAATTTGGAAGCATTTTTATTTCATTTTCATATGATTGCTGCTTTTTCATGGCTGGGGGGATCGGTATTTATGTTTATACTAGGCATCACTCTACGAGATAAAAAAGCACAAAAAGAAGTTTATCCCCATGTAGGACCTATATTTGGCTGGTTTGAATTGGGTGCACTTATAGTACTGCTCTCTACAGGTATACTTTTGGCTGTGAAATATTCTCTTTTTGATATGCTCTTCTTTGATAGCTCAGTTGCCATATCAGATGCCATCACCAAAAAATTTATCTTGGTTCTACTGCTGACTGTTGTCACTATTATACACTTCGTAATAGCCTACAAAACAAACAATAAAGAGCGAACAAGAGCAGAGCATTTGATATCAAGAGCCTCATCGATGCTTATATTGTTCTTCAATCTTTTTGTGATGCATTATGGTATTTTGATAAGGAATATACTTTAAGTCTACCGCATAGGTAAATGAAGATACCTCGTACCCTTGAATCAAGGAGCTTCATTTTAGGATCTCTTGCCTTTTGTAACCATTTTGAAACCTATACTT
>JAAXPZ010000058.1 GCA_012329065.1 Sulfurovum sp. | reverse complement strand
TATGTGCTTGTACCCAAGTACTTCGTTCACCAAGACTGCCTGCTTGGTCACTCTTTTGTGTCAAGACTGTAGTAGAGAACTCGAAGTCTTTGTATCGTTTGCTGAGAGTTACACCTATCTCCTTGCCACTATAGTCTTGACCTATCTTATCCTCAAAGCTAGTATAACCTAAGTGGAGTTTGGCGTAAAAATCGGCATCTTTGTACTGCAAATCTGCGTATATATTTTTTGCCTCTAACTGGTCTAAAAATCCATGAAGCCTAAAGGTTTTAAATTCTGTTCCACCAAGGGCATAGATGTTTCGTAGTCTCCCCTCGTATACATGATAATGCCCAACTTCGAGATAAAAATTATCATATCGATAGCCCGCAAATAGCTTATAGGCTTTTTCATCTGACAATACTTTGGAATGAAAGCCTAAATGTTCAACGCCAAATGAAAAATTATCAGGATGAATCGCTATATATACATTATCTACCCAGTGATCATAGTAGGAGAAATAACTCACTTCGCTCTCAAAAATACCTTTATTGTAGTTGAGGTTGAATCCATATAATTTGTCTAGCTTTTCATTTTTGTAATAATAAGGATATAGTGCAGCATATCGTTTGAAATAAAATGTCTTTAGAGAAAAGTCATCAAAATCTCCAACTGCCATAATGCCATCAAAGCTACCTCGTAAAAGGTTTATATCTAGTGACTGTCTGCCTAAGCTCAACATAAATTCTGGACTTGGGTAATAATCCACAGAGAGGCTATGCACCAACGCCTTGCTTTTTTCAATAGTAGGGAAAAGATCAAAATCACCACTTTTCTTGAGTATGCCCAGCACAGTTATTCCAGCTCTTATGTCTAGACCTCCAGATATGAAAGAGTATCTATCTTCAGCAACTCCATATATAGAGATAAAATCATTGAGAGGATGATCTTTATATTTGAGCGAAGTGTACTGTAAAGATATATGATTCTCTGCAGAAAAGCTAAAAATCGTCAGCATAACTGATAGAACAAAATATTTCATATTCACCATCCTATATATCTGGTACCGTAATAGGATCAACTGGAGGAATCGTGATTGTGCTTGGATCGCGTATTTCTCTTACTGGGTCATGTTTTTTCTTGTCAAATGGGTATTTCCATTGATCCTTCTTTGCCCATACGGGACGCCTAGAAGAAGATCGGCTGCGTACTTTTATCCTCATCTCATTTTCCCACTGAGCAAGTACCCAGTTGTATTCACTTTTTTTGATTTTTGCAAAAAGGGAAAGTGCCTTTGCTTCAGGCATAGGTGCAGCTATGGTTATGATAGTTAAAGATATCAGTATAAATAATTGCTTTATCATCACCCATTCTCCTCTTCTACTACTTTTTTAAGATTAAGGCTTACAGTTGTGCCTTCATCTACCTCGCTGATAACCTCTATCTCGATAGAGTTTCTCTCTATCATAGCTAAAACAGATCCCAGTCCGATACCACTACCCTCTATATAGTCGTACTCACGATAGTTTCTATCAAATACCTTTTCAGGATTTTTCATCCCTTTGCCACTATCTTGTATAAATAAAATATGACTCTGAGTATACAATTTTATTATATTATTGCTCTTATTATACTTAATTGCATTAGATATTAGATTTTGTATGATTCTACGAACATCTACACTGTTGGCATAAAGTATGATCTGCCCTATGTCGACATCAAAAGGCTGCCTAGTGTGTTTTGCTTCAAAATCATCCACTATCTCCTCTATAACACTCCTTAGGTCAACTTCATGTGTATCGATATCTGTGTTTTCGTTTGCTAATGCCATAAGATCGTGTTGCATATCATTCATCTGTTCTGCTGATGAGATGATACGAGTCAATCCCCTCTCTTTGATATTTTGCTTTTTCACGAGGGATTTGGCATTTAGCATAATAGTACTGATGGGAGTATTGATATCATGCACAATATTTGCTATGAAGCTATCGATCATTGATGTTGCCTGTCTTACTGGTCGGATTGAAAATAGTGATAGAAGTAAACTCATGGGGATTATGACAAGCATTAGGATAAAAAAAGCATACAAGATATTGTCATACACTGGCTTCATTTTTGGTTTTGTGTTTAAACTTACATTTTTACAATCCTGTCCAGCTTGCAGTCTCATACATTCTATATATAACAAGTGTGATTCAAGCTCAGTCTCCTTGGATAGCCTAGTTCTCTCCTGTAGATAGTAGAGTACTGCTATCAATGCATACATGAGTATAAAAGCACCCATAAAGAGCATAAAAAATCGTAAAAAAGTATTTCTTTCATACCGCTTCAAATATATACCCCCGTCCGCGTATATTTCTCAAATGTTCTTTGCCTATAGCATTTTTGATTCTATTTATATATCCTCTAAATGTCGAATCTGTGATATATTCATCTTTGTATATACTCTCAAGGATTTGATCTTTTGAGATTAGCTTGTTTTTATTTTCCAAAAAATATTCCAAGATAAGTGCTTCTTTTTCTTTGAGAGCAACTTTTCTTTCGTTATTTACAACCTCATAGCTCTCTGGCAGATATGTGATAGTGCCAGATATACTATATTGTTTTTTCTTTTGTAGGAATCTCATGATGCGTGCCAGTAGTTCATCCATATCAAATGGTTTTTTCATATAATCACTTGCACCTACACTAAAGCCCTCTACTACTTCATGTGGATTTTTCTTGGAGGTCAAAAATATAGCAGGAGTCTCATCTCCTGCTTCACGCAGAGCATGCAGTAGCTCAAAGCCATCCATCCCTATGACATTGACATCAAAAAGATATAGATCAAATCTGTTATTAAAGGTCAAGTCAATAACAGTATCAGAGCTATCAGTCGCCACAGTGTTGAAGCCCTCAGCTACTAGCGCTTCTTCAAGAGTATCTCTTAGATCCAAGTCATCTTCAAGTATCAAAACTTTATGTTGTTTCATTTTTGCCTCTTTTTGTCTTTTATAGCAGTCTAACAGATAAGTGTTTGCTTAGTGTTGCTTTGGGCTTCTTCTGTTATAATAGCATATAAATACAATGTATTGTGCAAAGTTAAGAATTTATTAGGATTTATGCTTACAAGAGTAGCACCTATAGGTATAGGTGCTTTGTTATGTAGGAAGCTAGACCTAGAGTCTCAAACACTCCCGACTAGTTATAAATATCGGGAGGTGTTTGTACTATATCTCTATCCAAGTATATGTATAAATACTTTCTGCTACTCCATCACCATTGCTGTCATATCTATATGTAAGCGTATTCCCATTAGCATCATAGGTGTTGGTATGAATCTGATTTGCTGTGCCATCACCATTGTTGTCATGTCTATATGTAAGCCTATTCCCATTAGCATCATAGGTGTAGGTTCTAATCGCATTTGCTGTGCCGTCACCATTGTTGTCATGTCTATATGTAAGCATATTCCCATTAGCATCATAGGTGAAGGTTCTAATCTCATTTGCTGTGCCATCACCATTGCTGTCATATCTTGCCGTAAGCCTATTCCCATTAGCATCATAGGTGAAGGTATCAATCACATTTGCTGTGCCATCACCATTGCTGTCATATCTTGCCGTAAGCCTATTCCCATTAGCATCATAGGTATAGGTATAAATCCGATTTGCTGTGCCATCACCATTGTTGTCATGTCTTGCCGTAAGCATATTCCCATTAGCATCATAGGTGTAGGTTCTAATCGCATTTGCTGTGCCATCACCATTGTTGTCATATCTCTCTGTAAGCGTATTCCCATTAGCATCATAGGTGTAGGTAGTATTAGCATCAAACAAGCCATCACCATTGTTGT
>JAAXPZ010000013.1 GCA_012329065.1 Sulfurovum sp. | reverse complement strand
TTGTAGGCAAGGCAAACTTTTGTAGGACTATCTGGATAATCCAAAAAAGTTTAACGAAGCATACGAGAAACCTCATAAAGCCCGTAGGGAAACCTAATGTTGGGCAATCTTCACTTAGAAAAATGATTGAATTACCTACGAGCCTATTAACCCTGTATCGTTTTTAAAAGCTATCTATTTATCGCTTGATTGTGCTGTAGCAGCAATACTTATTAGAAATAGCACATATAATATTAAAGCTATTCTCATCATTTTTTCCTTTTAGTACTTTTTATATTATATGCTATTTATCTTATTCTTAGAAAGAACCCATACTATTAAAAGACCTCTTTGGATGCTTTTAAGCTTATTCGACATTTATTTTAAACCTTATCAATCTCCAATTTAGTCCTTCAAATATATACTTATGCTCAAAATAGATTTTATTTGTCTTTGTTAGGTATTGACCCCTTAAAAATAGTAGACCATTCTCATCAATTGATGCTTTATTTAGAAACTGAGGAGAATATTTCTCAATCGCCATCAATCCACTTTCTAGTTGATAAAATGTACCAAAAGCTTCATCAAATTTAGCAACGCTAGATTGTTTTTGCCATAGATTAGAAATATGGTTGAACATTTTTGACATACTTTTTTCTTTTACTGAAGTATTAAATATACGCATAGAATCATCAACCAACCTTATTTGTTTTTTTTCAGAAGGTATGGTAGCTATTTTAGTCTCTTCTTGTATGCCAGAAGGTGGCTTTCTAATTGAGTGTATTTTCCAGCCACTTTTACTCTTGATGAAATCCAAAGATACGAGTTTCCGCCTTTAATTGCTTTAATCTTAAATATTATAGAGTAGTTTTTGTGGGGCTTGTTAGATATGAGGAACTAAATCCTAAGTTATTTATATCTGTCTATGATAGGCTCTCTAGCCTCTGCATATCCTTAAGTGTCACCATCAAAGCATTAAGTTTGTTTTGCACTTCAAGATACTCCAGCTCTGGGACAGAGTCTGCTACCACTCCAGCACCTGCTTGAAGCGTGATACGGTCGGACTGGATCAGTGAAGTGCGAATGGCTATGGCGGAGTCCATGTCTCCAGTAAAGGAAAAATAGCCAACAGCACCAGAGTAGAAGCCTCTCTTTAGGCCTTCAAATTTGGCTATAAGCTCCATCGCTTTAATCTTGGGGGCTCCTGTCATTGTACCAGCTGTAAATGTAGCACGAAAGAGATCAAACATATCTTTGCCCTCATCTATCACAGCAACTACATCAGATACCATATGCATGACATGAGAGTATTTTTCTACACGCATCATCTCTGGGACAGTAACGCTACCCGTTTTAGCTACTCTGCCTACATCATTACGGCCCAAATCTATCAACATCAAATGCTCAGCACACTCTTTAGGATCATTTAACATCTCTTGCTCTAGTTCGTAGTCTCTCTGCTTGGTCTTACCTCGTTTTCTGGTACCTGCTATAGGGCGAAGCAGTATCTCGTCATCTGTCAGCCGCACCATCACTTCTGGACTGGAACCGCAGATAGAGAAGTCATCAAACTCCAATAAGAATAGATACGGGGATGGATTTTTAGACCTTAGTACTCTATAGAAACTTAGAGGGTCAATGTTACCCATTTGCGTATATCGATTGGAAGGAAGCATCTGAAATACATCTCCTGCTCTGATATGCTCTTTTGCCTCCAGCACAATCTGCTCAAATCTTTCTTTTGAGATAGAAAATTTGCCCTCTCCCTTCAGCACTACTGGCTTGATGGGAAGCGGGTTGTGTGGTTTATCTAGAAGTCCCATTACTTGATTTACCATATCCAGGTATCTGTCATCTGGATCAATGATAGTTAGCTTGGCACTCTTGTGAGAAAAGCCTATCAGAAGCTTTGGACGCATCATATCAAGATCAGGAGTTTTTAGTGTGTCTCTTAGATCATCCATACAGGACTTCAGTGTCGGCTCAAATACCTTAACCATATCATAGCCCATATATCCTATGAAGCCATCCGTGTATCCAAAACCTACTTGTTCTGCCATTTGCTTGTATCTAGCTTTGTCTATCTGGCGGTAATATGTCTGCAAAAATGTAAATGGATCTTCTTTGAGCCGATGCTCAACACCTTTCTCATCTATATAAAGTGTCTGATTATCTTCATACTTAATCTGCTCTCTAGCACCAATAGCAATAAAGCTGAAGTTACCATCACTAGTATTTACCACACTCTCAAAGAGCATGGTTATCTCGTCCATAAATATTTTTTGCAACTCTCCATAAAGTGCTACTGGAGTTAGTTGGTCAAAAAGAATAGTTTTTATCATTATTTTTGCTCTACAACAAACCCCATAATGCCAATAGAACTGTTCACATCCGTCAGTGCCGCTTTCGCCTCTGAATAAGAGCCATAAGGACCTACTCTGACGCGTCTAGTTTTTTCATTCTTATTAACTACATATTTCAATCCAGCATTTTCAATTTTTTTAAGAAACCTTGAATTTGGCTCTCTATTGAAAGCACCTATCTGTATAAAGTATGTTCGCTTTCCATCTTGAAACAGTGTGCTTGGCTTAGATTTTTCAGCTACTGGTTTCTTGGTTGCTACTTTTTTAGTAGTGGTCTTTGCAGTAGTCACTTTTTTCTTTACTGGTTCACTATTCTTAATAATTTTTTTCACTACTTTTTTAGATACTGTCCTTGTAGGTTTTTTGACTTTTTTAGATGCTGTAGGTAATTTCTCTTTGCCGATAGGAGTCAAGTCATCACTTCTTTTTTGAGCTTTTGTGTCATCAGTAGGTATAAGCTCTGGACTTACAAATTCGGTTTGATTTTGATCTGTAGCCAAAGATCCATCATCATCTGAATCTAAGATCATTCTTGATAAAAGTATTCCTGCAAGCAACACTATGACTATGAGTGCTATGATTGCCAGAAGTCCTTTTGATTTTTTCCCTACTGGCGATGGATCGCCGATGATAAGATCGTCTAAATTATGGTCATTCATTTCATTACTCCTTCATTCACTGGCGTTGATTATAGCAAAACTAATGTTAGCATAATATTAGTTAATATGTTTTGCTATTGTGATTGCTTGTTTATGTGATCTGACATCATGACACCTTATAATGTCAGCACCATTGGCTATAGCTTTCAAGTGAATAGCCAGCGTACCTGCCAGTCTATCATCTATCGGTGTTGAAACTATATCGTCTATCATAGACTTCATGCTTGCTCCTAGTAAAATCTCACAGCCAAAACGCTCAAAATGTCTAAGGTTTTTTACCAGTTCTATATTATGGGCAAGCTTTTTGCCAAACCCTATGCCTGTATCAAGAATGATACTCTCTTTTCTCAAACCGAGTGCTTCACATTTTTTGATACGCTCTTCAAAAAATTCATCTATCTCCAAAATAACATTATTGTAACTAGGGCTTGACTGCATAGTTGCAGGCTTGCCCTGCATATGCATGATGCATAGTTTTGCATTATACTTCACTGCTAGATGAATTATCTTTTTATCTGATGCACCTGTGATATCATTAATTATAGTAAATCCATTTTTGAGTGCGTATTCCACTACCGAGGGAGTGTAGCTATCTATACTAAATTTTACTTTTTCATATAGTTTTTCACGACTGATCACATCACAAATGGGGCGAATATGATCAAGCTCAATATGCTCATTTGCTGGCTCTGACCCTGGACGAGAAGAAACTGCTCCTATATCTATGATATCTGCACCATCAACTATCATCTTCTCTATTTGTATGATGGCAGCATCTGCCTGAAATCTACTTTTTGCATAAAAGCTATCATCGTTGGCATTAATAATGCCCATAATCTGAGTAGGAAATTTTCTACTCTCCAAAAAGACATAGAGTTCTTTTGCTAGTTGCTTGAGTCCAAATGGCTGTGTGAGTTCTTTTTTGGAAAGTATTTCTATTTGCTTTTTATTCCCTATAAGTATGCAATCAAACTTGTCTTTCTCACAAGTTATTACTCCGCTCGGTACTGCTAGTTCTGCACCTATACTTAGTGCATCCTGTTTTAGTATATTTACTGCTGGAGTCTTGAGATTTGATATATAAAAATAGAAAAGCTCCATCTTTTTGGACATTATCGATATCCCAGTACTCTCCACACCCAATGCTTTGAGTAGCTTCTCTTTTTCCTCAATATTGCCTAGTCTATAGATTCTCATATATCTAACCTTGAGTTATTTAAATAGTTCGGGTTCAACAAGAAGCATACCAAAAATCAAAAACATGATAGCTTAAGGGCTCCAGTATTATCTTTTCTTTCTTGCTAAAAGTTTTAATAATACTGCAGTCAGTACAAATGAAGGTGGTGATCCTCGATCCAACACTTTGATGGCATCTCTCATAAGGTTGAGACTTTTCTCATCAATTTTAAAACGCCGACTTGCAATAGTAGCTGTGGATATTTGCTCTAGAAGCTCTTTGGTCTTTGCTGCGGTGCTGCGTGCATGTTCCTGTACAAAATCATAGACTGCGCGAATATCTAAGCTCTTCATATCTAGGCTTAGCTCTCTTATCGAGGTCTCTTCATGCTGCACTACGATAGGCAGACGAGATTTAACGGTAGGGAGCAAGATAGCTTTTGACGGCAACATTATGATAAATTCTTTATTCGTTGGAGGCTCTTCAATAATCTTCAGAAGTCTATTTTGCACAATCTCACTAAAGCTGTCTGCCGCTAGTATTATAATAGTTCTTTCTTGACTTGCTAAGTAAGCTTTCTCAATTGCATATTTGACATCTTCTACTAGAAACTTTCCCTCTCTGACAATAGGGATAAATTTCTCACCATTGACAGCAAATTGCTGTAGCTTTACTATAGTTTCCGCAAAATGAGTAGTAATGATAATTTGACTATGTAGTCTCATTCGTCTAAATCAACCTCTCCATACAACACAGCTTCCATTGTTTTATCAAAGAGTCTGTATAGCTGTAAAAGCTTTATATCCAAGAGTGGGTCACTATCTCTAAATGGAAAACTATTTGGAACTTGATCATTCATGACCCATAAAAAATTTTCATCATTTCTATACGCAAGCTTCGTATAGTTATAGTTACTGTCTCCAATATACCACAAGAAATAACCATTCGAAAAGGAGATATCAAGCATATCCTCCATAAGCTCTATCTCTTGTGTATCTTTTATCGTGTGGAGCTTAGGAAAGCAACACTGCAAGTCATAGACAGGAATAAATGGACGACCTTTTTCGGGGCAATTAATTGCATTTCGTATATATTGGGAAAACCATTTTCTTTTGTCATCAGTAACCACAAGAAGCGTTTGCCCCTCGATTATTTTTGCAATAGCAGATCTGACTAGAGGTGTCCAGTCAAAACGAAACTCTTCCATCCATGAGAAGTCTGAATCCTCGTCACGGATAGCCTCAAGTGTCCAATTAAGTACTGCCTGCATTATGGCTATTCGTCCAACTGATAGGCTTCATGCAGTACTCTGACTGCCAGCTCACCAAACTTTTCATCTACTACCATGGATACTTTGATCTCTGATGTAGATATCATCTCTATATTGATACTTGCCTTTGCAAGTGCCGTAAATGCAGCAGATGCTACACCTGAATGTGACTTCATACCTACCCCAACAACTGAGACCTTGCAGATATTTTCATCAAAATCAACACTTCCTATGTCATGATCAAAAGCTTTTATTACCCCTTTGGCACTACCTAGCTCACTTTGGGGCACTGTAAAGCCGAGGTTGGTCGTGCCATCTGTGCTGGCATTTTGAATAATCATATCCACATTAACCTGAGCATCTGCGAGTTTTGTAAAAATTTCAGCTGCCACACCTGGTCTATCTGAAACTTCTCTAAGTGAGACTCTTGCCTGATTTTTATCCATAGCTATACCACTTACTAATACCTCTTCCATCTCTTCATGCTCCTCTGATATCGTTGTACCTTCATTCTCATTAAAACTACTCTTTGCTATAATCTTGACAGCCATTTTTTTTGCAAGCTCTACAGACCTATTCTGCAAAACTTTCGCTCCTAAGCTAGAGAGCTCTAGCATCTCTTCATAGGAAATAAAATCCAACTTTTTGGCTCTAGGCTCTATGCGAGGGTCGGTTGTATATACACCATCTACATCAGAGTATATCTCGCAAACATCTGCATCCAGTGCACCTGCGATAGCTACAGCGCTCAGGTCACTTCCTCCACGCCCAAGTGTTGTAACGCTACCCTCTTTATTGATGCCCTGAAAACCTGCAATTATAATGATATTGCCTTTATTTAGTTCTGTCCGCATAGCATCTGTATTGATAGACTCTATTCTGGCATAAGTATGTTTACTGTCTGTCTGTATCCCTGCTTGTCTACCTGTCATTGCTATGGCACCTACACCCATCTCTTGAAGTGCGATAGCCAATAGTGATGCAGTCACTCTCTCTCCAGAGCTAAGCAAGATATCCATCTCTCTTTTGGAGGGATCTTTAGAAAAGTGTTCTGCATATCCTATAAGCTTATTAGTCTCACCACTCATGGCAGAAACCACCACTACAACATCATTGCCTTTAAATTTAGTCTTAGCTACTCTGTTGGCAACATTCTCTATACGGTCTAGTCCTCCGACACTGGTACCGCCGTACTTCTGCACGATCAACATTTATAGCATCCCCTCTTTTATAAAATAATCTATCACTCTTCTATATGATCTTCTCTTCAAGAAGGTGGCTCTCTTAAATAACTCGTCCAAACCAACAAACCTATACTCTTCAAATTCCGGTACTTCGTGTGCAAATAAATCTATTTTGGCATTTGACCTCAAGCGAACTAAAAAATATTTTTGAGTCTGCCCTCTAAAAGGGTATAAATGTCCTTTGGTCGATTGAGGAAAATCATAAGAAATCCACTCAGGATACTCTGCCAATATCTCTACTTCGTTGGTGCCTATCTCCTCTTTTAGCTCACGCATAAGTGCGTTTACTGCTGATTCGCCATCATCAATGCCACCTTGAGGGAATTGCCATCCTCGTTTCATGCCATTTCGTCGTGAAAGCATAAATACACATTTGTTCGGATATTCTGATGAGAGTACGATTGCTGCTACATTGGGGCGATACCCTGTATGTTTTTGCATATCTCTCTCTGATAATTTAATTTTTCTCTTGATATTGTATCTCAAAAGCAATTACATCTGTTTGAAAAGCAATAAAAAAGATTTGATGAGGCTTTACAAGACAATAACAATCACATAGTAAATCCTACTATAAAGAAATTACGCTACAATTCGCGAAATATATGCACATCGGTCATGCACTCATTCAAATCAAAACTTACTCAGCCTAAGACCGACAAACGCGAAAATGCAAGGCTTGGTCATTAGGAACATCATGAAATTTACAGACTTGGGGCTCAATGAGTCTTTACTCAAAGCTATCAAAGAACAGGGCTATACGGAGCCTACACCTATACAAATAAAAGCTATACCTTTGGTCATAGAAGGCAGAGATGTGCTCGCAGCGGCACAAACTGGTACAGGAAAAACAGCAGGATTTACACTACCAATATTAGAACGACTCACTCAGACTTCCCCTCAGATGAAAAAGAAGCAAATTCGTGTACTAGTACTCACTCCCACTCGTGAATTAGCTGCACAAGTTGCTGACAGCATCAAGACTTATGGCAAGTATATGAAATACAGATCTACTGTTATTTTTGGTGGCGTAGGCATCAACCCTCAGCTCGCTACTATCAAAAGAGGTGTAGAGATCGTCATCGCAACACCTGGCAGACTACTAGACATTGCGGGTCAGCAGGGCATAGACTTTTCTGCCATAGAATGTTTGGTACTAGATGAGGCTGATAGAATGTTGGATATGGGCTTTATTCACGACATCAAAAAACTGATGGCTATGATGCCTAAAAATAGACAAACTTTGCTCTTTTCAGCTACATTTTCTAGGGAGATTAAATCTCTAGCCTCAGGGCTACTCAAAGACCCTGTACTTATAGAGGTAGCCAGAGAAAATGCAACAGCAGGACAGATAAGCCAAGTCGTACACTTAGTAGATAAGGGTCGCAAACGAGAGTTACTCTCCCAGCTCATAAAAACAGGTAACTGGAAGCAAGTGCTAGTCTTTACCCGCACAAAACACGGTGCCAATAAGCTATGCAAACAGCTAATAGAGTACTCAGGCATAAGTGCTGCTGCCATACATGGCAATAAGTCTCAAGGAGCCAGAACCAAAGCACTCGCAGACTTTAAGGCAGGGAATGTACGCGTGCTCGTAGCTACAGACATTGCGGCTCGAGGAATAGACATAGACCAGCTACCGCATGTAGTAAACTTCGAACTCCCCAATGTACCAGAAGACTATGTGCATCGCATAGGTAGAACAGGCAGAGCAGGCATGAGTGGTGAGGCTGTATCTCTAGTCTGTGTAGATGAGCATGAGTTACTCCGTGCCATAGAGAAGTTTAGCAAATCTAGCATCAAAAAGGTAGATATAGAAGCTTTCAGACCTGACCCCAGCATCAAAGCAGTGCCTATACAAAATGGCAAAAGTGGCAGACAAAAGCAAGGTCAAGGTCAAAAAAAGAAAAGTTCAAATAGTCGTAATAGAAACAGAAATTCAAACACTACAAATCAAAAACCTTCAGTAGACCCAGGCAATAGATACAATAACAGGAGAAAATAATGAAGAAAATATTCAAACTGGCAGACTCCAAAAAACATGAAGATCGCGTACTAGAATCTATCAAACATAATATACGCAAATATGCAAAGCGTGAAAAAAAGAAAAACCTTCCTGATAAAGCCACTATGTATTGGGGCTTCGACTGCAAAATAGGAGCTACAAAGGAACAAGCAAAAACAGTAGAATATGCAGAACTCATCAAGGCACTTGATACAGTGAAATCAACAGAAGCATCTGAGGTTTACATAGAGATACTCGCTAAAATAGTAGACAAGCCGCTTAAATCCGAAGAGCCTGTAGAAAATGAAGATAACAATATAGCCCCATAGTAACCAAGTAGCACAATGCTCCTATATATACATATCCCCTACTGCGACTCCAAATGCCATTACTGTAGCTTCAATTCCTATGTAGATAAATTTGATACCCGAACAAAGTACATGAAGGCACTCCATAATCAACTTCAATTTGAACTAGAAAGATTTGAAGCAGATTTTCACAGTATAGAGAGCATTTTTATCGGTGGTGGCACACCATCTACTGTATCTCCTGAACTTTATACTCCGATATTTGATCTGCTATCTCCATATATTAAACAAAATGCAGAGATTACTACCGAAGCCAACCCTAACTCAGCAAATGAGGAATGGCTTTCTGGCATGAGAAGCTTAGGTGTCAACCGCGTTAGCTTTGGTGTGCAGAGCTTTGACCCACAGAAGCTAAAAGCACTAAATCGAACTCACACTGAGAAACAAGCTAGAGAAAATATCTCCGTAGCCTATAAACTTGGATTTGAGCATATGTCTCTAGATTTAATCTACAATTACAAAGGTGATTCTGAAGCACTACTTGCTAGGGATATAGACGAGGCTTTCGCTCTTTCTGTCGACCATATATCAGCATACGAACTTACCATAGAGGGTGGTACAGAATTTTCGAAAACTCCAGAATGCAGACAAAAGAACGATAGCTTAGCTTTTTTTGTATCAAGAGAGATAAAAAAGAGAGGCTTTGAGCAGTATGAAATATCCAATTTTGGTAGCTATCAAAGCACACACAACAAAGGCTACTGGAAACTCAAAGACTATATAGGTGCTGGGGCTGGGGCAGTTGGTTTCCTGAAAGATACGAGATACTACCCTACTACCAGCATCGAACAATACATAGTCAATCCACTAGATATCTCTAGTGAAAAGCTTAGTACTGAAGAGCTCCTGACAGAAAAAATATTTCTAGGGCTTCGCAGCAACATAGGTGTAGCGAAAGATATATTGACCAAAGATATGCTTACGAAAGGGGATATACTTATTAAAGAAAATAAATTAATTCAAGTAGATAATCGCTACTTTAATCCAAATTATTTTATAGCTGACGAGATAGCCTTGTTTCTGCTCTCTTAATCAATTTTTAGCTAAAATAGCGATTACTTAAAGCGAAGGGTCTGGATATGTTTGGAATGGGCTTTACTGAGATTCTATTTATCGCTGTGATTGCAATTATATTTTTAGGTCCAGACAAATTGCCTGAAGCGATGGTACAGATAGCAAAGTTTTTTAACTCTTTTAAAAAAACAGTATCTGAAGCAAAATCTTCGTTTGAAAATGAAATACACATGAATGAACTCAAAGAAGAAGCATTATCCTATAAAAAGGCTCTCAGTACCAATATATCTGGCTTCAAGAACTCACTGTCCAACCCACTAGACGACCTCAACGAAGCACTATCAGACTTAGAAGACAAAGCACCTGATAATAGCGACTACAAAATAGAGCAAGCACAGACAGAAGATACAGCCAATAAAAAAGAAAATTACAAAAAAGAAACTACTGAAGTTACAAACAAAACACAAACAGAACAAAAAGTAAGAAATAAAACAACAGAGCAAAAAAGCAAAAAAAGCAAGGCAAAAAAGTAATGTTTGATAGCATGAGGCCACATTTAGCAGAATTACGCAAAAGGCTCTCTATATCTGTATTGGCCATCTTTTTGATGTTTATTGTTGCCTTTGTGTTTCACAATGCCATACTCACATGGGTAACCAAGCCTCTCAATGATGCACTGATACAGGTTGGGAGCATCATAGAGTCACAAAACAAAACAGAGTGGAAAATAAAAACAGAGAGCAACAGTAGCAAAACAACCACCACTAGGACTCCAAGTGAACTATCATTTAATGCACAACAGAGTATTGAGCAAGCAGCCCAACAAGCTGACCCCAAACTTGCTCCGTTGCTTATAGATGCCTCCAACGCCATAAAATCTCTTACAAGTGAACTAAAAAAACTAGATCGGAAGATAACAACCCAAAGCTTTGAGGGAAAGATCACCACCCACCAAGTTGGTGGTGCATTTTTTGTTGCACTAAAAGTTTCGATATTTGCAGCAATTATATTTGCACTGCCAGTTATACTCTGGCAACTGTGGCTCTTTATAGCCCCTGGACTCTACGACAATGAGAAAAAACTTGTACTCCCGTTTGTCTTTGGTGGTACTACTATGTTCATCGTAGGTGTACTTTTTGCCTACTATATCGTCACACCTTTTGGCTTCCAGTTTCTGATTACCTTTGGCTCATTTCTCTATACTCCATTTATAAATATTGAAGATTATGTTGGGTTCTTCACTAAAATTCTGCTTGGTTTTGGTGTGGCATTTGAGCTACCGATAGTAGCTTCTTTTCTAGGCATTATAGGGCTTGTAACTGACCGAACTCTAATAGGATTTTTTAAATATGCTGTTATTATTATCTTTATCACGGCTGCACTCCTCACTCCTCCTGATGTGCTTACACAGTTCCTGATGGCTGCACCGCTAATTATACTCTATGGTGCTTCTATTTTGCTACTCAAATTTATAAACCCACATAAAGATGAAGATGATGATGAAGAAGATAAGAGTGAAGACAAAGAAGAGAATGACAATTCCAAAGAAACTGTTAAATTCAAAAATGAACCCTGAGCTTCTTACTCAAAGTTATGACTACAAGCTACCTGAAGAACTCATAGCTTCACAGCCTGTTCAGCCTAGAGATAGTGCCAAGCTCTTAGTTTATGATAGGGCATCTGATAGTATCACTCATACTACTGCTATAAATATGCTTCATTTTATACCCAGTGCTTGCAAGATTTTCCTAAACGATACAAAGGTTATCAAGGCACGGATATTTGGCACAAAAGAGAGTGGAGGCAAGGTAGAGCTTTTACTCAACAAACCCTTAGACACAGATAGCTATCAAGTGATGATTCGAGGCAGAGTAAAAAAAGGCAGTAAGCTCTGTTTTGATCAAGATCTAAATGCACTTGTCACAGCATTACAGAAAGATGGTTCTCGCATTGTAAAATTCTATCATAGTGGCAATGCCATTGTCTTTGAAGATCTAATACCTATACTTGATAAAATCGGGCATGTACCCCTGCCTCCATATATCCATAGAGAGGACAATGCAGAAGACGAAAGAGATTACCAAACTCTCTTTGCAAAAAACTCAGGTGCCGTAGCAGCACCTACTGCATCACTACACTTTACCCCAGAATTACTCAAAAATCTAAAAATAAAACACGACACCTATGCACTCACGCTACATATAGGAGCTGGCACCTTTAAGCCTGTGGAGTCCGATCTCATACTAGAGCATCCTATGCACTCCGAATACTTTGAAATCCCAAAGAACTCTAGTACAGTACTAGATAGCCATGATCCAATATTGGCAATAGGGACTACAGTAACCAGAACCATAGAGCACTACGCCAGAACCAAACAGACTCAAGGAGAATGTGATCTTTTCCTAAATCCACTAAATCCGCCCATCAGAGTCAATCATCTACTTACCAATTTTCACCTACCTAAGAGCACACTAATTATGTTAGTGGCTGCTTTTGTGGGCAGAAATAAAACTCTTCAGCTATATGAAGAGGCTATCAAAAATAGATATAGATTTTTCTCTTACGGGGATGCGATGCTGATACTGTAAAATTCCAATTAATATCCTCTTAATATTTAATATCTTATAATATGAAATAGTCACTCAGAGGAATATTCAATGAAGTCATTTTTTCTCCTTTTGTTCCCCATCATAATTATCTCCCTAAGTGGCTGTGCTCCAAAATATGACTATAGAATCCATAAACCAAAAGTAAAATATAAAAAACCATCCAAAGATGCTCTTGCTAGAACACTCAAAGAAAAACTTGGCTCTAAATATGTTTGGGCAGAAGAAGGACCTAGATCATTTGACTGCTCTGGACTCACTTACTACAGCTATGGCAGAATGAACATGGAGATACCTAGAGTATCCAGAGAGCAAGCAAAAGTAGGAAAAACTGTTGCTCTAGATCAGCTTAAATACGGCGATCTGCTATTTTTTGATACTGCTAAAAAAAGAACTGGTAAGGTCAACCATGTGGGTATCTACATAGGTGATGGCAAGTTTCAACATGCTAGTAGTAGCACTGAAGGCGTTATCATCACTGATGTCAACAGTAGCTATTATAAAAAAAGGGTTGTTGTTTGCAAGCGATATCTTCCAGATGGCCCAAGCAATGCTACAGTTCCTAAGCTCACAATACCCAAACCAATTATTCCAGATCAACCCTATATGGTGGCTCAGGCTACAGATACTAGCACAATTACCCCACTAGGTATAGAGGAGCAAACTATACAAAAACACGCATCCAATACTCCAAGTAAAGCCATTCACTCAACAGGTAAACATTATATACAAGTAGGAACCTTTGCCAATGAACCATCCAAAGCACTCTTTAGACAGATACTAAGTAATGGCTATCAATACAAAGTCTTACAAGTAAACTCTGCTAAAAAAGTACTCATTGGTCCATATGTCACCAAGACACAGGCCAGCCAAGAGCTAGATAATATCAGAGCTACTATCTTGCCAGATGCTTTTGCTATGAAAATCTAATACTTTATACGGATTACGCTAGAGTACCTCTCGTAGTGACTAATAATCCTCAAGCTTTTGATTTTACCCATTTGACCAACATATCTATCTCTTTTTTGTCAATATTATGTGCTTTATCATAACTTTTAAATTCGATAGTAAAGCCAGCACTTTGAAGTACTTCTACTTGTGATTTAGATGTCCCATAGGGCAAAACATCATCATGAGTACCATGCGTACAAATCCAGTTAGCATTTTTAAGTATAGGGTTCATCTCTTTGAGTAGATTTTCTGCATCATAAATATATCCACTTATGGCGATATACCCTGCAAGCATTTTCTCGTACCTTGCGGCAAATTCAAAAACAAGCAAGCTACCCTGAGAAAATCCAAAGATAAAACTCTGTGAAGCTTCAAACTCTTCTTCAAACAATGTATCTAAAACCTCGGAAAGCACAGCAGAAGAGTAAGTAATCCCTTCAAACTGCTTTGGTGGCAAGTCGTACCACGAATAGCCTCCATAATAGTCATAAGGGGCATTCAGCAAGAGGTAATTCATATCATCCATATTGAAATAAGAGGGCAACCAACTAAAGCCTTCTGCTGAATCACCACGACCATGGAGAACTATCATGAGTTTTTTAGAGGGTGCTGATGAGGGGATAAATGTATTTTTTAGAGGTAGATTTTTCATGTGGGTATTATAATAGATTTATTCTTACTGATGCAAATACTCATTGCATTATTTGGATTTAAGCCATCTCTCCAAGATAATCTTGGCAGCTATCGCATCTATCCTACCATCTCGCTTTTGCTTGACGATTCCTTGCATCTGCTCTTTTGCTTCTGTACTACTACCTGCCTCGTCTTGATAATACAACTCTATGCTGTTGGGCAGCTCAAGAAGTGATACAAAGTGACGGATTCTTCTCTCCATTTCTTCCTCGCTACTGCCTCCTTTGGGTAGTCCCACTACGAGAGTATCTATCTGCCACTCGTTCAAAAAAGCCATAACATCTCTGGCAGCCTGATTGCGATTCTTTCGCAATATAGCTTCTTGAGGTAGAACAATAGACCCACCTAGGCATATCGCCATACCTATACGCTTGAGCCCCACATCTATCGCAGCAGTCTTCATACTAGATTCTTAGTCCTATTTTACGCTTCATGCTATCTATCCTATGATTTGCTCTATCGATAGACTTCTTGCTTATTTCGCCTTTAGAGAGTAATGATTGAGTAATAGAGACAAGCTTTTTGACTGTTATTTCATGTTTTGGGTCTAGCTGATTGCCAAATAGTAGGATATCTACCCCAGCATTGATTGCCAGCTTAATAGTATTTCGTAACGAATAGTGTTTACTGATTGCATACATCTGCAAGTCATCCGTAATCACAACACCGCCATAGCCAAGTTTGCCTCTCAGTAACCCATGAATGGTTTTCCTAGATAATGATGCGGGATATCTGCTATCAATATTTTTATTGAACACATGAGCGACCATTACCGAATCAAGCTTGCCAGAATCTACAAGCTCGCTAAATGGCTCCAACTCTTTTTTGCTCCATGTTTTAGTCACATCTACAAAGCCCTTGTGCGTATCGCCCAAGCTTGAGCCGTGTCCAGGGAAATGCTTGATAGAAGTCAGTATTCCTCTACTGTGCATGGCGTTTATAAATATCTTGTTAAACAATGCTACCCTGTCAGCTCTTACACCATAGCTTCTGCCTAGTTTATATATAACTCTATTCTTTTTATTGACTGCCATATCAGCTACAGGTGCTAGGTTGAAATTAATGCCAACAGAATGTAGTTCGTCTGCCATATTTATATATGCTTTTTTGGCTACATCCATACTCTGTGTAGCAAGCATAGAGGCTTTTGGATACCTGCCATAAAAACCATCTTTTCTACGAAGCCTCTGTACTTTTCCACCTTCTTGGTCTACTGCTATTAAGGGCTGGTGCTTGCATGCACTGCTCAATGATTTTGCTAGGCTCTTCAACTGTGAAAAAGAGCTAATATTTTTAGCTTGAGAATGCCTAGTGGGATGCCTATCAAAAAGCAATACCCCGCCCAACCCTCGACTGCATATATCTTGTACTATCTTACTGTTCTTGCTTGCTTTTGTACCATAAAATCCTACAACAAACATATTGGCTATTTTTTGATCTATGGACTTGGCATAAATGCTACTATAGAGTAAAAATGTGATTAGAGCTATCTTTTTCATATCAACTATATTCTCCTTGGGCAGTATTATACCATTTACATTGTGTTTATCAACTATGGTATAATTTCGCAAGTCAAAACAAGGATTATCCATGAAATCAATCAAGCTCATACTTGCTTCCATGCTTCTATTGTCGGTAGCATATGCTCAAGGTGACAAAAAACTTCTCAAGCCAGACACTCAAACAAAAGATTTAAAAGTTAAAATACCTGCCTGGATGGATAAGGATGAATTTACAGTCACTACTATAGCTGGCAAAAAAATGCACTTGCTCTCTACCGATAAAGGTTTTACATTTGATGATAGCAAAGGTAAACTTACTCTACTTGTGGTCTGGGAAAGAGCCTGCAAGAGTTGTCCAAAATGGCTAAAGGGCATGCAGGACTTGGAAAAACATTTTGACAACAAAGTGAAAGTCATAACACTTGAACTTAGCAATTCAGAGAAAAAAAGAGTTGAGAAACTCAGAAAAGAGAAGAAACTTGACAGTAAAGCTCTAAATAAAATAATAGAAAAAAATCATAAAGATCTAAAAAAGTTTACAAAAAAATATAATCTAGATCTGCCTATCATATCTCTACTCTCAACCAAAGAGAATCTAGACTTTTCATTACAAACACTCTATAAGTTTGAGTTTAGCAAACCTAGAGGCAAGGCGAAGAGAGGTGGTGGATTGCCCTTTACAGTAGTATTTGGGCCTGAGGGACAAACTGCAGGTATTACAGCTGGCATATCAGATCAAGATGCATACAAAAAATATATTGAAAAACTCATCAAGTACTATGAGGACAAAAAATGATTAGAAAGATACTCGCTATTGCAGTACTTCTGTTTTTCAGCATTCAGACCATGTATGCAGCCGAAGATACTAATAACACTACAACGATAAAAACCCTCAAAGGCAAAACACTACAAGCCACCATGGGAGAAAACGGTCTGACGATTGACAAGTATAAGGGCAAAATACTATTTTTAGAATTTTGGGGCACCCAGTGTCCTCCTTGTCTCATCTCCATACCTCACTATGTCCAATTGCAAGAAAAATACAAAGATGACCTAGCCATACTGGCAATTGAAGTACAGGCAACACCCAGAGAAGCCCTGAAAAAATTTGTAGCGACAAAGAAGATGAACTATGACATTGTAGAATACAATGACGGAATGGTTCTAACTCAATTTATCACACAAAAAGCAGGCTGGAGAGGCGAAATACCTTATTTGGTAATCTTCGATCAAAAAGGTGAAGCACAGCTGGTACAGCCAGGGCTAGTAGCCAAAGAGACTCTGGAGATAATGATAAAAAATATGATTAATGAATATAAAGGCAAGAAGAAGAAAGACTCCAAACAATGGCCTCCGTTTGCATAAGTGGCTTTTTAGTCATCCATGCAAATTCTTTTGGTGCTAGTTGTGTATTTATTTAATATAGTCAAGAGACTAAAACTTCAAACAACTTCTAACTTAAAAAGACTCTCCCCTCCTCTATTCTGACTATGCCCTCTAGTTCCGCCTCATAGACCCTTGAGCCAAATTTATCTACAGCCTCATCTAGAGTGGGTCTTGCTTGGCAAAAGTAGTAGAACTTATCTTTGGGTAAACTAGACTCAGTAGCCACACCAAACAAAGAGACAAAGTCCTCTACAGAGTATATCGGTTTGACCAGCCCTTTTCTCAACAATGAATTGGTGCCCATGCTCTCCCCTACTCGATGCGAAAGCACAAATATATCCTTACCCATCTGCAAGGCATATTCCACAGATCTCATTGATCCACTACCCTCATCTGCTTCTGTCACTACTAGCACATCACCTAGTGCCACCACTATCTCATTTCTCAATACGAAGCTCCAGCTTGTAGCCCCAAACCCCTGCTCAAACTGACTCAGCGTCAATCCCTCTCGCTCAATACTTTCTATCAGATCTCTATTGACAGCAGGATATCTGATGTCTATCCCTGATGGTAGTACGGCTATAGTACTATCAGAGCCTGCTCCACGATGGGCCATGGCATCTACTCCCATAGCTGCCCCACTCACAGTCACTACCCCTCGTTTGGCAAGTTCTCTGGCTATATCTTGTGTAAACTGCTTCGTATAGTGAGAGGGCTTGCGAGTTCCTACGATAGAGACCCTGGGTCGCTCCAGCAAAGAGATGTCACCGATATAGCTAAGATGCTTAGGAAGCTTTTTCATCGCAGCAAGATCTGAGATACTGTGCGGGTCAATGTGATTCATGTGATGTCCAGCGGGCTTGCGATTCTGCCTTTGTTCATCTCTGCCACCACATGTCTGGCACTAAATGCCAATACCCCTGTCGCTAAAGCGTAAGTGGGGTGAATATAAACCATAGTAGTTTCCACAGATTTATAACCCAATAACTCTTTGATACTCCGTAGATCTATATCTTTTATACATATATTCAAGGCTTCACTCATTTTTAATCCATGCCCATACATGAGGTAGACTATAAATTGGCATGTACCTGTAAGATTTTCTATGGCTTTCTTTAATTCGTATTTGCTAAGTACTTGTGGAATGTGTTTTCTCTCTTGTGCTCTTAGAGCCTGAATGTTCCATGTACTCATGTCTATATCCAGTACCTCTTTGTACAAAAATAGTAATGCTGAAAATGCTTGATTCTGAGTGGTGGGCGATATCTTTCTTTCCACTGCAAGATGTGTCAAAAATGCTTCTATCTCAGGCTTTGCCATTTCTATGGGGTGTTTTTTCTTATGATAAAAAATGTAGTGTTTTATCCAATGAGTATAAGTTCTTTCTGTTGAAATACTGTAGTGTTTTATTCTAATCTTATCACGAACAACATCCAATAGTTTCTTTTTGACTTCCATCACATACTCCTATTTCTTTAAGGGACATTCTGTCCTTTTAATGGATTTTTTAACAAATAACGGAACACTTTGTCCTGTTATCTAGCATATCAGGACAAAAAGGACATTA
>JAAXPZ010000071.1 GCA_012329065.1 Sulfurovum sp. | reverse complement strand
GCCAGCACTCTCTGAAAATCTAAATCTTATATAAGACCTACCTGAGTAGTTGGTCGTAGGCAATGCAAGAGGTATAATGGTATTGATAGCTACTGTGCTTGAGATAGACTTATCAGTAAGAAGTTTTTCATCCCCTGAATCATCAAACTCTCCATCACCATCCAGATCTACCCATACACTTAGATATCCATTACCAATAGTAGTTACATTTAGATCATATTGATATCCAACAGTCATATTGAACTCAGAGCCAAGCAGTCTGCTTCCAAATCTTACACCATCTTCATCATCGAAATTTATACTGCCTGCATTCTCTTCATCATCAAGGTCACCGAGTACTGAATACTGTGCCACCTCATTATCAGCAGGGTATCCGTATCCAAGAACAGTAAAGATAGTAGACTGATGTCTAGCATCTCCATATGAGACAGGAATATCACCGCGATCGTCATGATCTACAAGTATTGCCTCAAAGTCACTCTCTTTGAATGATAACTGGATAAGCCTATAGGCTCCTTCGGAATCCGTCATACCATAAGCATTGTCATTGGCTACCCTGATATCAATTGATGATACCATATTTGGCCCATTTTGCCCATAGATAGCAATACCTCCAGCTCTACATTCTGGCTGAGGATCATCTGGATAGTCTTCGCAGTTAGAGTGTTTACCTTTATCTCTACCTTCAAGTTCTATGCCAAACCCAGCACCAAAACTGCCTTCATTGTAAGTGACATCTGAGTTACCATCAGACTGTATATAAGCCCTAGATGGATTCTTTATATATACATTATCAGTACCAGTAAGATACGAACCTGATGTTCTGCGACCTTTGTCTAGATCCATCGCTGAAAAAACTATTCTATCAACTTCAACCACCGTTGTAGTACCTTGTGCTACTACAGAAATCTTTAGATCCATGTAAGCACGATCGTCTCCATGGTCTGTATCTCTTAATCTTGTATTTAGTATTCCATCATCTACACTAATACACCTAAGATTATTGTTATTTGATAGTTGATCGTACTCATTATCTTCTGCTGTAATCTCAACCAATAGATCTAGTGGTTGACCATTATAACTAGTGTTAGTACCTAGACGGTAGACATCACCTGTTTCGCAAGTAGTGATATCTCCATCACCAGATATTTCTGTCATGGTATTATCCAATACAATATCTACCGCATAAGTATTAATTGTAAAAAGTATAGAAACCGCAAAAACTGTAAGAAATTTAAGTAGAGTGTGTGCAAAATTCATTTTTTTTCCCATAAAAATAAACTATGCAGCCCGGCCATCTGATTTAAAAGAATAAAATAAGACCCGTGGCTTTCCGTCCTGCCCTTGCGGACAGTTTGGCTTTATATATATAAAGGCTAGCAATAGCACCTGAAAGAGCATAAAATAGATTATATAAAATCTAATTCTTCAAGGTAATGGTAGTTAAAATAGACTTAAATCTATATAAAATAGTAATGATTTGACATTTTCTGACTAAATTTGACATTCTTCTAGTATACTAACACTGTAACAATAACAACAGTGTGAAAAAGCCAAACCTACCGCGAGGTAGGGACGGAAAGCCATGGGTCTTGAAAAAGATCGCCAGGTTGCCACATATATCTACTATATGTACAATTCTACACATACGCTTTCAATCAAATTGGTATTTTTCTCATTGTATTCTTAGGAGAAAACATGAGAAGGATAGTATTATTAGGTGTAATTTCGTTAGCTTTAATAGGTTGTGGTGGCGGGGGATCTGCTCAGGAACATTTTTCTAACAACAAAGAAGAGGCAAGTTCAAATTCCAATTTAAATAAACAGGAAAATACCGTAACACTAGATGTAAGTTCAGAATCTGATACATCAACAAATGTTGATTCTACTAGTGAAGTTGATTCTGGAAATATCACAAATCCATATCCCGCACCTCACATAACAGATGAGGATAAACTAGCTTACCTACAAGCTGTGAACCAAGCGAGAGCAGAAGGTCAAGATTGTGGCAAGTTGGGTCAATATGGTATCCCTGAGAAGGACAGTAATGGAAACTATATATATGATGGCAGTAATATAATGCCAGCTACTACTCCTCTAAGATGGAACAATAAGCTTTATGCGGCTGCTTATGAGCATAGTTATGATTTGGCTCATAGTGATACCGCAAGTCACAGCGGGTCAGGCACGGAGTATGATTGGACAGGTATGGATATGGGCGGACAGAAAAGTTCACTTGTAGATCGTGTAAGAAATAATGACTATAACTTCAACAGCTTGACAGAAAATATATCAATGGGTACTCATTGGGATACGCCTCAAGAAGCAGTAGATGCATGGTTAAAAAGTCCAGGACATTGCGTTGCACTTATGGGCCCATTGTTTACTGAGATGGGTATGGGGCATGTGAATAAGCAAGGTGCTAGATATAGAAACTATTGGACGCAGGTGCTTGGTAGCTCTCTATAATAATGCAATATGAGTACCTCTAAGACCTATATAAATTGATCTTTTAAAATATCTTTAGCTTGCATCATATCCTTGTCTCCTCTTCCTGAGAGATTGACAAGGATTATTGTATCTTTTATATCTTTCATTTTTTTGAGGTATGCTATGGCATGAGAACTCTCAAAAGCTGGAATAATACCTTCTTTTTGACTCAACCACACAAAAGCTTCCATAGCGGCATCATCTGTAATATAATCATAACTGACTACCCCTTTATCTTTGAGATAAGAGTGCTCTGGACCTATACCTGGATAGTCTAGCCCAGCTGATATAGAATGTGCTTCTTGTACCTGTCCGTCTTCGTCTTGGAGTAGGTAGCTGAGTTGTCCATGCAATACGCCAGGGCTCCCTTTGGTCAAAGAGCATCCATGCTTGGAGTCAAGCCCAAGCCCTCCAGCCTCTATACCTATACATTCGACTGATTGGTCTTGCAGGAAATGACTAAATATACCAAGTGCGTTGGAACCACCACCGATACATGCTATGACTTTGTCTGGTAAGCTGCCTTCAGCTTCTTGTAGCTGAGTCTTAGCCTCCCACCCGATGATCGACTGTATATCTCTGACCATCATTGGGTATGGATGAGGGCCTGCAACTGTGCCTATAAGATAATAGGTATCTCTAGTATGAGTGACCCAGTGTCTTATGGCATCATTCATAGCATCTTTGAGAGTTTTTGAGCCAGACTCAACGGAGTGTACTTTGGCTCCAAGTAGTTTCATTCGAAATACATTTAGCTCTTGCCTAGCAATATCTTTTGCCCCCATGAACACCTCACATTCTAGTCCAAACAGTGCTGCCACTGTTGCAGTGGCTACACCATGTTGCCCAGCTCCAGTTTCTGCTATGATTTTTTTTCTACCAAGTCTTTTTGCTAGTACAGCTTGAGCAACACAATGGTTTATCTTGTGAGCACCTGTATGGTTAAGATCTTCTCTCTTGAGATAGACCTTTGCACCTATCTCTTTGGATATATTAGAAGCATAGTAAAGTGCAGACGGCCTACCTACGAAGTGCTTGTAGTAATAGTCAACTTCACTCCAATATCCCTCATCAAAGCGTACAGCTTCGTAGTCTAATCTAAGTTGTTCTAGGGCTGGCATGAGCGTTTCTGGCACAAAGCGACCACCATATTTTCCAAAATGTCCATTTTTGTCAGGATCATATGGTGATGGAGTTGGGATATATAGATTTTTATTCATTATTTATACTTTTATTTTGATCTTGCTGTATTGTATCTAATTGTTGGTTAGTGGTATTTTTGTCATTGAGCTTTTTGTTCCTTTGTTCTCTATACCACTGTATATTGGAAAGATGTTCTTCGTAGGTTCTAGAAAAATTGTGTGTCCCGTTGTCAGCCAGCATAAAGTACAGATAATCCGTGTTTGCTGGTTGTAATGCAGAGACAATAGCCTCTTTGGTAGCACTTCCTACAGGGTGTGGAGGCAAACCTTTGTGCAAATATGTGTTGTATGTACTTTTATCATTTCGTATGCGTTCGGGAGTTATTACCTGTTGCGAGTATTTGCCATAGTTTAGTGTGCCATCTAGCTGAAGCTTCATATTCTTTTTGAGTCTATTGTGAATTACTGAGGAGATAAGTGACATCTCTTTGCTTGCCTGTGTTTCTTTTTGGATTATGGAAGCTATAGTTAATATCTCTTGCCATTTTGATGTACTATAATTACCAGTATATTTTTCTGCAAGTGCCTTAAATTTATATCTAGACTTTAAAGTCATATAGTATGTTATGGCTGATGGTGTTGTCTTGTACGGTATCTGATAGTATCCTGCCATGATACCAGCATCATGATAAGGAGAGTGTTTTTTGTATGCTTTTATGATTTTACTAGCAGAAAGATTGGTTTGTTTGGCAGTCCTTTGTGCAAAAAGTTCTATACTGTCCCCACTATACATGACAATGCGTCTTGTTTTCTCTTTGGGTTTTTTATGTAGTGTAGCGATAAGCTCTTCTCTGGAGAGTTTGAGTTTGCTGTCAAACCTCAGCCATCCTTTATCAGGATGCGGGTGTCTCTTGAGTAGCCTATAATCTAGTATATTTAGAGAAACACCTTGTTTTTTAAGCTCGAGCAGTAGTGATAGGTCAAGGTTGCTGTTTGGTATATAAACTAGCGTGGGAGGAGTGATGTACTCATAAGTATGATGAATAGCATATATTATAGAAATAACAAAAAATGATGCAATGCTAATGATAATTTTTTGAATTTTGTATCCTTAAGACCTCTCTATTTTGTTAACTCGTCCTGTGTGTCTACCACCCTCAAATGATGTATTAAGGAAGGCATCTATCATACTCTCTATGACCCCTTCACCTACCACTCTTTCACCAAAAGCTAATATCTGAGCATCATTATGAGCTCTTGCCATAGTGGCAGTGTAGGCATCATGACAGAGTGCTGCTCTGATACCAGAAACTTTGTTTGCGGTCATGGATATACCTATGCCAGTACCACATATGACGATGCCAAAGCTTCCTTTGTCCGAAGAGACTGCCTCTGCACATTTTCTTCCATAGTCTGGATAGTCGACCCTGTCTGCTGAGTCTGGACCCAGATCAATTATTTCATGACCTTTGCTTAATATATACTCTTTGACAAAAGCTTTTTTTGCATATCCTGCATGGTCAGTGGCAATGTAAAATTTCATATTTTCTCCTATTCTGCTCTCATATTATTGAGATGTAATTGCCTGCAGTATCCACCGAACAGGCTGAAACATAATATTGCCAAGCGGCGTAGCTAGTATGAGGATGATAAATATCATTCCGTAGGGGTATATTTTTTCCAAAAATTCTACTATGCTCCTCCATTTCATTTTGGCAGAAAAGTACATCAGTGCCTGTGAACCATCCAGAGGTGGTACCGGCCATAAGTTAAACACTCCAAGTACTACATTGATCAAAATACTTTGTAAAATAAACAGATACACAAAAGCACTCAAAGCACTATCAGGATTTCCTACTAGAGGAAGGATGGTTGCTAGCAAGATAGCTAGTAGGAAGTTATAAGTGATACCAGCTAGAGATACAGCTATCATGGCGTTGTAGCCACCATTTCTAATTACAATATTTGAGTTGATTGGAACTGGTTTTGCCCAACCAAATAGAAATGGAGATCCTGATATATACAGTAGTGCGGGCACCAATAGTGTGCCTATAGGGTCTATGTGAACGATAGGATTGATACTGAGTCTGCCTTGGGATTTTGCTGTGTCATCACCATACCTATAAGCTACCCATCCATGCATAATCTCATGACCAATAATGGCGACCATAATTGCCAATATAGAAGCCGCAATCTTATATATCTCTAATTCAGTCAACCGTAGGCTCCTCTTTTTCCATAGTCTTGATACTTCGCCCAACACGACTCCATCTGATCGAGTATCGATATTTACTCCACTTGCTTTCACACTGCTTGGATCCGAGATCTAGTTCACCACAGACCCTAGAGAGAGACTGGTGATCCCTGCCTCCGCCATTGCCTCTATATACCCTATCATAGCTCCTATACTCTAGACTAAAGTAAGTAAACCATGGCTGACCTATGATGAGACTGTATGGCACAGAACCCCACATCCTACTGTCATTTGAGTTATCTCTATTGTCTCCTACCATATAAAAATGGTCAGGTTCTATCTTTTTATAAAATGCATTCACTTGAGTATCTGAAAATGAATACACAGGTGCATCAAGCCCTTCTACAAGTAAAGGTTGCATATCTACTTGATTGATATTTTGCAACATGTGTAAGAAGCTATTTCCATTGTATTCTGGCTGATATTGGATGCCTAGGAATTTTGTATTGTAGGGATTGATGATCCATAGTTTGCCCATGAGGGATATCGTTTTTGAATCGGGGTAATTTTTTCTAATATAGTCATCACCCTCGTGCGGATGCAATAGTAAATGTTTATCAAAATACAGTATTTCGTCACCGCCCACAGCTACACATCTCTTGACATAGTGTGTTTTTCTGTCTGTTGGCACATAAAATATCACCACATCTTCTCTTTTGGGTCGCTCTCCCTCTATCAGGTGTCCATTCTTGTTAAAGTCTGGTAGAAGCTTAAGTCCTATCCATGGAAGTTCTGGAATAGGTATACCATAGGTAAATTTTTTGGCAAAAAGAAAGTCACCAATAAGCATAGAACGCTTCATAGAGCCACTTGGAATCACAAAAGACTGCGCTACAAAAAAGATCATAATCAGCACAAAAAATATTGCACCTGTCCATGTGCCAGAGAAGTTGTATAGTTTTTTAAGAAATTTTTTCATTTGATCTCCCTAGCTTGGGTGGCCTTGAGGGTATTTTCCAAGAGCATTGCGATAGTCATAGGTCCTGCACCGCCTGGCACAGGAGTGATGAAGCTACATTTATCTTTGACAGCATCAAAATCTACATCACCCACAAGCTTTCCATTTTCAAGGCGATTGATTCCTATGTCTATCACTATGGCTCCTTCTCTGACCATATCTGCGGTTATGAGATTGGGTTTACCGACACCAACGATGATAATATCAGATGAAAGAGTGTGGGCTTTGAGATCTTTAGTATGGATGTGAGTGATAGTAACAGTAGCATCTATATTTAGCAGTAGTGATGCCATAGGTTTGCCTACAATATTGCTAGCACCTACGATGCAGGCATTTTTGCCTCTGAGTTCTATTTCATATTTTTCAAACATCTTCATGACACCAAGTGGAGTGCAGGGAACAAAGCAGTCGAGCTTAGTTACTAGTCTGCCGACATTGTATGGATGAAAGCCATCCACATCCTTTTTGGGATCTATGACCTCTATGATCTTCTCAGCATCTATATGTTTGGGTAGTGGAAGCTGTACTAGAATGCCATCGATTCTTGGATTGGTATTTATCATTTCTATTGTAGCTATGATTTCGTCTTGGCTGATGGAGTCTGGCATTTCGTGGACTATAGAATAGAAGCCAACCTCTTTGCAAGCTTTTGCTTTCATCTTGACATAGGCACGGCTTGCAGAATCGTCCCCCACAAGGATAACAGCTAGTCCGGGGATAATATTTTTTGTCTGCTTAAGTGCCTCTACTTCTTTGGCGACACGGGCTTGAGAGTCTTTGGCTAGTGATTTTCCGTCTATAAGTTGCATGGTTGGCGTACGACCTTAGTTTTTTTAGGGTATTATATCGAAAATTATTTACGGTGCTTAAATGACAAAAATACTAATGATGCTTCTTTGTGCCCTTTCTCTTTTTGCGGAAGATTTTATATCAGAGTTTGAGTATGGGCAGATGCTTTATCGTGATCCTAGGGGTGTAAGCTGCGTATCCTGTCACGGTGAGACAGGTGAGGGCAAGGATATTGCTAGTTATCGTAACAGTAAAGGCGAAAAGGTCACAATCAGTGGGTCAGACATTCGCTTTGTTACACTGGAGCAAATCAGTAAAAGCATCAAAGAGGGTCAGGGAATTATGCCAAGATATTTTCTTACAAATAAAGAGATCAGAACAATTTATGCTTATCTCAAAAAAGTAAACAATGATGATAATAATGGGAGCCAAGATGACAAGTAGATTATTTTTTATTATGATTCTTTTACCGCATATTCTTTTGGCTCAAATTCCTAGCTCAACAAAACAACTACTGGTTGTTAGTACAGCAAATTGGTCTGTGAGTAGTGCTATGCTCCAGCGGTATGAAAAGATATCTGGCAAATGGAAAAAAGTAGGGAAAGCCATATCTGTCAAAGTGGGCAAAAACGGTCTGGCATGGGGTAGGGGACTGCATCGTAACCCAAAAGGTAGCAAAAGACTCAAAAAAGAGGGTGACGGCAGAGCACCAGCAGGTATATTTAGGCTCACCTATGTCTTTGGTGAAAAGAGTAAAAATATTAAATTTCCATACCGTCAAATGACTCGCCAGCACCATTGTGTAGATGACAGCAAATCTCAACACTATAATCTAGTTGTAGATAGCAGGCAGGTAAAAAAAGATTACAAAAGCTTTGAGTATATGAAATTCCCTAGTGGGCTATATAGTTACGGAATATTTGTAGATCACAATCCAAAACGCATACCCAAAGCTGGCTCATGTATTTTCATACATATCAAAAAAGCAAGTGGCAAGCCTACAGTCGGATGCACCGCTATGAGTAAGCCAGAAATAGCTGGGATCATCAAATGGCTAGACCCAAAGAAAAAACCTCTATTAGTACAAGCACCCAAAACTCACATTAAAAGTCTATTTCCATAGGATCTTTATATTTTCATCTCTTTATTTGAGTAGGTCAAGTATACCATCATGATAGTAATACAAATGGTTGGATATTCCGTCTTTGCTTGCTTGAAATACTATACCATCATTGAGTTTTGTCATATGTCTAGGAGAGGAGCTTGTTGTTCCTGTAGCAACATCGAGCAACATACGAGGCTCTACCCCATCTGATACCCACAGCTCTTCACCGTGTTCATCGTCTCTATTGGCAAAGAAGAGCTTATCGTGCAGTACAGTCAGATTTCTAGGCTTAATAGTGTTGCCTTCTGTATCAAGGACTTTTTGAGTTCCTATAACAGTACCGTCACTTTTCCACAAGATTAGTGTATTCGTATGGTCTTGAGTGCTGTAGTAGAGAAAACCTTTGTAGCTTCTCGCTCTGTGTAATAATATACCAGGTTTTGGCAAAAATGCAATATTGCCAGAAATAGTATCTAAAGAAAGCAAAAAATGTTCTCCGAAATCTAAGTCATACTTTAAAAAGATTTTTGTGCCATGTACATGAATGCTACTATTGTATGGAGGTAGTGTATTTGCATCAAAAGTATAAAGCAGTGAAGCATTCTGCTCTGTCTTTGCATTATAGCTCCAAATTTGTGACTCGTAGGTGTAGTTGTTTCGTGCAAGAAAATATAAAGCATCTCCTACACCTACCATCTCTTCGATAACTAGACTCTCACCAAGCTCTATATAGGAGAAACTATCATCCTTGGGGTCGAGTGCAACAAGTCCTTCTCGGGCAGGAATATATAGCATATCGTCCAAGTATACCATAGAAGTATCTGAGAGTGCCATGATGTTTCCAATAGCAGAAAAATTTATACGAATAGAGCTACCATCTTGGCTATATTTTTCTAAAAAGGGATCATTGGAGTCTATACTTCGTTTGATATAAAATGAACTATCTACAATCACCCTATTTGTGCGATATCCATAAGAAAAAGATACCCTACCTATATCAATAGCTTCATCTGTTTTGTCGTCATCGATGTTTGTACGCATTTGGTTGATATATAGATCATTTCTCTCAGCAATAGTATCTTTGATATAGTTGCGAATATAGTCATAATATACATGTGAGCCAAATATCATAAAGTTGTTAAAAATATTTACATGATTATGTTCTTCAGAGACACTTGAGCTCGCTTCGTAGAGTTTGATGGTCTTTTCTACTGTAGCCTCTGTCTTATAAAGACTTATGACAGTACCGCTATCATCGCTTGACTCCACCAGAGGGATATAGGCAATCTGTGAGGCAGTTACAAGTTCAGATTTCCTTTTTTTTGTACTGTCTAGGCAACCCTGTAAGAAAAAGATTAAAGATAGGGCAATTACTATATGTTTCATGTCTAATTCCTCACTACAAATTTGAGTATCTCTTTGGCTTTGTCATTGCCGCTTATGGCAAGTTCAGTCAGTAGTTCTTTTGCTCTCTTATGGCTTCGTATACATCCTATGCCTTTATAAAAATTCCATGCTACCAGCATTTTGGCTTCTTTGTCTCCCATGTTTGCAGCGATGAGATAGTAATTGTGTGATTCCTTGGAGTTTAATATTTTAAACTTTTTTGTTTTATAATAGTAGCCCAGCAGAAATGCTGATTTTCTATCTCTATCATTGTGTGTCGCATCCTTTAAGAGCTTGACCGCTTTTGCATCATTATTGATATCTGAATCATACAGGTAAGCCATGGCGAGCAAAAACTTATGATTTGTAGCAGCATAAAGTAAAACAACCGCAAGTACTAATAGTAGTATCTTTTTCATATCTAAAACCTATACTTTATATGTGCTTGTACCCAAGTACTTCGTTCACCAAGACTGCCTGCTTGGTCACTCTTTTGTGTCAAGACTGTAGATCTGAACTTAATTCAATTAATCCAATTCCGCGCATCCATCTGCCACGGCATCCCATGTTCCACATCCATCCATCAATAGGCATG
>JAAXPZ010000063.1 GCA_012329065.1 Sulfurovum sp. | reverse complement strand
CCACACCACGCAAGTGGGAACAGTCCCAGGAGGCGTAGGAGCCATACAAACCAACCACATCTCAGCCTCTATCACACTAGGAACCACACAAGATACATTTATGCCAAGCCTCATCAGTTTTGCTACAGAGCTGTATGTGCCTGAGATATGCTACGACTACACTATTCAGCAGGATGGCTTTGATATTACAGACAGTGGCGACAATGCCAGAGAGTTTAGCACAACAGGTGCGGGTGAGGTCTCTATAAGTATAGCTATAAAGAGTAAAGAAGGGGATTTTGATTTTGAAAACAGCAAGCTGAACTTTGAACTGCTTCCAACTATCCATACCACCTTTATTGATGCACTATATTCACCAAACAATGTCAACACATATATCCCAGCTATATATAGTACAGGCCATACTTCCCTAAAGCCTAGTATAGCCATAGGGGAGCTACCCAGTGTCAGTGGTGGTACCATTAAGGCTCTACAGAAGTACTACAGCAAGTTTAATTACAAACCAGATACTAGCCACTATAGTGGCAAATTTGAATTTGACCTAAATACAACGCTCGACTTTGGCTCAGGACCAGTACCTATCCTGCTCTCTTCAACAAGTGGCACGATCGACAGATGTACGCAGTCAAACAGATATGATCCTACATACGCTTCATTCAATGTAGAGAGAAAAGGAAGCAATGGTACACCTGAACAAAAATATCCACTATATACCCAGATCGTTGGCAAAGATTTTGACTTTGAGGTGGTAGCCTACAAAAAAGATCCTATGCCAGCATACAGCAGCGAACTGCCACTCAGCGGCTATACAGTAGATGTAGAGCTCATAAATGTACGAACATTTAACGATCAAAATGAGACTTTTGCCTGCAACAACCCTGACAGCTACATCATACAGACACTCACTGCTGCTGGAGACAAACAGGTATTTGCCAGTTTTAGCGGAAACAGCAGAGTGGATATGAGCAGTGTAAATATACAGACTGATACTGCTCTGAGAAATGCTGCTTTTAGGGTATGGTATATGGTTGATGAAAACAATACAATTATACCTCATAATTGTTCAGATCCTTCAAGTAATAGCTGTTTCCAAAATATATACGATACACATCTTATGTCATCCGACATAACCCTACAAGCTAGCGGAACTCTTGGGTTCTGCTCAGTATCTACACTTGGAGCTGGAGGCTGCTCTAGTTACAGTAACCCTGAGCTAGGTACCAGTGGCTGCTATGCCTGCCTGAGAGATTTCTTTTCCAAGGCAGTCTGCTCCAGAGACAACTTCTCTATCCGACCTGCTGCGTATAGGATAGCAGTTGTTGACAACAATGAATCAAACAACAGCAACGACCCCTCACTTCTCATAGCCCTTAATGACCGATCAAGCGATCAGGTGGCAGCAGATATAGTAGCAGGATATAGATACAGAATGGATATCAATGCCACAAGCTATGCATCCACAGGACCTGATGATATCAAACTGAGCAAAGGATATACCAGAGTATTTGACAATGGACAGTCTGCTCAGGTCAATCCTGATTTGGCATCTGTATTGCACTTTGATGATACAGCAGCATGCTATGATCACAATGATACTCTGTGGAACATAGGATTTATCGATGGGCAGGTAAGAAGCATATCTCTAGATAGCATAGGAAGACTGCTCTCTCATAATCAAGTAGGCAAATATTATCACAATATACATGACAGCAACTGGACCATCGTCGATCAAGCAAGATATCCGTATAAAACCTTCGCAAATATAGATGATTGTATCCTAAACGACAACAGCATACCAAATGACAGCATAAGCAAATCTGGGTGTGATATAGACTCCAAGCATACTGCCAATACCAATATCAATAACAATATCATATACAACAACCTGTATCTGCAATATCATCCAGATAGATTTGGTCTGCTTGACATAATACTGTCTACAGTCCCTACATCTGAGAATAGACTCTTTATGAGTGATTTTAATAACAGTCACTATGACGATCCCGTGGTAAACCCAATTGATATGGGATCTTTACTTGATGGTAGTATCTCTGCACTCAGTAAAACAGGGACGGTACTCACCAACTACACCGACCAGTGTGTGGCCAATGATGTCAACCTAACCCTCTCCGTCTCAAGCAGCAGTAGCTATATTGATCTGTCTACATCTTTTCAGCAATATCTACAATATGGAAGTGCACCAGCTGACTATAAACAAAAGGAGCTTGGTCTGCCAAAAACACTGACAGTCAAAAAGGAGGCCTTTGAGAACAATGTTTCCGTCCAAAGCCTAGGAACTGCCTCGATTAAGATATATACAACCTACCAAAAACCTACCAAAAATACTCTTGAAAATATAGGAAGAGAAGGTCTAAACCCTACTATTATAACATATAATGCACTTAATGCCACAGATACCAATGACAGCTCCTCTGCCTATATGGCCCTCCATAGACCAAAGGGTCTAAAAAGCTACGATCAAAACCAAACCTTCCTGTATGGAAGAGTTGTAGCAGACGAGATGGTATATATGACAACGGCTGATAAGATCAATGCTACACTTTCTGTAGTAGCTTACTGCGATCTGCCTGGCAGTCAGTGTCAGGATGTTTACTCTCTTGGCAGTGGTGTAGTAGCAGAAAACATAAGTACCAGCTGGAAAACAATGCGATTTGTTAATCCAGGCAACAGCGACAATACATTTGTAAATCTTCCACAATTGACCTATGGTAGAGTCGATATGAACAATCATAACTATGATGGTGTATATACTTCTATAGCACTCACAACTGACCAAGAAATAGTTGCTCCTTATGAGATTAAAAATGATAAGGGTAATGTATTGCAGAATCTCGTATTTAATAATGCCGGCATTATGCAAAACATATCTGTATCTATGGATAATCCTGCTCCAAACAATAGGCCAACCACCGTCACCATAGGCTACTATCCTGCCTCGTACCTAAAATACTACAGAGGAGATCTTTCAGTAGGCACACCAAATCTGCAAGACAATATACCCAATAAGACTCTCAATGATGGCTTTGCACACAAAAACTTCTCCAGATTTACATTTTTACCAACTGAGTCTATCTGGACAGGCAAAGGCAAAACAGGTCATACGGTAGATGACGATATCAAGCAGAAGAGACAAAAAAGGATAGAGTGGTGATACGCTTCAGTAAACACAGAGATGCCATTGCGATGATAGAGCTTATCTTTTCTATTGTAGTAATGGGTATAGTGATGATGTCCGCCCCCATGCTGATCTCCACAGCCTCCAAGACCACCTCAGTAGCCTTGCAGCAGGAAGGGATCCATGAGGCAGCATCTAGGGTAAACATGATCATGACCTATGAGTGGGATGAAAATGCACTCAATGGAGTCTGCAGTAGCCAACCTCCGATACTAAAGGTAACAAATGGAGATGAAAAGCTCAAGCCATCTCCAGACGAAAACAGCAGCTTTGTCAGAGCAGGCACAAGTGATACTCAGGACTCACACAGATTT
>JAAXPZ010000072.1 GCA_012329065.1 Sulfurovum sp. | reverse complement strand
GATACGGATAATGCAATTGAGAGCACAAGAATAAATGACAGTATAAGTAGTAATTTTGATACAGCAACTATCAGAAATTTGCAAATACAAGATGGCACATGTGACTGCACTGGAACAGCATCCGCTAGCAATAATGGACCAAATGGTACAGGCAATGGAGTCAACCCAATAGTTCTTGATTTTGAAACTATCAATACAAATTCAACAGAGTGTGGCTATTTTGAAGTGAATATTGAGTAGGTGACTGAGATGAAAAGATTGCTCTTTTTGTTGCCTTATGTGCTACTTACAACAAACCTACATGCTTGGAAAATGGAAGCAGATAAAATACAAGTTGATAATACCAATGGCAATACTGTTACTTATATAAACTTTAGGCAAATCTATGATATTGTGCCTTTGGTCTTTGTTTTAATGGATGACAGAGGAGGCGATCCGTCGACCTTGAGAGTTGCTAATATAACTACTACAGGGTTTGATGTTTATACAGTGGAACCTGATGGCGAAGATGGTCCACATACTAATATGAACTCAATCCCTTATATTGCTATAGAGTCAGGAACGCATACACTTCCAGACGGTACACAGATTGTTGCTGGAAGCATAAGTACCCAAAGATTTCAATCAATGTTCATTTCTGGGGATAGTTGGCAAGCAGTTGGATTGAGCGGTTTCTCTACGACTCCAATTGTGTTAGGGCAAATACAGACACGCATAAATGAGCGTACTGACGCAACAGTGCCAGATGCAGTATCACAACCATGGATAACAACAGCGGTTAGTAATGTTACAAGTAGTGGATTTAATGTCGCACTGGAGAGGTCGGAGACAACGAGTGGAACCTTGACAAGTGCTGAGACTATTGCCTATCTAGCAATGGACTCTGGATTAAATAGTGGGAACCATTACTTCGCTAGCAATGATAGCAAGAAAATAGAGTACGAAACGATAAGAACAAATGATACTATACAGGGGTGGGATAATCCTGACACAACAGTAAATTTTTCCACAACTTATAGTGACCCTATAGTAGTTGCCACTAAAAATACAAGAGATGGTATAGATGGCGGATGGCTTAGAAGAGGCACAGTTGCAGGCAGTCATATAACACTTCAGGTAGATGAAGATAGGGCGAATGATACCGAAAGAGGACACACTACAGAAAGAGCAGGGATCGTACTTTTTTCTAGACCTTTTGATGCAGAGTTCTTGCCTACTTCAAATGCTCGAATGCTCATCAACGAAGTGATGTACAATGAAACTCAGACAGGCACAAACAATGATGAATTTGTAGAGCTTTATGTGACGCAAGCAGGAGATATAGAAGGTTATGTTTTATCAGACCAAGATACTAACTATTATAGGTTTCCCTCGTGTTCTGTGAGTAGCGGAGATTATGTTATCTTTCATACAGGAAGTGGGGTAAATAGTTGTTCTGGGACAGTCAAGCACTTTTACCAAGGGGTCAGTCAATATTGGAACAATAGTAAGGATGATGTATTGTTGTTGCGTACTGCGATAGATGATGTAACCACTACCACGCAAGCAAGTAGTCCGAAAACATTTAATGCAAAACCACAGGACTATGTAGCCTATGGAACACTTGGAGGAGCAGTAGATGCAATACCTATCAGCATGAAGGGAGTTACGGTATCTTGGAATTATAGCTACGGTACAGAGCTTGATAATGCAAGTGACGGTGTATCTGTGGCTTTAACCCCCAATGCCAAGGACAGCAATACTTCAGCCTGCTGGGAATTATCTACAAGTGGAAATGCAGCAAACAATAGTTGTGGTAACTATATTCCGACTAGGAGTACTGCAACGGCACCTCTGTCCTATACGCTGGGTGAGAGCAATACTGCTATGCCAGATATGTCTATTGTCAAATCTTCTGTGGTACTAAATGACCCAGTCAATAATACCACTAATCCTAAGCGAATCCCAGGAGCTACAATACGATATTGTTTTACAGTAGACAATACAGGAGATGGCAATGCTGAAAATGCTGTAATCAATGATACTCTCACAGGCAGTGGTAGAGATAATCTCACTTATGTGAACGCAGGATTTGTGCTGCAAAATATCAACACAACATGCAGCTGTTCTACTATTGCAGATACAAGTGGAAGTATCAGTGGCACCAATGTGACGATAACCATAGGAGATATAAGCGGCACTGGAAATGTAGCTACATCTAGAGCTTGTGCCTATATAGAGATGAGTATTAACTAAGATGAAAAAATTACAATTTTTACCTTTGTTTATTTTGCTCTCTTCTGTATTGATGGCTCAGCCTGGTGGCATCAGTGGCACAGAACTTTGGCTCAGAGCAGATGCAGGCGTGACAGGCAATCCTGTATCGCAATGGGATGATCAGTCAGGCAATAATCGTCATGCTTCTCAGGCAGTAGCATCAAGAAGACCAGCCTACAACGCGACAGATATAAACTTCAATCCATCTTTTCACTATATTAACAGTGGAGTGCCATTGAACCATAATATAGGTAAATTCCTAGAAGTGCCATACCACGCTTCTCTAAATGGTAGAAATTTAACAGTATTTGCAGTAGTAGATGCAGACAATGGAACCTTCTATCGATCTCCATGGACAACACGAGGCAGTCCTGCTAGTGGACACATTTTATACCGAAGACCAGACAATACATATTCATACTGGAATGGAGGAGGAGGTTGGCAAACACTAAATACAGGGGTTTCTCCAACAGGCAATTATGAGATAGTAACCACTACATCTGCTTCTTCAGGAAGCAACAGAATCAATAAAAGAGTATTTTTGCAAGGCAGGTCTATTGGGAGTGCGAACAATGTGTTTTTCTTGGCTAATACACACAGCCCCTTTCGTATAGGAAAAGGAGCTACTGAAACGACATCTGGAAGATATGCTTGGGACGGCGATATATCTGAAATCATTGTGTATAGTGCTGCACTTAGCCCTGTACAAAGAAATCGTGTTGAGTCCTATTTAGCTATCAAATATGGCCTGACCCTAGATCAGAGTATAGCAGGAGGACAGAACTATAGGGATAGTGCCAGTACAGTTGTCTGGAGTGCATCTGCCAATAGTGGATATGGAAATGACATAGCAGGGCTAGGTCGAGACGATACTTCGTCTTTGCATCAGAAAGTTTCTAAATCCATCAATAGTGATACAGTGATCACTATTGCAACTGGCAGTGATTTTAGCACCGCAAACAGTGATGCAAGCCGTCCAGCTCTCAGTACCAACGATCGTCGCTTTTTAATCTGGTCAAACAATGATGGCTCTGTAGGCTGGACAGCAACAGGAGCACCAGCTGGAGGCAGGATACTAGATCGTAAATGGAAAGTGCAAAAAACGGGTACGCAAAACAATGTCAGCATTCAAGTAGATGTGGATGCGACAGGTTTTAACATAGCCTCTTTTTCTGGGACACTTTACTTTGTACATGGCAGTAATCTTTCAACTGCAACACCTATGCCCATGACAAATAATGGTGCTGGGAAATGGCATATAGACAATGTTGATTTTAGCAATGGAGACTTGTTTAGTTTTGTAATCAATATCCCTGATATGAGTATTACAAAATCTTCTATCGTCATCAGTGATCCAGTCAACAACACTAATAACCCCAAGAGGATCCCAGGAGCTACTGTCCGATATTGTTTTACTGTAGACAATATAGGCTATGGTGATGCTGAAAATGTTGTAATCAATGATTCTCTCACAGGCAGTGGTAGAGATAATCTCACTTATGTGAACGCAGGATTTGTGCTACAAAATATCAACACAACATGCATCTGCGATGCCATTGCAGGTACAAGTGGAAGTATCAGTGGTACCGATGTGACCATAGATATAGGTACAGTAACAGGTGCAGTTACACTATCTACTTCACGAGCTTGTGCCTATATCGAGATGACGATTAACTAAAATCAGGTGTGCCAAAGCTAGGTGTGCCAAAATCCATATTTCCAAAATTTGGATCACTGTAGCCAGCTTTACCAGACTCTCCTCTGAGCATCATGATATCTGTCTTTGGATCGATCCCCTGAGGGCAGGCGACAGTACATTCACCACAGAGTGTGCAGTCCCAGATGCCGTTGACTTGAATCTTGTCCAGCAGACCGCCCGTAGGGGCAGTGCCTTGTGCCTGCCCTTTATCTTGTGCCTGCCCTTTGCCTTGTCTCTGCCCTTCGCCTGCCAGATACCTCCATACCCTAGTGAGTGTGAAAGGACCTAGAAAATCTGGATTTACCGCCAGTACTGGACAGGAGGAGTAGCAGGAATTGCATAGGATACAGTCGGTTTGTATCTTTGTCTTGGCTTCATCATCGGGGGTTTTAACGCTTGTGCAGTTGTGCTTTGGAGTCAGACCCCTATTTATGGTTTGGTGTGCTTTGTTTTTGTCCACCTTAAGATCTCTTAGTACTGGGTGGTACTTAAGTGGCTCGATGAGGTCAGCATCTTGATACTTGTAGCTACATGCCAACTGTTCTTTGCCGTTGACCAGCACAGCACAGCTTCCACATACTCCCGATTTGCATCCAGCATCAAAGGTCAGTGTGGGGTCAAGTTCGGATTTGATATCGTAGAGTGCAGAGAGCAGAGTGATGGGGGAGGTGCTTTGTAGTTTGAATGATTCTGTTTTGCTATCTCTTTTTATGCTTATGTTCATCTTTAAACCCGACACACTTATATATCATTCACTACAGTTGTCAGCTCGGTGGATAAATCCACCCCACTGTCTTTTAGTCTGCAATATATATGTTTTTGCCAATCAGTTCGCTCTATAGGAAAATCCTCTCTGTAGTGAGCCCCTCTGCTTTCTTGTCTCATTATGGCAGACTTGAGAGTACACTTAGCCAAGAGTATAGCGTTTCTAAATTCCAAAAATTCTACTAGGTTTTGGTTACTCTCTCTGGTTTTGTCTCCTACTCCCATGACTGATATTTTGTTATATATTTCATCGAGGTACATTTCAGCCTCGTGGAGCTTATTTGTCTGCCTGATGATGCCAACATCACGGTACATCAGCCTGCCAAGAGTCTTTCTTTTGTTGTAGAAGTTGACTTCATTTGGCTTGGTAAATATTTTTTTGATGGCTTCATCGTCACGGTTAATCTGGTTTTGAGTGTGGGGAGTCAGACCCGCAGACGGCAACGCTGAAGCATTGTCATCTGAGGTCACAAGGTGGGGAGTCAGACCCGCAGACGGCAACGCTGAAGCATTGTCATCTGAGGTCAGACCCCTATTTGCTATATATTCGATTACTTGTATGCCAGAAGTGATGATCTCTAGTAGAGAGTTGCCTCCAAGGCGATTGGCTCCATGTATGTGAGCGTTGGCACATTCACCGATAGCATAACAGCTGTTTAGCTCTCTTACTTTGAATTCTTCATCTACTTCTATCCCACCCATAGTGTAGTGGGCCACAGGCATTATAGGTATAGGCTCCTTTACGGGATCTATATCAGCATGTAGGCGGCATAGCTGTAGTTCTTGGGGCATTAGCTTTTCTATTTTTTCTTTGCCTAGATGTCTAATGTCGAGTCTGACATGGTGTCCAGCCTGTATCTGTGAGAAGATTGCTCTAGCAACCTCATCTCTGGGAGCTAGCTCATCTGTAAATCTTTTACCCTCGTGATTGATAAGATAGCCACCCTCACCTCTAGCACTCTCAGATATCAGTATAGCTGAGTCTAGCAAGGCAGTAGGGTGAAACTGCACAAACTCCATATCGCTTGCTGTGCCTCCAGCCCTGAGTACTGCCGCTATACCGTCACCACTGCTTCCTAGTGAGTTTGTGGTAAATCCGTGATAGAGCTCTCCAAAACCTCCAGTGGCAATGATAGTGTTTGTCGCCTCTATAGCTATGACTTTGCCTTGTCGTATATCCCAAAATGTAGCACCTGTGACTTGGTGGGGAGTCAGACCCGCAGACGGCAACGCTGAAGCATTGTCATCTGAGGTCACAAGGTGGGGAGTCAGACCCGCAGACGGCAACGCTGAAGCATTGTCATCTGAGGTCAGACCCCTATATATTACGAGATTTAGTAGGTAGTGCTCAGTTATAAATTTTATTCCTGACTCTATACATCTATCATATAGCGTATGTAGGATTTTTAGTCCTGTATAGTCTTGAGCGTAGCAGGCTCTAGAGTGTGACGCTCCGCCTAGACGGCGTTGTGCTATGCTTTGTAGAGGATCAGATGCATTATCGAGTCTGGAGAATGGTACAGCTATGCTATCAAGCCACTCTATGGCTTTTGCTGCGTTTTGACACATTTGTTCTATCATATTCGGATCTGCTAAATGATGTGATGACTTTAGGGTATCGGCTATATGTGCTTCTACTGTATCAGAAGCATTGTCATCTGCAAGGTGGGGAGTCAGACCCGCAGACGGCAACGCTGAAGCATTGTCATCTGAGGTCACAAGGTGGGGAGTCAGACCCGCAGACGGCAACGCTGAAGCATTGTCATCTGAGGTCAGACCCCTATTGATGACAGCGTTTATGCCACCTTGTGCCATGCAGGTTTGGGCTTGGGTTGGGAGGGTTTTGGTCACTACGGTGACTGATAGACCTTTTTCTCTAGCTTTTAATGCAGCCGTGAGCCCCGCACCTCCAGAGCCTACGATAAGAACATCGGTCATGAAACATCCTTAGTATAGGTTTCAAACGAAGAAGGCACTATTAGTCTTTCTCTTTTATGAATGTTTGCATATTATCCACAATGCCATCCAGCAACTTAACTCTAGCTTCCTTGCTGCTCCATGCTATGTGTGGGGTGAGCAGAAGTCTATCGGGATTATTGATGTGCAACAGAGGATTGAGAGCTTCTATAGGCTCAGTGGCTGTGACATCTAGTCCAGCGTATATCTCTCGTCTATTCATCTCTACTGCTAAGTCATGTTCATTTATGATGCCACCTCTGCCCAAGTTTAAGAGTATAGCTTTTTCTTTTAGTAAAGGCAGGTTGTCTTGGTGGATTAGGTTGTCTGTCCGCTCATTCAGAGGTGCATGTATAGATACTATGTCAGACTCTACAAGTAGCTCATCCAAACTTTTTTGTTTATATCCTTGACCTCCATTTTTACCACTGGTAGAGTAGTAGCTGATATCTGCTCCAAATGCAGTGGCTATTTTGGCTACCTCTTGCCCTATGTTGCCCATGCCGATAATCCCCCATTCTTTGCCTGCTATCTCAAAAAATGGTCTAGATAGATCGGTGAAGATATCACCTTTTGACCAGATGCCATCTTTGACAACTTTATCATAAAAACATATTTGCTCGCCTAGAGCTAGAAGTAGTGCAAAGGTATGTTGGGCTACGCTTTGAGTAGAGTAGCCAGAAACATTTTTGACTGATATGCCAAGCTCGTCGGCGGCTTCTAAATCTACATTGTTCGTGCCAGTAGCGGCTATACATATAAGCCTAAGATTTTTAGCCTGCTCCATGATTTGACGGTTTATGATTACTTTGTTGCTGATAATGATATCGGCATCTTTTACTCTATTAGCAGTCTCATTTGCTGTAGTAGTTTCAAAGATATCAAGATCTCCAAATTTCTTTAGAGACCTTAGATCTAGATCGTCACCCAGTGTTTTTCTATCTAGTAGTACTAATTTCATCATGAGCCTTTATCATCGTAGTGGAACGCTTGGGCTCTCGCTACATCCGCTGTCTTGGAGGATAGAGGCACTACATCCTTCGTCAGCACTATTGTATATGCCTTTTGGTGTACTCTTTGTTTCTGGAGTGTTTGCAGACTTTATCGCTTTGTTAAAATGGGAAGTGATTGCTTTATACCCCTTGATCACTATGGATGTATCATTCTTCTTTATCACAAGAACTGGTATAGAGTTGATATCTAGTTGCTTGATGAAAAATCTAGCGTTTGTGTCATATATGGAGAGTATTTTGTATGGTATGCCTTTTTCTTTGAAGTACTCTTTTGATTTTTTGCAGTATGGGCATTTGTCTGAGCCTATGAGATAGTTGCCATCCTTTTTGATGATCGATCTGTTTTCGGTCATTGCCAAAAATGACATAGAGATAAACAGTGCAGCTATCGCGGGCAAAGCATATAAAAGATATCTCCACTGAGACATAAGAGCGATAAATAGTAGCCCCCCATAAACCCCTAGACAAAATGAGCAAGGCTCTGGATTAGCAATGATTTGATAGGCTATCATTATGGATTCAAAGGCTATCGCAGCATACAGGGTGATGAAAAAGAGTTTTTCAAAAGCTTCCTTTTTGAGCGAAAGATAACCAAACAGAGCTATAAATAGTGCACCAAGAGCACCAAAGTAGTTGAGATATACAGAGTTAAATTTGAGCAATTCACCTGCCAGGTTACATCCTGTGGAGGTACAGATAGGTGAATTATTGAGCTTGGCGTATGTTTCTATAGCGATGTAGATGATGAGAAGTATAGGCAGGACAACTCTACTGAATAGTTTCATTTTTTCCTCTTTGTTTTTTGTTATTCTACTCTTTTTTTGTAAATTGAGTTTTAATACAGCAACTAGTTATGAATTGTCTGAAATTTCTTCCACAATTTCTGTAGCCTTACTTTTGGCAGCTTCTATGTCATTATCAAGCACCAAACTAACTGCCATTCTGCGACCTTTGTGTGTTTCTGGTTTGCCAAAAACTCTCACAAATGAATTGGCAGAGAAGGCAGAATCTGGGACTTTAAGGCTTGGGTGGCGGCTCTCGCTTTTGGCCTTGTATGCACCACAAGCACCAGATCCGTAAGTACTGTAGTCAAGTGGTAGTCCAAGCACAGCTCTTACATGTAAGGCAAACTGACTTTGGCTCTGTGTGATGAGTGTGACCATGCCTGTATCATGAGGACGGGGGCTTAGCTCAGAGAAATAAACTTCTTCATCTTTTATGAAAAACTCTACTCCAAATATCCCACGACCGCCCAAGCCGTCTGTCACAGCCTTGGCGATATTTTTTGCTTTTTGAAGTGCTTTCTCACTCATAGTCATGGGTTGCCATGAGAGGATGAAATCGCCATCTTTTTGTATATGTCCAATAGGATCGCAAAATATTGTCCCTGTCTCATTGCGTACAGTCAGCAGGGTGATCTCGTAGTCAAAAGGGACAAACTCTTCCACTATAAGCTCAGATGCATCTCCTCTAGCCTCTTTGGCTATTTCCCATGATTTTTCTATGTCAGCAGATGTTCTGGCGATGCTTTGTCCATGTCCAGAGCTAGACATGACTGGCTTTATGACACACGGGAAACCCATACGCATAGCAGCTTCTGTGAGCTCTTCAAGTGTTTTTACAAATGCATATCCACTTGTTTTAAGCCCAAGTTCTTCAGCGGCAAATACTCGGATGTTTTTACGGTTCATTGTTTTGTTGACCGCCTCAGCATTGGGTATGACATGAAAGCCTCGCTTTTCTGCCTCAAAGAGTGCAGAGATAGAGATAGCTTCCACTTCAGGGAGTATATAACTAGGCTTTTCTTTTTTTATTACCTCAAGAATAGCTGTTTCATCTTGCATATCTATAGCATAAGATCTGTTTGCTACCAAGTGTGCAGGTGCATTTTCATATTTATCTACTGCGATCACCTCTATGCCTAGGCGTTGTGCCTCAATCGCCACTTCTTTGCCTAGCTCACCAGAGCCAAGGAGCATGATTTTGATGGAGTTTTGTTTTAGCGGAGTTGTGAATGTCATAATTAGTCCCTTTGGAGATAAGTTTGATTAGGTATGATTTTATCTAAAAAAAGTAGATGAGTGAATTAGATGGAGAATTCTGCGGAGGATCCGCAGAGTAGTGTGAAGATTAGAGTCTTGCTTCGTATCTTCTGAGCATAAAGAGTTTCTTGAGTATCTTCTTTCGAGTAGCGATCTTCTCTTTTTTGCGTTTTTCTGTCTTTGTTTCGAAGTGCTGTCTAGCTCTAGCTTCTGTGACGATGAGGTTTCTGTCACATTGTCTTTTGAACTTTCGGTAAGCATCTTCAAAGTTGTCTCTTGGACTTACAACGATTCCTGGCATGGTCTGGCACCCCCTTCCTTATCGATATTTCCCAATTCATTTAGGAGAGATAAAATAGAATCGGATTATATCAAGATAGAGTTAAAGCCCGTTGATGTTAGAATGATGAACATAGGAGTGCCAAATGAGAAAAGTATTTAAAAATTGCTACGAAATGGATGAGAGATGTTATAGTGAGTATGGCTTGACTGAAGACATACTTATGGAGCATGCTGCTGAAGGCATAGAGAGTTACATAGCTTATAATCTGCCCGAAGCAAGCTCTATACTCATCATATGTGGCCCTGGCAACAATGGTGCGGACGGGATAGCTTTGGCTAGACAGATGCAGTTTGCATTTACATCCGTAAAGCTACATATCCCATTTGGAACAAAATCCAAAATGGCAGAATTGCAGTTAAAGAGGGTTAAAAAGCTGGATTATATCGCGATAGTTGATGAAGTGTGTGATGCAGATGTTATAGTAGATGCACTCTTTGGGGCTGGACTAGATCGTGAGTTGGATGAGAAGTCACAGGATTTAATCGATATCATCAATGACCTTAATGGCTTTAAAATAGCCTGCGATATACCTACAGGAATCAATGAAACAGGACAGGTGCAGAGTGTTGCATTTTGTGCAGATACTACCATCACAATGGGTGCTCGCAAAGAGTGCCTTTACTCTGATGCCGCAAAAGAGATGGTAGGAGAGATAGTCAGAATTGATCTAGGACTAAGGTATAATTATTACACCAAAGATATACCTTTATCTACATTTTTGCTTTTTAAAGAGGATATAGAGATACCAAGCAGGGACCTTACCAAGGCGACACACAAAGGTAGTTTTGGTCATGCGGTGGTTTTTTGTGGTGAAAAAGAGGGGGCAGCTGTTATCGCTGCTGAGGCAGCTAGTAGGTTTGGTGCAGGGCTTACAACACTTATATCACATGAAAATATTTCACCTCCTGCGCACTTGATGAATGCCACAGAGTTGCCATATAGCACCACGGCTATGGCTATAGGCATGGGATTGGGTGGTTTTCTAGATAGCGATTTCTTGCAAAAGCGAGTAGTAGACAGCCATCTGCCTATAGTGCTAGATGCAGATGGCTTTTATGAGGCACAGTTATTGGAAATACTAGAACAAAAAGATCGGGAGATTGTGTTGACACCGCATCCAAGAGAGTTTACAGTGTTGTGGAGAGCGGTATATGGTGAGGAGATCAGCACAGAAGATGTGCAGAGTGATCGCTTTGGCATGGTTCGAGCTTTTGGTAAAACATATCCTCATATAACTTTACTGCTCAAAGGTGCCAATATGCTAATATCACAAAACAACAGGATACTTATCAATCCATATGGAACTACAAAACTTAGTAAAGGCGGTAGCGGAGATGTGCTTAGTGGGCTGATAGTGGCGTTGTTGGCACAGGGTCATTCAGGAATAGATGCGGCTATTCAAGGGTCTTTAGCATTGACTCAAGCAGCTGAGAATTATGGTGGTGCTTCATATTCGATGTTGCCTCAGGATATTATTTGCGAGGTAACAAAGCTAGAGCATATGAGTATATGAAGAGAATAGCGGTACTTTTCAGTGGAGAAGGCTCAAACTTTGCGTACTTAGCCGAGCATTTACATAAAAAAGAGCTGGAAATAGTTATAGCTATTTCCAATAATCCAAATGCCAAAGGCATAGAGGTTGCCAAAAAATACGATATTCCGATAGAGGTCATAGACTCAAAATCTTATAGTGGCAGAGAAGAGTTTGATGCCGCTATTGTCAATACTTTACAGAAGTTTACAGTTGAGTTGACAGTATTGGCTGGATTTATGAGAATCTTGACCCCAGTTTTTACAAAGCAGATACGAGCTGTCAACCTTCATCCTTCTCTTTTACCTAGACATAGAGGATTGGATGCCATACGAAAAAGCTATGATGACGAGTTTGAGATGGGAGGAGTTACGGTGCATTATGTCAATCAAAATCTTGACAGCGGAGAGACGGTTTTACAGAAAAGTATATACAAAAATAAATCGACCTTTGAACAGTATGAGAATAAAATAAAATCTATAGAGAAAGAAGCTTTGGCAGAAGCAATTGTGAGTACCCTGAAATAAGGATTGCTATTGTAAAAGTAGTTTAGGCTATACTAAATATACAGAAAATACTCGCAGGGGGGGTAATTTATGCTCAAAAGTAGCTTTGCAAACTATATAATATTGGCTTTTGTATTCCTAATTATATCTATAGGTTGCGAACAGCCTCCATCTAAGCTTGACACTGTCAAGCCAATCATTACTCTTATAGGTGAGCACACGATAGTCTTCGAAAATAGCGAGGAGTATGAAAACTATATAGATCTTGGAGCCACTGCCATAGATAAGAGTAATGGAGACATAACGGACAAAATCGAAGTTTCTCTGTTGCTTAGTACAAGCACTGACCAGGAATATAATCTAGTCACTTTTGTTTATGATGTTGAAGATTCTGATGGGAATAAGGCTGATAGTGTACATAGAAATATCGTAGTGCACAGATAGTAATATACTTCAGGGCACCTCTAACAAATAGGTAACAGTAGAGTAGGTTTCATATAGTCTTCGTTAGAATGAAACTATATTGTAACTGTTTAGTAATAAAAACACGATATAATGATATTTTTATATCAGGGTGAAGATGAAGAATCTACTATACATACTAGACATACTAGTACTTATGCTAGCACTATTCATAACAGGCTGTGCCACATCTGAGGCAGGAAAAAATCGGACTGTATCTTCTGGAGATACAGTTGTACTTGATGGATCAGATGGTACATTTGGTGATTTAAATGTATTGAGGTTTCCAGAAGCAGAAGGGAGTCTGCACGACAATTATGTAGTCTATTATCCAAAAGATGCAATCACCACAGATATGCCAGTTGTTGTCTTTCTTGAAGGAGGAGGAGAAGAACCAAAAATAGATGATTATCGTG
>JAAXPZ010000040.1 GCA_012329065.1 Sulfurovum sp. | reverse complement strand
TATGGGAGTGCTTATTTTGAGCCAGGGAACATAATTACACAATACAATGAAGAAACCTATATAGATGTCAATGTTATGGGGTTAGATGAACCTGTAAGTATCTACAGAAATTATGCGTATCATACACGAACAGGCTCATACGACTATAGAATGGAAGATGTGGAAAGTGACGATAATAAGATAGTCTTAGATAAAAAGTATATGCCTATAACCAATGATGGTCAAATCTTAGGTTCGGGAATGATAGTTATGGACATAGAAGACAACATAGGAAGCATATGGCGAATACCTCCTCGTATAGAGTTTCTTAATGATAGTAGTGTTGATCACTTGACTCCATACTTTGTGGCAGAAAATTTTACTAATTTTTTAAAACTTTTAATCTCTTATCCGAAGGATGTTCAAAAGCTTAAACAGCAGGGGTATGAACTGGGTAAAGAAGTTAGTGATTATCATCTATAGAGAAAGCAACGTGGGAACGAGGAAAAAACTGTTAGATACGAGGTATTAAATCCTAAATTATATACAGATTGAAGAAGCTACAACGGCTTTCGGAGATACCTTATCTATCACCATAACTCCTCCCCACGTTGCATCTGCTAATCCGTACTCCAATTTCATCAACCAAAATACATTAAAGACATTCAAAATAATGTAGATGCATTCCCACGCACAGAATGGGAACGAGCCCCGAGTTTATACCTAGTATGACCAGTGATGAGTTTGTAAATTTAAAAGAAGAATAAAATTTTGCTATAAAGACAGACTGTGCTTCTTTAAAAGAAACAGCATGCTTTTTCAAGTCACTAGCGACTTTTTTATCATCCCAATCAAATTTGATAGTATTCATAATTATATTATAATGATATTTTCATACTAAAGTCAATGTAATACTCAAATCCGTAAAATAGGAAAAAAGAAAGACAAAAGCGACACTAAATACCTTCACTCATTTGGTGAAGCTTTTGCCAAGGAGTATAAGTATGCTACAAACTGTCTTGAATTTTTCTGTAGAGGGTACAAATGAGTCACTTACTTCCAATGCAGGAACTATTTTGTTTGGAGAGTATCTTAAAGCCATTAGAGTAGACAAGTTATGTAACACTTCTCTTCCTTTACCACAAAGTAACCGTGGGTATCTTTCTTTTGAACATAGACAACCTTTACTGCTCATGCTACACAGTGGAGGAAGAGTATTGGATGATGTGCGTAATATTCGTTCAGACAAAGCCATACAAGAGCCACTAAAAGTAAAATGTATGCCCATATCGGAGAGTATAGGAAAGTCATCCTCTTTAAAGCCATGCTCCAAAAGAGTTGGCAACATCATACAGTCAGTACCATACCTTACAAGTTGTGTCGTTTAGCAGGCAAAGTAGTGCGTCACAGTAGGAAAGTAATACTTAAAGTACAAGAAGAGCTTGTGGAGATATTTCAGAGTATAAGGGAACATATCTATCAGACCTCTCTCGAATAACCTTAGACACACATATACAAAACAACAATACGATACCACTTCACATACTATCCTCTTGTCTGAAAAACACTATTTCCCTGCAAAATACCCTTAAATATATTTAGCCAAGCACAATTTATGAAGAGTGTATCTTTTTGAGTAGAACTTTCGCAGTAACCCTTGAGAAAGTGTGTGATAATTATTGTTTTAGGGTATTTGGTTTGGGCTATTTACGGATTTGGGTTTATAGTGTTTTGCGCATTTTTGATATGCTATATGGAGTCTAAAGAAGAAATGATTAATAATGATTATGTATAATAGTTCTATATAAGGATGCATCATGAAACAAATATTTGAAGTACACAATGTAAAGTGTGGTGGGTGTGCAAACACTCTAAAAACTAAACTTAAAGAGCAGTTTGGGGAGGTAGAAGTAGATCTCACAGTAGAGCCTCGCAAGATAACTGTAGATATGAAAGATAGCCAAATGGATGCACTCGCAAAAGCCCTCAGAGGTCTTGGCTATCCATTGACTACAGAAGAGATGGGCTTTTTGGATAGCACTACGGCTAAAGCCAAAAGTTTTGTCTCTTGTGCGATTGGTAAAATGGGTTCAGAGTCATAAAATATTATTAAAGGCACCCTTAATCCTCATCCAACTCGCTATCTGCTATAATCTCTTCACAAGAATTTAGAGTTCAATTACTTAAATAGAGAGATAGCATGATAGAAAAGTTAAGCAAAGCGACACTGAAACTAGGTGTCATAGCTGGTGGACAGCTAGGAAAAATGTTGATTCAAGAAGCTAGCAAATGGGGGATAAGCACCTATGTGCTAGATCCAGATAATTCCTGTCCAGCAAGAGATGTGTCTTCTGTGTATATCCAGGGGGACTATACTGATTTTGACGCAGTTTATGAGTTTGGAAAACAGGTAGATATCCTTACATACGAAATAGAAAATATCAACATAGAAGCACTCAGGCAACTAAAAAGTGAAGGTATCAAGATAGAGCCAGATCCAGATGTGTTAGCACTCATTCAGGACAAGGGCTATCAGAAGACATTTTATGAAGACAAGGATATTCCTACATCAGCATTCTCTTTCTACGAAAATACAGAGCAGATACACGAGGCTATAGACTCAGGAGCTTTACAGTACCCCTTTGTTCAGAAGGTCAGAAAAGGTGGCTATGATGGGCAAGGAGTAGCACTGATTCACTCTGTAGAAAGTAGTCTGTTGGAGGGCGATTCTATAGTGGAAAGTTTGGTTGATATAGACAAAGAGATCGCTGTCACTATAGCTCGCAATGCAGATGGTGATTCAAGATGCTTTCCTGCTGTTGAAATGCGTTTTAATCCGCAGAGCAATCTTGTAGAGGATCTATTTTGCCCAGCAGACATAAGTAAAGATATGACAAAAAAAGCAGAGAGTATTGCCGTCCAAATCATAGAGGGCTTGGATATGATTGGGCTTTTAGCTATAGAGTTTTTTATAGATAAGGCGGGCAATATATTGGTCAATGAGATAGCTCCAAGACCACACAATAGTGGTCATCACACTATAGAGAGTGTAGTGACTTCTCAACTAGAGCAGCAGTTGCGTGCTATTTTTAATCTACCATTAGGAAGCACAAAACTCAAAATGCCAACAGTAATGCTCAATCTTTTAGGTGATCCAGATGCAGAGGGCGAGGTTTATTATGATGGGTTTGAAAAGGCTTTGGAGATAGAGGGTGTCAAAATACATATATATGGTAAAAAGATTGTAAGACCCCATAGAAAAATGGGGCATATTACTGTGTTGGCAGACAGCATCGAAGAAGCACTCAGCAAAGCAAAAAAAGCAAAAAGTAGCATAAAGGTAATAGCATGTCACAAAAAATAGTAAGTATAGTCATGGGTTCAGATTCTGACTTGGCAGTCATGGAAGAAGCGGCCAAGATACTGGATGAGCTTGGTGTTGGATATGAGTTGGATATAGTTTCTGCACATAGGACACCAGAGAAGCTTGTTGAGTTTTCAGGTGAAGCCCACAAAAGAGGTATAAAAGTGATTATAGCAGGAGCTGGTGGAGCAGCACATCTGCCAGGTATGATAGCAGCCATATCGCCATTGCCAGTAATCGGTGTACCTGTGAAGTCTAGAAACTCTATAGATGGATGGGATTCGATACTCTCTATACTGCAGATGCCAGGAGGTGTACCTGTGGCTACAGTAGCCTTAGATGGAGCTACAAATGCTGGGATACTTGCGGCACAGATTATAGCAACATCAAATGATGACATAATGCAAAGAATCATTGACTATAAGACTTGCCTCAAAAAGCAAGTCTTGGAGAAGTCAAAAAGAGTAAAAAGAAGCTAACAAAATTTATAATCGGATAAAATTTATCCGAATATTATCTTATCTTGGCTATGATTTCATCAAATAATTATTGCTGGAGACGAAAATGAAAAATTTAATAGCTTTTATGACTTTGAGTATGCTATTTATATCCTGTAGTGACAAAGCAGGAGTAGCGGCTGATGGAGCTAAATTATACGAAACTTGTGCTGGATGCCATGGGAAAGATGGCAAGAAAAAGGCATTTGGAAAATCTGGAGCAATAGCAGGAAGAGATGTTGATGGGCTTGTAAAAGAGCTTGAAGCTTATAAAGCTGGAAAACTCAATAAAAAAGGTATGGGTGGTATGATGCAGGGTCAATTAACGCATTACAGCGAAGAAGATATAGAGGCAGTTTCTAAACATATAAGTAAGCTGCCTAAATAAGATAGTGTCCTAAATAAATCTGAATTAAATCATGGGTGACTTGCGACACTTATTCATCCATATAAGCAGTTACATTATATGCTTTGACTAAGCCATTATCTGAAAGGCACTCTCTTTCAAAAAACTCAACAATCTCTTGTCTTTGGCAGTGCCTTTCAAAATCTTCCACACTTGCCCAAGATTCATTAAAGACTATAGGCATACTCTCTCCTGTGGCAAATGGATTTTGTATATGCTTGGTAACTCTATAGCTCAAGCACCCCTCTTCTCGGAGAGTGTTAGGCTCTAAAGATTGTAGCACATTAAATAGCTCATCAAATTTTCCATTCTTAGGTGTAAATTGTGCGATACAGTAGAGTATTTTTGACATTGAGTGTCCTTTATTTAATTTTACATATAATAGCATATCAAAATGCCAAGGTGCTAATATTGAAATTGTTTAATTCTGTTGTACAATTTTTCGAGAAGATGTTTTATGATCCTATATGGTATCATCATATGGTATCGATACTGCTTCTACCTACCTCTTTGCTCTATGCAACGGGGATGCTCATTAGGCGTAAAGTTGCAAAAAGAAAACGGTATGCTGTGCCTATTATTTCTGTGGGTAACTTGGTGATAGGCGGTAGTGGAAAGACGCCACTTGTGATAGCATTAGCAGATGCTTTGATAAATAAAAAAATAACAATCATTTCTAGGGGTTATGGTAGGCAGAGTAGTGGGATGGTTGAGGTAAGTAGAGACGGAGAAGTGATATGTGGTGTGGGGCAGAGTGGTGATGAGGCGATGCTTATGGCCTTATCATTGCCTGAAGCCAGCATTATTGTTTCTGAGGACAGAGCACTTGCCATTGAGCTCGCTATAGACCAGGGTGCAGAGCTAGTCATATTGGATGATGGCTTTAATCGCGTAGAGATAGAGAAGTTTGAAATACTGCTTGAGCCAGTTTTGTTAGCAAATTTTATGCCATTGCCATCTGGACCATTTAGAGAGTTTGCATTTTCCAAAAAGTATGCAGATATGATGCTTCGTGATGGGGCGGATTTTGAAAGAGTAGTATCATTTGAAAACCTTCAAAACAGAATGTTGTTAGTCACTGCCATAGCTGACCCAAAAAGGCTTGACCCATATCTTCCAGAGGGCATTATCAAAAAGGTATATTTAAAGGATCATGCCTACTTCGATAAGAGTAAACTAGAAGAACTATTACAAAAAAACAGAGCTGATTCACTGCTCGTGACAGGCAAAGACCTAGTAAAAATAGAAGATTATGATTTGCCAATCTCCAAAATGAAACTAAAATTGAGGCTAAAAGATAGTATAATCCCACAGATTGAAGCCTACATAAAAGGAAAAAGGTGAAAGACAAAACTGATGTGATTCAGACATTACTGGAGGCACTCCCATATATCAAGAAATTTCGCAATGAGATAGTGGTCATCAAGTATGGTGGCTCAGCTCAGACAAGTGATAAGCTCAAGGAGAAATTTGCTCAGGATATCGTGCTACTACATACAGTTGGCATAAAGCCAGTAATAGTGCATGGTGGAGGAGCCAGTATAACCAGGCTACTAGAGGAATTGGATATTAAAAGTAGATTTGTTGACGGGCAGAGAGTAACAAGCAAGGAAGCGATGCGAATCGTCGAAATGGTACTTAGTGGAGAGATAAACAGTGAGATAGTAGCATTGTTGAACTCTCAGGGAGCCAAAGCGGTAGGTGTGTCAGGAAAAGATGCCAATTTTATGGAAGCAGTAGCGAGAGATAGTGGCGAGCTTGGATATACAGGAGATATAACATCCATAGATATCACACTCATAGACAATATCATCAAAGATAACTTTGTTCCAGTTATTGCACCTATTGCCAGTGGCGGTACAGTAGGGCATCCAGGATACAACATCAATGCTGATTTGGCTGCAAGTAAAATCGCTGCAGCCATTCATGCCAGAAAAATAATCTTTTTGACTGATACTGTGGGCGTGCTTGATAAAGATGATAAACTACTGCGAACACTCGATTTGCAAGAAGTGGAGGCTCTCAAGGCAGATGACACGATCCATGGCGGAATGGTACCCAAAGTAGATGCCTGCCTAGAGGCAGTTCGAGGTGGTGTCAAAAAGTCGCATATTATAGATGGAAGACTAGAGCACTCTTTGCTGCTTGAGATATTGACCAATAGAGGCGTGGGTACCTGCATAGAGCTTTAGTTTATCGGTAAATCAAATACAGGTTTAACAAAATATAGTACCATTCGCAAAAGGGAATAAATGGACATAATGCTTTTTTCACTTCCTATTGTAGTTTTACTACCTTTTTTTGGTGCTATAGTGGTGGCACTGGCATCAATAGCAAACCGTATCTATGCTGCATGGAGTGCTATAGGTATTACAGTTTTGTCTATCGCTTGCCTCTCACCTTTAGCTGCTAGAGTATTTGACGGTGAGACGATTATTCAGAGTTGGGCATGGATAGAGAGGGCTGGACTCTTTTTCGCCTTTAGGCTTGACGGATTATCGATGTTCTTTGCACTTTTGATACTCGGTATTGGCTTTCTTGTTATTTTATATGGTAGATACTATCTTTCCAGCAAAGATCATATGGGCAGATTCTTCGCCTACATACTTATGTTTATGGGCTCCATGTTAGGCGTGGTACTTTCTGAGAATGTTATTTTACTAGTGATATTTTGGGAGCTCACATCTCTAACATCGTTTTTGCTTATTAGTTTTTGGCAACACAAAAATGAAGCAAGGGAAGGTGCTAGAATGTCTCTAGGGGTGACTGCAGCTGGTGGACTCGCTCTGCTTGGTGGAGTCTTGATACTTGGTCACATAGTCGGCAGCTATGAGCTTAGCGAAATACTGAAATCTGGAGATATTGTCAGAGAGCATCCACTCTATTTGACGACCTTGATTTTGATACTTATAGGAGCCTTTGCCAAGTCGGCACAGTTCCCGTTTCACTTCTGGCTCCCCCATGCGATGGCTGCACCTACACCAGTGTCTGCCTATCTACACTCTGCGACAATGGTCAAGGCAGGTATATTTTTATTGGCTAGGCTTTTTCCTGTTCTCTCTGGGACACAGGAGTGGCTCTGGATAGTTGGTGGCATAGGAATGACAACGCTATTGATCGGTGCCTATACAGCTATGTTCAAAACAGACCTCAAAGGACTGCTTGCTTATTCGACAGTGAGTCATCTTGGATTGATCACTGCACTTTTGGGCTTTGGTAGCAAGCTTGCAGTAGTTGCTGCACTTTTTCATATTATGAACCATGCCGCGTTTAAAGCAGCACTTTTTATGATAGCTGGAGCAGTAGATCATGAGACAGGCACAAGGGATACCAGAAAACTTGGCGGTTTGATCAAGTATATGCCTATAACTGCGATACTGGCGTTCATTACTTCTGCTGCGATGGCTGGTGTACCTATGTTGAATGGCTTTTTGAGCAAAGAGATGTTTTTGACCGAATCTCTTGCTGTATCAGAAGGCTTGCTGTGGGCATCCATAGTCCCAATACTAGCTACTATTGGTAGTATATTGGCTGTTGCATACTCTATCAAGTTTGTAAAAGAGGTATTTTTAGGTGAAGCGTCCAAAGATATACCAAAAATACCACATGAGACCCCATATGGCATGTTAGTGCCTATAGGAATATTTGCCACAATCTGTATAGCTGTAGGCTTATTTCCTGCATTCATGGTGGGTGACCTACTTGGGATCGTAGTTGCAAGCTCGTTGCAAGCAACTTTACCAAAATACGAGCTTGCTCTGTGGCATGGAGTGAATCTACCATTAATGATGAGTATGACTGCATTGATAGTCGGTGCAGTAGTTTACGCAAGCAGAACAAGACTATATCGTCTTCATCAAAGATATATAGAGTCTATAAATGCAAAACAATATTATGACATGCTCATAGATGAATTATTTGCACTATCAATATATATAAGTAGAAAGTTTGATAAAGGATCGCTTCAGCACGCTTCAGTATGGGTTATTGTCTCTTCTATTGCTTTGGGAACAATAGGTTTTTGTATGATAGAAGCACCTCTGATTGGGGATCGATCTATGTTGGATCTAGATCTGGTTACGCTGCTCATGGGAGTAGGTTTGATATTTGTAAGTCTAATAATGATTGTCATACATAGACAGAGGATTGTCTCTTTGGTGGTTGTCGGATTTGTAGGGCTTGCTATTTCTTTGGGTTTTGTAAAATTTTCAGCCCCAGATCTAGCACTGACTCAACTCTCTGTTGAGATTGTGACAATCATACTTTTGCTTCTAGCTCTTTACTTTATACCAAAGAATACACCAATAGAACATAATAAAAAACGGATATATAGAGATATATTTATATCACTGCTCTCAGGAGCTGGAATAACTGCTTTCACTATGGCAATCTTAACTAGAGATTTTTCTAGCATATCCAATTTCTTTTTAGAGCAGAGTGTGCCAGGTGGTGGCGGAACCAATGTAGTTAATGTGATTTTGGTTGACTTTCGCGGCTTTGATACACTTGGAGAGATTTCAGTTTTAGCTATTGCTGGACTTGGGATATTTGCCATGCTAAAGGGAATGCGTCTTCCTGAATATACTAAAAACTGTAGCGGTCTCTCATGGAGTGATGACCCTCATCCTATGATTATGAGTACACTATCAAGAGTACTGTTTCCTTTGATGCTAATGTTCGCTGTATTTATATTTATGAGAGGACACAATTTGCCTGGTGGAGGATTTATTGCAGGACTAATAGCTTCTATTGCCATTACAGTGCAGTATCTCGCCAATGGTATATCGTGGACACAGGCTAGACTCAAGGCAAATATGCACATGATGATAGGTTTTGGTCTCTTGATAGCGACACTTGCTGGCATAGGTTCTATGTTTGTTGGGTATCCTTTTTTGACTAGCACTGTAGGTCATTTCGATTTGCCAATTGTGGGCAATATTCATGTGGCTAGTGCCATAGCATTCGATCTGGGAGTATTTTTGGTTGTTGTTGGAGTTACTTTGATGATACTTGTAGGCATAGGTAAGCTTGGAGCGGTCGCAGAGTCAAAAAGTCTAGACAACAAAGAGATAGAGGAGGGCGCATAAATGGAGCTTCTTATATCACTTATTATAGGTGCATTGACGGTTTCTGGAGTTTTTCTAACACTCAGGGGAAGAATTTTCCCCGTGGTGCTTGGTCTTATGTTTTTGTCGTACGCTGTAAATATCTTTCTTTTCTCTATGGGAAGACTTGTTCCTGGTTTGCCAGCCATTATAGATGATACACAGGCTGGATATGCAGACCCTCTTCCTCAGGCATTAGTTTTGACAGCAATAGTGATCTCATTTGGAATGTCAGCTTTTCTCATAGCTTTAGCACTTAAGTTGTACTCATATATGGGCAACGACCATGTTGATGGAGAGCAGTTGCCATCTGATGAACAGTTGAGTGTACTCACAAGATACAAAAAGAAAAAAGGCAGGAATAAATCATGATTTCAGCATCCTCTATTTCAGTATTCTTGCCCGTGTTACTACCTTTACTTGGAGGAATTATACTTTTATTGAGTAGATTTGTTGGAACAAAAATACAGCAAAAGATTAGCATGGCTTTACTGATCATTCTTGTAGCTACTACTATCAACTCGCTTCAGTCAGCTATACAAAATGGCGTACAAGTATACGAACTTGGAAATTGGGTAGCACCTTTTGGTATAGTTTTGGTACTTGATGGGCTATCAGCGATGATGCTGCTTGCCACATCACTGTTGGCAATTGCGGCTCTGTGGTATGCAATTAGCAGTAAGATAGATATCAAAGGTGCTGGTTTTCACGCACTTTTCCAGTTCCAGCTCTTTGGCCTTAATGGTGCTTTTTTGACAGGAGACCTTTTTAATTTATTTGTATTTTTTGAGATATTGCTTATAGCATCATATGGATTATTGGTGCATGGTGGTGGCAAAGAGCGTACAAGAGCTGGTCTACAGTTTGTTGTCATTAACCTGATAGGCTCAGCTATATTTCTTTTTGCTGTAGGTGGACTATACGGCATGCTTGGCACACTCAATATAGCAGATCTTTCTGTCAAGGCGGCAGAGATATCATCTGTCGATCGTGGTCTAGTTATGGCTGCTGGATTTTTGCTATTGGTAGTATTTGGTGTAAAGTCAGCTATGTTCCCACTGTATCTTTGGTTGCCAAAAGCATACAGTGAGGCATCAGCACCTGTAGCTGCATTATTTGCAATCATGACAAAAGTAGGAATATATAGCATCATTAGGGTTCATGGCACTATATTTGGCGATAGTTTTGGAGAGTATGGTTTTTTTTATATGCCGATACTTTTGGTGCTTGGTATGGTAACATTGGTCATGGGAGCTTTAGGTGTTGCAGCATCTAAGAGATTGGGCGAGCAGGTATCATATCTTGTTTTGGTCTCAGTCTCTATTTTGCTTATAGGACTTGGTATCAATACAGAAGAGTCACTTTCTGCCACACTATATTACATGCTACACTCTATTATAATGCCAGGTGCTTTTTTTCTACTTGTGCATATGATATCTATTGGCAGAGGGGAACAAAAAGACATATTTGTTCAAGGTGTCTCTATGCAGGGAAAAATCTTGTTAGGCAGTACATTTATGGTCTGTGCTGTTGCACTGACAGGTATGCCCCCATTTTCTGGCTTTATAGGCAAGTTTTTGATACTCTCATCAGCACTAGGGAGTGATTTATTCTGGTGGGTTCTATCCGTGGTGCTCATCACAGGATTGATCATTATTATATCTCTAGCTAGATCTGGTTCTCTGATTTTTTATAATGTAAAAGACATAGAGTCATCAAGCCCAGTAACTATGAATATAAAAGCATACTTGTCCATCGTATTTTTACTCTCTCTAATAATTGCATTGGTCATTTTTGCAGGAAATGTTGTAGAGTTTACAGATATGGTCTCGTCTCAGATATACAACTCATCTGGATATATAGATGCAGTACTGGGTACGGATACTCTAAAAGGAGTTAGACAATGACCAATAGAGTATTTCCTCATCCTATTTTGAGTCTTTTTTTATGGATATTATGGCTTATGCTCAACAACAGCACAGCTGCAGGTGATATTATTTTTAGTCTCATATTGGCAATTGTGATTCCTATATTTACATCGCCATATTGGGAAGAAAAGATAGTTTTGCACAAGCCCCTTCTTTTTGCCAAGTTTTTCTGTATTGTTATGTGGGATATTTTGGTATCAAATATTGTTGTTGCGAAGCTCATTTTGGATAAAAATGACAAGCTTCATCCTGGTTTTGTAGCTATTGACCTTGACATCAAGCATCCTTTTGGCATCAGTATTTTGGCAAACACTATATCCTTGACACCAGGGACTGTATCATGTGACTTGACAGTAGACAGAAAACAGCTGATTGTTCATTTTTTAGATCTAAAGGATCCCGAAAGTGCCGCACAGGAGATAAAAAATAGATACGAAAAGCCGCTAATGGAGGTGTATGAATCATGTTAGAGACTGTTTTGCATATTGCATTTTTGATTGTGTCGGTTGCTATGTTTTTGAGTTTTTACAGACTAATAATAGGCCCAGATGCTATCGATAGAGTTTTGGCACTAGACACACTGTATATAAACTCTATTGCGATATTGATTTTGTATGGTATATACGAGACTAGTTCTTTATATTTTGAGGTAGCTTTGCTCATATCTATTATGGGTTTTGTCGGAACCATAGCACTAAGCAAGTTCTTGTTGCGTGGTGATATTATAGAGTAAAAGGTTGAGTATGTTTGAGATTGTATTATCAGTATTGATTCTTATAGGTGCTTTTTTTACCCTTGTTGGCTCCATAGGACTCTATAAGCTGCCAGGCTTCTATATGCGTCTTCATGGACCTACTAAAGCCACAACACTTGGTGTTGGCACTATCTTGATTGCGTCGTCAATATACTTTACTGTAAAAACTGGCTCATTAAGTTTACATGAGTTTTTGATAGCTTTATTCCTTTTTATAACAGCTCCAGTTTCTGCACATTTGATGTCAAAAGTTGCACTTCATATAGGTACAAAAAGGGTTGATAGAACACAAGATTACATTGACAAAAAAGATGACAAGGATAGTTTGGATTAGCTCTATAAAAGCAAGATACACCTTGTGAAGACACTGTAAGTTTACAGTTGTCAAATTTGTCAAGCCTAAGATGTTAGTTTTTCGCTATAATATTACCCTTATATTAAATAATAGGTGATAAAATGCAATTTATTGAGACTCGTGGTAATGATGGAGATAGACCATCAGCGGTTAATTTTTCTGATGCTATCTTAAATCCTAGCGCCAGTTTTGGTGGACTATATGTTCCGCAAAAACTTCCTGATATGGGAATAGATTTTTTAGCTGATTATATCAATAGTGATTATAAAACATTAGCTTATGAGCTACTCAAAAAATTTGAGATAGACATAGAAGATGATCTTCTGTTGGAAGCACTAGGTCAGTACGATAAGTTTGATGATGCCAATAATCCAGTGCCTCTAAAGAGCATAGAAGATGATTGTTTTGTGTCAGAGTTATACCATGGGCCTACCCGTGCATTTAAAGATATGGCACTCCAGCCTTTTGGTGTTATATTTTCTGCTCTTGCAAAACAAAGAGATGAAGAATATCTGATAATGGCAGCCACTAGTGGAGACACAGGGCCTGCCACGCTAGAGACATTTAAAAATCGTCCAAATATCAAAGTGGCATGTCTGTATCCTGAAGGCGGTACATCAGATGTGCAGAGACTCCAGATGGTTACAGAAGATTCCGATAATCTTAAGGTGATAGGGGTAAAGGGCAATTTTGACGATACCCAGAACGCACTTAAGTCTCTGCTGTCATCAGAGGAGTTCAAGGCGGAGCTGAAGTCTAAAGGGATAAATCTTTCAGCAGCAAACTCTGTAAATTTTGGGCGTATTATTTTTCAAATTATATATCATTTATATGCCTATTTGGAGCTTGTTAGACGGGATGACATTGCATTGGGCGAGAAGGTTTACTTGGTTGTTCCTTCTGGCAACTTTGGTAATGCTCTTGGTGCGTATTATGCCAAAAAGGCTGGATTACCAGTTAAAAAAATATTGATTGCATCCAATACAAACAATATACTCACAGATTTGATCAACAAAGGCGAGTATGATATCAGGGATAGAGAGCTAATACTTACCAATTCACCAGCAATGGATATTTTAAAAAGCTCAAATGTCGAAAGGATACTTTTTGATAAGTTTGGAGCGAGTAGAACTAGAGAGATGATGATTGATTTAGAGCAAGATGGCGTATATCGTCTTGGTGATGATGAGCTAGCCTCTATTAGAGAAGATTTTGATGCTGTGTATAGCAGTGACTCTGAAGGTATAGGTTATATGGCAGAATACGCTAAAAAAGGATATATTATGGATCCCCATACAGCCACCTGCATCAAGGCATACAAGGAGCTAAGAGACGAAAAACTTCCTGCTATTATCTGCTCTACTGCAGAATGGACAAAGTTTAGTATGAGTGTGGCTGAAGCGTTGGATATCAAAACAGAGAACGATTTGGATGCCCTTAAAAAAATTTCAGATCATCAGGAGCTTAAAATTCCTGTAATGGTACAAAATCTATTTTCTAAACCTGTGATACACGATATAGTGATAGAGAAAGAGACGATAAGAGAGGAAATGTTGGTCTTCTTGTAGGATCATAAATACGCCCAATGATGACTTTTATCCGCCTACTTATCGTTTTGTTTGTTGTTACATTGTCCAGTGCGGCAGATACATCTTCCTGTCGAAGCTGGAAGCCTGGTGTGACGATATGTGACCCATACACTAATAATTTTTTAAGAGTTAGCAATCTAGAAAAAGGAATCGAAACATTAAGGCATAAGCCTATCACCAAGAGAGAAGCTGCTGTTGTAGATAAAATCAGAATCAAAAACGGCTTATCTTTACACAGCCTGATTAATAAGTATATCAAGCGAGAAGAGAGACTCTACTATAAAGCAGAAATCAAAAGACTCAAGCAGACTCCCATAGAGATAATAATAGACAGAGATAAGCAGGTATCTGGCAGTGAGCAACGAAATAAAAAAATTCTTGTAGAAAACAGACCAACGATAAAACAGACTATTCTAGATAAAACCAAATCTTCTAAGGCACCAGCAGTAATTGTATTGACATCAGAGAAAGAAAAATTTACCCCTAAAGTAGACAAAAACATATCGAGAGGGCTTGCTGTTTATGTCGTTAAAAAAGGTGACTCAATAACTTCAATATCAAGAAGGTTTGGATTGAGTATCAACAGTCTTTTGAGGATAAATAATTTAAAGAAAAGACAATCTTTAAAGGCAGGGAAAAAATTACGCATCCCTATATCTCAAGAGAGACTTGATACGGTAGATGTTGCATTTTATATTGTCAAAAAAGGTGATACGCTGTCCAGTGTAGCAAGAAACTTCAATGTTAAGTTGTCTGACCTGAAGAAGTATAATACAATAAGAAAAAAATCTATTATACATGTTGGTCAAGGACTTGTGCTTCCTTTGCCTCATAAATTAGTTGAACTTAAGAGAATAGAAGAAAAGAAAAAGAAAGCAGAATTGCGTAAAAAAAGAGAGAGAGAAAGGCTAGCACGAATAGAGCTCAAAAAAGCAGAAAAAGCTAAGTTTTTGAGGATTTCTAAAAAACTCAAGCGTAAATTGAGTGTAACAGCGACTGCCTATACTTCACATAGGTCTCAAACTGATAGCACACCATTCCTAGCAGCATGGAATAATAGATTACGCCCTGGCATGAAGATCATCGCAGTTTCTAGAGATCTTATATATAAGTATGGTATCACAAACGGTAGCAAAGTTCGAATATCTGGTCTTCCAGGCATATATACGGTTAGAGACAAAATGAACAAAAGATGGCGCAGGAGGATTGATATCTATATGGGCATGAATAGATGGCGAGCCTTGCGATGGGGTCGCAAGAAAGTTACGCTTTATTATTGATCTCTTCTTCCAGTTCTAGTACTTCAAGATATCGTTCACTTGTTTGCTCATATGCGACTTCAAGCTTTGCAAGCCTCTTACTTAAATTGACCAAGCCCTCTTCTTCGTAACATTTTGGATCATATGTACATTTATGAAGTGATTCGATTTCTCTTTCCATTCCTTCTATCTGTCGAGGGAGTATTTCTAGGTCTCTTTGGTCTTTGTAGCTCAGCTTAGCTTGCTTTTGTAGCTGTGTATCGACAGCCTGTGTGGGCTTTGCTTGTTGTGTGATTTCTTTTTCTATGCCATAGAGTAAGTCCATATCTTTTTCAAGAGTCAAATAGTCAGAATAGGTCTGATAGGATTCTTCAACAGTGCCAGCTCCTTTGAAGACAAGTAGTTTTTCTGCAATTTTATCTACAAAATATCGATCGTGACTGACAAAGATTACAGCTCCTTGAAAACTAAGTAGTTTTTCTTCTAGTATATTTATAGTTTGGATATCTAGGTCATTGGTTGGTTCATCTAGTATGAGGCAGTCTATCTCTTTGGTAAAAAGCAGAGCAAGTGCTACTCTATTTCGCTCTCCTCCACTAAGTTGCCCTATCCTTTTGTCGAGATAATCTTTGGGAAAAAGAAAGTTTTTTAGGTAGCCATAGACATGCATATTTTTACCATCTACCATGACTCTATCTCCAGCATTTGGGCAGAAAGTTTCGATAAGTGTATGTTCATCATTGAGCATTTCTCTGTGTTGGTCAAAATATCCGATACGCACATCACCCCGCTTTATACTTCCGCTATCTGGTTTCAGCCTACCAAGTAGAAGCTTGAGGAGAGTAGATTTGCCACTACCGTTGTGCCCTACGATGGCAATTTTGTCCTTTTGCAGTATTCTACTTGTGAAATCTTTGATTAGATGCTTGTTTGCAATAGAAAAATTGAGATTTTTTATTTCAAAAAGCATTTTCTTCTTTGAGACCACCTTCTCTCCCATGAAGGCTTTTCTCTCCCTATCTAGTTCTATCTTCATGCTGCGTATGAGGGTTGGGTTATCTTGTGCCTGCTCTCTGAGTTCAAAAACTCTTTTTTTACGACCTTGGTTTCTAGTTTGCCTAGCTTTGACACCTCGAGAGAGCCAGTCCTCCTCTTTGCGAAGAAACCTGATAAGGTTGTGGTGCTGTTTTTGCATAGCTTGAAGCCTTTGATCTTTAAGATGCAAGAAGTTTCTATAACCCCCTTTGTATGAAACTAGTGCCTGATTTTCTACTTCTACAATGCGAGTAGCAATTCGGTCTATAAAGTACCTATCATGTGAGATAAAAAGCAGGGTAAATTTCTCTTTGAGCAGGATCTCTTCCAAAAACTCCACCATATAGACATCTAGATGGTTGGTTGGCTCATCTAACATCAATACCTCTGGTTTTTTGAGTATGAGAGATGCCAGTGCCACACGACGCTGCTCACCACCTGATAAAGAGGAGACAAGTCTATCTTCGTACTCCTTGAGTCTAAACTCTTGCATAACTCGCTCTATCTTATTGCTTAGATCCCATGCATTGTGATGATCTAGGTAAGCACCAACGGCTTCTAGTTCATTTTGTAAAGCTTTATTGTTATAGTCAATGGATATCTGCTGGCTCAGTTCATCATATCTCTCTTTAGCATTATGTAGCTCTGTGAGCTCTTTGGATATAGCTTCTTTGGTGCTAAGTTCTGGATCAAAATGTGGCTGTTGATCAAGCATCTCTATCTGTATGGAGCGATCTATTATTCTCTTACCATCATCAGGCTCTTCGCTACCTAAAGATATCTTCATCAAAGTAGATTTCCCACAGCCATTTTGCCCCACTATTGCCACTCTCTCACCTTCAGCCAGATGAAAATCCATAGCAGTAAAGATTTGCTTTATATCATAGTTTTTAGAGATAGCAAATAGATCGATGTATGCCATGGGCTTCCTTGATTGCTAGGTGTTGATGTTGCTATTATATCCAATTTGCTTCGTAAAATAGGCTATATGGGAGATTGTATATGTCAATATGATTTCTAAAGTAATAATGTTATAAAAAGACAGCATAAAGCCTTTTGAGATTTGACAATATTGCCATATTTGATTAAAATAACTAAAAATAACAAAAGAAAAACTATGCCAACTCTTAAGATATCAAATACTGTTACCCTAGATGAAAACGAGATAGAGTTCTCTGCTATCCGAGCACAAGGTTCTGGTGGGCAGAAAGTCAACAAGGTGTCTGCTGCTATTCATCTGCGTTTTGACATATCTGCCTCGTCACTCCCTGAGCATTACAAAGAAAAGTTACTCACACTCAAAGATAAACGAATTACAAAAGATGGCATCATCGTCATAAAGTCTCAACAATATCGAAGCCAAGAGCAAAACAGGGATAAGGCATTGGAGCGTTTGGCAGAACTAATCAAGAGTGTAAATGTTGTTCAGAAAAAGCGAGTACCCACAAAGCCAACCAAAGGCTCTGTCAATAGACGGCTAGACTCGAAGAAGAAGCATGCTAGCAAGAAAAGGTTGCGTGGTAGGGTGGACAGGGGATAGTAATACTTGTGGTGTTGAAATAAACTATTGACTTTAACTATATTAAATAGCTATAATGTACAAAATGTACAAAAAGGACATTTATGCATACTATATCGGCAAGTGAGATAAAGCAAAACTCTGTTAGGCTACAAGAAGCCTTAAGAGAAGATATTTTGATAACCAAAAGAGATAAGCCGTTTGTAGTTGTGATGGATTATGAAAAGTATTTAACGCTCAATGAAAAAAGTAATGAATGGCACTACTGGAGCGATACAGAGCTTGATAATTTTGGTAAAATAGCTATAGGCATGAGTAAGCATGATTACGACGATGAAGATTATTCACAGTGGTAGGAGGTATTTATTTTATATCTATGCCTTACTCTGATTTTAAAAATGTAAAAGGCAGACCCGTGTTGGTATTTAAGGCGATAGATAAAAATGACCTCTTAGTCTTGCCCTTGACCACTAACCTGTAGAAGGAAGGTATTAAAATAAATAATAAAGACATATGCGATGGTTCACTGAAAAAAGAATCCGTTATCATTGTACCAAAACTAACCGCCCTACATTGCTACTGTATCGACAAGTATATCTGCTTTTGTCTTTTTGTTATGGGGCTGGATAATTCGATGAAGTTTACTAGACTCAAAGTGTTTTTTTTCTAGCTCCAAGATCTTTAGTTTCATTTGAAGTTCTGAGATGGCTTCTTTCTTGGGTTCAAGTTTTTCTAGTAAGTTTAGTCTTTGCATTTCGTTACCTAGGAGTGTGATTTCAAGCTCCTCTGTATCATTAAGCAGTTCTTTGAGTTCAAGCCTCTTTTGCTTCGATATGGCATGATATTGTTTGAGCTCCATCACTGCTTTGTATCTGCTATTTAACTCTTGTATAGAGTTGAGTTTTATAGAGCATTGTTCGTTGAGTCTTGCCAGTAGCCTTTGATTGTAGCCAAGCTCTTCAGTTGTATTTGAGAGTGCTTGTTCCTCCTGTTTTATTGAGGAGATTCGCATAGATATTTGCTCTTTGAGTTTTTCTATTTCTAGCGAATAGTATTGTATGCCTTCAGCGTATGCAACGACTCCGTCTCTATATTGTTTTTCGACTACTGCTAGCATAGGATGCTGGATAGAGTTGCTATGCTCATGTGTGACTAGAGGATGAGTTTCATTCATATTTTTTCTACTCGCCCACTTCAAGGTCAGCAAGCTTCATCTGTCTGGCTCGTTTACTCTGGAGTGCTTCTATTTTTGCAACAACTTGATTTTTGGTGCCATCTCTGGATTTTTCTTCGAGAGTTTCTATAGTATGAGTAAGTTCTATGATTCTCTTTTCTGCTTTATGTTCTTTGGATATCTTTTCTTGCTCATTTTTTGCATTTATCTGCCGTAGCCAAGTGATTTTTTCATCTTTTTCCGTAATAAGCGTACTGGCCTCAGTCAATTGTCTTTTTTGTCTTTTGTTTATGTAAAATAATACTAATACGCCCAGAAGTAAAAAAGTAGAAGCTATCCATAAGTATATTTCATACTCTTCTGTTAAGCCCTTGCTGGCATTAGCAGCATCTATTGTAGTAGTACTAAATATAGCTATAATGGTTTGAGTTGTTATTTTATTCATTTTATGCCTTTTTGCTTATACTCTTTTATTGGGTCTATTTTAGCGAAAAATGTTTATAGAATTAATGATATCCAAAGCGTAAGCTGATAATATTTGCAGAAATACTTCAAGAAAGGCAGTAAGATGCTTATGACAATAATATGGATCTATACACTTTATATCATGATTAAGTTATATATAGCCACGATGCAGATTGGGTTTATCTCTCAAGAGAAGCGAAAAGAGCCTGTTTTGATGGATGTAGGCAGATATAAGACAGCTGCCAATTACGCTATAGCCAAAGAGAGACTTGGCATAGCAGAGATGATTGTAGATTTGATTCTTTTTGCCTTTTGGGTGACCAAAGGTTTTGCTTGGCTCCAAGAACTAGTCGGCATAGATAATAGTATCTTGAGTTCGGTATTGTTTCTATTTGGTTTTTTTGTCATCAACTATATGATTATGCTACCTTTTGAGATTTACCAAAAGTTTAAGATAGATGAGGATTTTGGTTTCAACAAAATGAGCCCAAAAGTCTATATCGCTGACACTGTTAAATCTATATTGATTTTTTTGATTATCGGCGGGGCAGTATTTGCTCTTTTGTCTTGGATTATCACTCGTTATGAGAACTGGTGGATTTATGGATTTGTACTAATGTTTGTCATCGCTTTAGCGGCCAATCTATTGATGCCATTTTTTATGGGCTTGTTTAACAAATTTACGCCACTAAAGGAAGGAGAACTGAGAAGTACCATAGAGAAGATGATGCAAAGCGTAGGGTTGCGTAGTGATGGGATATTTGTTATGGATGCCAGCAAAAAAGACAGCAGGCTCAATGCTTTCTTTGGGGGATTGGGGAAAAGTAAAAGAGTAGTGCTGTTTGATACGCTGATTGACAAACTTTCAGATAAGGAGCTTATAGCAGTTTTAGGACATGAACTAGGGCATTTCAAGCATGGAGATATCTGGAAAAATATTGCTCTTATGGCGGTACTACTTTTTGCAGGATTTGCAATCTTTGGTAATCTTCCAGATGAGCTCTTTGTAGCCATGGGCACACCTCCTAACGCAGGGGTTCAGATAGCCACATTGCTACTCTTGCTACCAGTTCTAAGCTTCGTTTTCACTCCTATTATGAGTTTTGTTTCTCAGCACAATGAGTATGCTGCTGATGAGTTTGGATCCAAGATGGGCGGAAAAGAAAATCTGGTCTCTGCACTGTTGAAGCTTGTTACTGAAAATAAAGCATTTCCAAAATCTCATCCTTTGGTCATATTTTTTTATTACACACACCCGCCGATACTAGAAAGACTCAAAGAACTTGGCTTTGATGCGAGCAAAGTAGATTTGGATAAAGACTTGCCAGAAAATGGGATATTTAGCTTCGTAGAGTAGTAAAAAACCATGATAATTAATGAAGCACTGCAGTGGGCAAAAGAAGAGCTTAGATATGCCTGCGAACGACCTCTGTTTGAGGCAGAGGTGCTTTTGGCATACCATCTGGATAAAGACAGGACATATCTTGTGACTCATGATGGTGATGAAGTGTGCAGGTTTAATAAATTTGAAGAGCTTATTGCCAGACGAAAGGCACATGAGCCTATGGAATACATCATAGGTAGATCTAGTTTTTATGATCTAGAGCTTACTGTGAGTTCCGCTGTATTGATACCTAGGTCAGAAACAGAGATACTTGTAGATATAGCTTCAGAACTTATCAAAGAAAATGGCTACACTCGTATCGCAGAGATAGGCATAGGCTCAGGAGCAATCTCGATATCGCTTGCCAGAAAATTTCCTCATATAAAAATCATTGCTTCTGATATCTCAAAAGATGCTTTGGTAGTAGCCAAAGAAAATATAGAAGAGTTTGGACTAGAGGGGCAGATAGAGCTACTGCATACTTCTTTGCTCGATGGTATAGACTATAATAGTCTGGAAATGATAGTATCTAACCCACCCTATATCGCCAAAAATAAACCTCTGGCTCCAAATGTGGCAGAGTATGAGCCACATACTGCTTTGTATAGCCAAGAGCAGGGCGATGAACTACTTAAGGAGATTATACTGTTAACCAAAGTGCGAAAAATAAAGCATCTGGTTTGTGAAATGGGATATGATCAAAAGGAATCTATTTCTAACTTTGCAAAAGAAGCAGAAGTAAAGTCAATAGAGTTTTATCAGGATTATGCAGGGCTAGATAGAGGGTTTGTAATTGGGGGATACTCGTGATAGAGATGGATATATTTCAATGGCTTGGATTTGCGGGGATGCTATTTATAGTCTATGCCTACTTTTTGTTGCAGACTGGGAAGGATACAATAGCATCATTCAGATATCAGATTCTCAATCTTATTGGTGCAATATTGCTGACTATATCTCTGCTGGTACATTTCAACTTAGGCTCGATGCTCATAGAGATATTTTGGATTATTATCACCATTTATGGTATGATGAAAAATAGATCACCAAAGAAGGCTAAAAATGAAAAAAATATTTAGAATCGCGACAATAGTATATTTGATACTTCTAACAGCAACACTAGGTGCGGGGCTATTTGCAGGCATTGTAGTGGCTCCAGTGACATTTAATACCGAAAATTGGCTAGGCTCTACAGTGCTTACACATTTTCAAGAAGGGCAGATAATGACAGAAAATTTTATCCGTCTTTCTTATCTAGTAAATGTGACAGTTGTCGCAATTTTCCTCTATGAGGCATTTAAATACAAGATGCAAGAGCGGGACAGTATCACTATTTTGGCAGCAGTTATTACCATCTCTTCTGGACTCTTCTTCGGACACTATTATGTACCTGAAATCATAACTATGCAACTAGCAGGAGAAGCGATGACACAAAGTGAGACTTTTGCCGCCATTCATCGTGCCAGCGAGATAGATTTCAAGATTTTTTCTGTCACACTTCTAGTTTTGATCATACAGAATATGCGTAAGGCTTGTAGGTAGGGTTTTGTATCCAACAGATAGTAGTAGTTTTATCTTCTAGGAGAAAATAGAATATTTTGACTGAAAGGATATTTTTGATTTATGGTAGTGGTATGCCATCAGGGCTGACTACAGAGCCTTTTCGTTCTCTTGGTCTTCCTCTTTGTGATCTTTTGCCACCCCTCGTTTCTCTTTCCATCATTTCCCTCTCCATAATATCTCTTTCTATCTCTCTTTCCATCATTTCATTATTCATCATTTCTCTCTGCATGGCTTCTTGTGCAGCCATGTCTTTCTTTGTAGTTTTGGTAGGAGCAGGGATTGGATTAGCTTCTTTTTGGTATATTGCCTCTATCTCTGCGTCTATTTTTGTATTTTCAACAATATCTGTTCTTGAGTTTGCTCCCGATTGATTTTTTTGTTTAAAGCTAGTATATAGGTAGGCATTTTGATTCTCTAGGACATGCAGTTTTGTGATATGAGTATTGCCCATAAAGATAGATTTGACTGAATATTTCCCTGATTCAATATTTATAATACAATCTTGTTTGTATGCTGATGTGCATTCGGCCATCAAGACTTTGGTTTTAGAGTAGATAATATGTTTAACCGTAGATTTATTTTGATTTTCTGGCAAAGCAGCATATATTTTTACAACAGATTTAGGTCTTATTTTTACAGAAGAGTTACTGTCAATTCTATGCGTTACATTTTTATTTTCGTTTCTTTCTTTCTTTGTTTTTGACCCATATTCTGATTTATGGTATGTATTATTAGATTCAGCCATAGACAAAGTAGCGATAAATATGTATAAAAAGATACTTTTAATATATAGTTTGATGATATTCATTATCTGTAAGTATACAGTAAAAACTATATTTTAGTAATTATTTTTGTGTTTTAGGTTGTATTTTCTTTTAGTACAAGCAATTACAACCCCTCCTATGTGATATTATTTAACCATCGCTCCAAGCATCCAAATTTGCTTTTCCAAAATAGCCACATTATCATCTGCAAATGCTGCAGTTGTTTTGTCATTGGCATCTTCTGATGCCGTAGATAATTTCCCAAAACTTTTACAAAGATACTTGAAGTCATTAATGATACTTTCTACAACATACTTAGAACGAAAAGAGTCTTTTGTTTCTTCTTTTATCTTCGTTGCTTTCATAAGCTGTCCCATGGTAAGGTAAGGTTTGTCACCAAGCTGGATAACTCTCTCTGCTGTATCATCATAGAGTACTGACATTGTATTATAGATTTCTTCTGTTTGATTATGCACTGGGTAGAAATCCATACCCTTGACATTCCAGTGATAGTTGTGTGTTTTGATAAACAACGCATGTGCATCTGCTTGTAATTGTTTTAATTGTGTTACTACTTTACTCATATTGTGTCCTTTGTCTTAAATAATGTTTTTATTTTGAAGCTTATTGCTACTACTATATCAATAAATACTCCAAAAACTTTTGATCGACTTCCATCGACACCCTGCTTTGTTAGGTAGTATACTATGTCTTTGTGACCAAATATACTTGCATAAATTATAGCATTTTTATCTATAGTTGCTCCATTTTCTACCAAAAGTTTGACTATTGGAAGCTTTCCTTTAAAACAGGCTCCCTCTAGAGGTGTCTGTCCTCTTTGGTTTTTTTGGTCTATATTTGCACCTTTTTGTATGAGGATACTCGTCGTATCGACGCACCCATTATATGTTGCTAGCATTAATAGTGTATCACCTTTGTGTGTGCCAAGATTTATAGGCATTCCATATCTAAGCATTTTTTCTAGTCCCTTTGTATCACCTTCTCTTGCGTAATCAAGTGCAAGTGACTGAAGCTGGACATATCTATCTTCCTCAGTGGCTGTTATCTCTACTCTGCTCACGCTTGTCTCCTTTTATTTGCTATTTATTTAGCTAAGGCAGCTTTCACACCATCCACATATTCTGAACTTACTTGCTCAAAAAGTGCAAGCTGTTTATCGATGATATCAGCAGGCACTCCATTCATCGCAGCTGCAATGTTTGAGTAAAGTTGACCTTTCTGGCTCTCATCCATCAACTTTAACAAATCTCTTGATTGATAAAAGTGGTCATTGCCCAAACCCCTATCATATCTTGCAGCATCTCCATATATGGCTAGAGCTGGTTCTAGATATTGTGCATCTTCTTTTGCTCCACCAAAGCTATTTGGTTCATAAATAAGTCCTGCTTTTTTATCTATATCCCCAAAACTCATGGGGCCATCTTTATGGTAAGTATGTACCTCATTTAATGGTCTATTGATAGGCAAGGCTTCATAATGTGTACCCACTCTATATCTCTGAGCATCAGGGTATGCAAAGCCTCTTGCTTGAAGCATTTTGTCAGGGGATAGACCAATGCCAGGCACTGTATTTGACGGGCTAAATGACGCTTGCTCTACTTCGTTAAAGTAGTTATTTGGGTTTCTATTTAACTCAAATGTTCCTACGTCAATAAGTGGATATTCTTTTTTAGACCATACTTTAGTCAAATCAAAAGGATTGTCTTTGTGGTTTTTGGCTTGTTCTTCCGTCATCACTTGAATCTTAAAATCCCACTTTGGAAAGTTTTTATTTTCTATAGCTTCATACAAATCTTTCTGGGCACTCTCTCTATTGTTTGCTATAACTTGATTTCCCTCTTCATTGGTCATATTTTTAATGCCTTGTTGTGTGATAAAATGAAACTTCACCCAAGTTCGAACATTGTCTTTGTTGATGAAGCTATAAGTATGCGAACCAAAGCCATGCATATGTCTATAGTCTACTGGCAAGCCACGATCTGAAAACAGTATAGTTATCTGATGCATAGATTCAGGGGTTAATGACCAAAAATCCCACATCGCCGTAGGACTTCTCATATTTGTTCTAGGGTCTCTTTTTTGCGTGTGTGCAAAGTCTGGAAACTTATACGGGTCTGCTACAAAAAAGATGGGTGTGTTGTTTCCCACTAAGTCCCAGTTTCCCTCTTGCGTATAAAACTTCAAAGCAAAACCTCGTACATCTCTCTCTGCATCTGCCGCACCTCTTTCACCTGCAACGGTTGAAAGTCTGATAAATAGTGGTGTTTCTTTATCAATTTCAGAAAACATATCTGCTTTTGTGTACTGAGTGATATCATTTGTGATGGTCAGAGTACCATGTGCACCAGAACCTTTTGCATGCATGGTTCGTTCAGGTATCCTCTCTCTATTTTGATGTGCAAGTTTTTCTATAAGGTAATAGTCTTGCATCAAAAGAGGTCCTCTTTCTCCTGCTGTTAATGCATCTTGATGACTTCCGATAGGTTCACCTGCTGTTGTTGTTATAGTGTTCATACAAATTCCTTTTTTAATTTAAGGATAATTTTTATCCTTTGTAATTATCCCACACTTAAGCTTAGAAGATAATTATTATCTTCTAATAATTTAAATATTTTAATAAGTTTTTATTTAGAGAAGATGGAGTATTATTGTTTTATCGATACTGAGTATGCTGTTGGCAGAAATAGGATGTTGTGGATGATCATGGTAGATCCACTACTGATTAGGTATAATACATAGAGGTGGATGGGTTAGGCTGACAATAGAGAATATTCTTCCTAGTCAAATCAAAAAATTAGAAAAATTTCTAGAAAAACCTTAAGGACAGTATATTTTGGATAGAGAATCGTTTAATCACCCATTTGAACCTATAGTTTTCAAAAATACAAAGACACTAATACTGGGGTCATTCCCAAGCATCCAATCTTTCGAGAATAACTTTTATTATGCACATCCACGCAATCAGTTTTGGAAGATACTTGAAGCTACTACAGGCTACCCTATAAATAATGTGGATCAAAGAATATGCTTACTAAAGGAGTCAAAATTAGGGCTCTGGGATATGATAAAAAGTTGTAGCAGAGAGACTTCTCTTGATAGCTCGCTAGAAGACGAAGATGTCAATGATATATCAGATCTACTGCAGAAGTACCCATCTGTGTCTAGAGTCGCTTTTACAGGTAGAAAGTCAGAAGCACTATATAGGATACATTTTGATCATTTGGAGATAGAGACTTTGTATTTACCATCACCATCCCCTGCTCATGCCAAGATGAGACTCGAGCAGAAAATAGAAATCTACAAAGAGGTATTGGGATGGGTATAGTTGAGCTTGGTGATGAAAACTTCTCACTGGTTCTCTCTGGAGGGGGAGCGTTGGGGATTTCTCATTTAGGTGTATTGTATGATATGGAACAAAAGGATTTGTCTCCAAGCGAGATCATTGGTACAAGTATGGGTGGCATCATAGGTGCGTGCCTAGCCATTGGGATGCATGAGAAGCAGATACATGAAAGACTAAAGTCCTTTGCAGCCGTGAGCAAATGGATTAAATTTACGCTAGGAGGCAACTCAATAGTGGATAGTGCTAGGATAGAGAGGATATTTGATAGTATCTTTGGAGATAGAATGATGTCAGATGTGAAGATACCTCTCAAGATAATAGTAGCAAATTTGACCACTGGAGACAAAAGAGTTTTTGGGGCCGGTGATAAAGTGATGATCAAAGATGTCATACTTGCAACTATGGCAATACCAGGAATATTTAAAGAGAAAATCATAGAAGGCAAAATATATGGAGATGGCTTTTTGTGTGAAAACTTGGGATTGAATGAATGTTCGTATCATAACATATTGGCTGTAGATGCCATAGGATACAATTCCTTTGCCAAAGAGATGCCAGACAGTATATTTAAAACATTCAACATAGTAGAGATGCTTGAGAGGTCTATCAGGCTGCTGATGTATAATCAGACAAAGCAAATACTTGATGGTGTAGATAAAAATATACTGCTTTTAGAGCCAAATACAAGCAATTATAAGACATTTCATTTTCACAAAGTTGATAAGATAAGAGAACTAGGAATAGGGCTTATTTAAAGGGGTCGGGTATCAAAACGGAATACTAATTGTCATCAATATATCAATAAGACTTGATATGTAATAGCTGTTTTGATATACTACTCTCTATGGAAGCTACAGAAGATTTTCTCAACACTATAGGTGCACTCAATGATGTTACTCGCATCAAAATTCTCAGATTTATAGAACAAAATGGATCAGTCTGCGTCTGTGATATAGAGAAAGCATTTGAAATGATACAATCTCGCATATCAAGACATCTAAGGATACTGAAAGATGCTGGTTTTCTGAAAGTAGAACGGAAAGGCAGATGGGCATATTACTCTATCCGTTCCCCGTTGGATAGGTTTAGGCGAGGGTGTCTGGACGAGATTGGATACCTTGAAGTAGGATTAGCAAAATAAAAAAGTAAAACTAGAGTTACAATATATCAATATATCTTGATATATAAATAATATTACGCTACAATCTGCTATTATATCAAATACTATAAGCAAAGAGGTGACTAAGATGTGGAAAGAGACAGTTGACTATCTGACAGTTGACTTGCTAGGGCTGACAGGCAGAGTCAACGATGCAGTCAATTTCTTCATCTATGATACGATCAAGATATGGTTTTTGCTGATTACTATTATTTTTGTTGTGTCATACTTGAGGACACACTTTAATACTGAGTATGTCAGGGCATATTTGCAAGGCAAATCGCTTATCTTTGGCAATGTTTTGGCAGCACTGTTTGGTATCATTACGCCATTTTGTAGCTGCTCAGCAGTACCGCTCTTTTTAGGCTTTATACAGGCACGCATACCTATAGGAGTGACATTTTCTTTTTTAATCAGTAGTCCGATGAATAATGAAATAGCCATAGCTTTGCTTTTTGGGATATTTGGCTGGAAGGTCACAGTGATATATATAGGGTTTGGACTATTAGTAGCGGTAGTTGGCGGATACATCATAGGCAAAATGAATATGGAAAAATATATTTTACTTGATGTTAAGCCGATGGATGGTGAGCTAGAAATGATACAGATTAAAATGACATTCCAACAAAGAGCCAGAGAGGCATGGGACTACAGCAAAGATATATTTACTAAGATATGGATATATGTACTTATAGGAGTAGGCATAGGTGCGTTTATCCATGGCTATATACCTGCTGAATTTATTGCTAGTTGGGCAGGAGCGGGAAATCCTTTTGCAGTACCTATTGCTGTGTTGATGGGCATACCAATGTATAGCAACGCTGCAGGGGTGATGCCACTAGTGGAGGTGCTTACTAGTAAAGGTATGATGTTGGGTACTGCACTTAGTTTTATGATGGCAGTAACAGCACTTAGTTTACCAGAAGCAATGATACTCAAACGGATAATTCATATCAGACTAATAGCGATATTTTTTGGAATCGTAGGATTGGGGATTATTTGTATAGGATATATATTTAATTTTATTTTTTAAGGAGAGAAGATGAAGATAGAAATATTAGGAACAGGGTGTGCCAAGTGCAAAGCACTAGAAGAGATTGCCAAGCAGGCAATGGTACAAAGAGGTGGATTTCATACAGTAGAAAAAGTAGAAGATCCTATCGCAATCATGGAGTACGGCGTGATGAGTACACCTGGGCTGGTAGTGGATGGGGCGGTCAAGAGTAGTGGGAAATTGCTGAGTCTTGCTGAGATGCTGAAGATTCTAGATGAATAGAGATTCGTCTCTTTTGTGCTAATGATATGTTAGAATAATGCTTATATGATATAATAATTCATTATTATTTTTAGGAGATACTTTGATGAACAATATATATGACATAGCGATTGTGGGTGGTGGTCCTGGCGGGATAGCGTCAGCAGTGGAAGCATCAATATTTGGACTAGAGAAGATACTATTTATAGAAAAAGGCGACAATCACTCTCAGACAATCAGACAGTACTATAAAGACTCTAAGAGAGTAGATAAAGACTGGAAAGGTCAAGAGGTAACGATCAAAGGTAATGTAGAGTTTTTCGACGGCACCAAGGAAAGCACACTTGATTACTTTGAAGTACTTTTGGATGGCGATGGAATTGACGCACTTTTCAATACAGAAGTATATAGCGTAGCAAAGGGTGATGATGGAGTTTTTCTGATGAGTACCAACAATGGTGAATATAAAGCAAAAAATGTCATCATCTCTATAGGTAGAATGGGAAAACCCAATAAGCCCTCATATAAAATACCAGGAACGATCAAGCAGTTTGTAAACTTTACTCCCAGTGAATGTAGAGGAAATGAAAAGGTGCTGATCGTAGGTGGTGGTGACAGTGCCATAGAGTACGCTTGCCATTTAAGCAAAGATAACAACATAACACTCTCATATCGCAGGGATACATTTGCCAAAGCTAATGATATAAATAGAGATATGATAGTTCAGTACGACCAAGAGGAGAAACTGAGAGTTCGGTATAATGCCGATGTAGAATCTATAGAAAATGATGAAGGCAAAATAAAAGTCAACTATTCTCATGGCTATGGCGTTACATATGATAGAATTCTTTATGCCCTAGGTGGCACAACCCCAGTAGATTTTCTCAAAAATTGCAATATTGAACTTGATGAAAACGGTGAACCACTATTTAATGATAAATTTGAAACAAGTGTCAAGGGGCTATATATGGCAGGAGATATTGTGTTTAAGAGTGGCGGTTCTATTGCCATGGCGATTAATCACGCCTATGATATATTGAGGGATATCATGAAAGAAAAAGGCTAGTCGACAAGTTTTTTGATGCAGTAAGAGACTAGCGCAGAGGTTATTTTGAGCTCTTTGGCTATGACTCCTTGTGTGTAGCCGTCTAGATACGCTTCTTTCATGGCGGTATCTCTCTCCATCTTAGTCTGTATTTGTTTGAAGTACTCCTTGAGAGGCTTGTCTCGTTCTAGCTTGATGCCTGTTTTGTCTTTTGTAACTTTTTTGCGTTTTTCATCCTCTAAGACCCCTAGCTCATCTTTTGTGAGGTCAGATTGCAAAAATGCTTTAAGTTCTCGTTCTGTATATTTCTCTATCATCAATGACTTTTGTGCACAAGGTATGATGGATTCAGTTCCTAGTATAGTAGCACTTAGAGTAAAAGGATAGTCGCCAGGGAAGAAACTTAGGTTGGCTCTTATGGGGTCATACTCTATATATTTGATGGTATAGTTTAGATACTCCTCATGGAGTATAAACCATGATTTATATCTCCCTTTCCACAAGGGACCAGATCTCTCCTGTTTTCTATTGAAGTATATTGCATAGTTGCCATTGATTTGCCTCATAAAGTAGGATAGGTTTTCACGCTTGGTTTCTACTAGGAGATGATAGTGGTTGTCCATGATGCAGTAGTCATGGAGTATGATATCGTAGATACCGCATGCTTTGCATACCATCTCTAAAAATTTCTGCTTTTCTATAATAGTAGCAAATATATTGGCTTTGTACACACCTTGGTTGGCAACATGATGAAATCCTATAAGGTCTATACGAGGTTTGCGTGCCATATCCTGCCTTTACCAATGATTTGACATTATATCATACTTCATATTTGATACCCGACCCCTAATATAAATCAATGAATAAAGTACAATTATGAAATAAAATATTTTGAATCTCTAGAATTTTTAGATACAATGGTATAACACAAGGGGGCATGACATGGGTATCTTTGATAGCCTTTTTAGATTTTTTGGTATTGAGAATAATGATATCGAAGATAACTATCGCAGGATTTGGGCTATAGGCGATATACAGGGATGCAATAATACTTTTAGAGAACTGCTTAATAAGATAGAGTTTGATGCCACTCAAGATAGACTTTGGATAGCAGGAGATTTGGTAAACAGAGGTGAGGGCTCATTAGAGGTATTGGAATACCTATATAAAATTAAAAATCGAATAAATATTGTGCTTGGTAATCATGATATCACTCTACTTGCGGTACATTGGGGTATCAAAAAAAGTAATCAGACACTTGACCCTATTTTGCAATCACCAAACAGAAATCAGCTACTAGAGTGGCTTAGGTCTCAGCCTTTTGTGCATTATGACCCTAAGATAAATTATGTAATGGTACATGCTGGCATACCGCCAGCATTTGATTTGGGGATGGCTTTGGAATATAGTAAGAGACTACAGCAAAAACTACAAAGTGCTGATGCTCCAAGATGGCTGACTAAAAAAATGTTAGGTGGTGTACATACCTTTGGAGAGAAAAAGAAAAATAGATTTGCTATCAATGCCTTTACTAGAATGAGATTTTGCGACCAAGAGGGTAATTTAGACTTCGACCAAAAGGGAGCACCAAATCCCAAAACATATGATTCAGGATTCTATCCGTGGTTTGAAGTTAAAAATCGCAAAAAACTGGGAGCCAAAGTAATATTTGGTCACTGGTCAACACTGGGATATATGGAAAATAAAGATGTTATATGTTTAGATACTGGATGTGTATGGCAAGGCAAAATGACCGCCAAAAGGATAGATATCCCTGATGGTGAGATAGTGCAGGTGGATTGTCCAGAGGGAGCAAAACCTTTATAGTAGCTTTATTTTCTAGTCTTATAGTCATCATTCCTGTGTGAATTCAACTTCGTATCCCAGAAAAAACAAAATAAATAAATAAATCAAGCAACATTCAGCAAACACTCTTTTGTCATACTGTCACATAGTTAGCTTGCTCCTTGGGGCCAATCACACATATTATATGAGGAGTTCTTGATGAAAAAGTTTATAACACAAATGGCAATAGTAGGATCACTAGCAATTACTGGTGTTTCTATGACGGGATGTACGCCTTACGAAAGAGGCTTAGTGACAGGTGCGACATTGGGTGTCGTAGGAAGCAATGCCTTTTACTACAGGGGATACAATTATGGCTACAACCGAAATAGCCTGTATCAAGCTGGTGTTCGCAATGGCTGCAACAGTGCCCATGGAAGCTGGTACAAAAACAACTACCGTTGGAGAAATTATAGTAATTACAGAAGTGGATGGAGGGCTGGATATCGTAACTGTCGCTAGTCCTTTTCTAGCCTTCTGATGCACTTCCTTCTTTTCTAGTTCGTTTCATATCTCACGATATGAAACGCCAATTTCTCTATCTTTCACGATTCATCACACTTTTTCTGTTATACTTTTTATATAGGTAAGCAAACACTGAGTAAACACTCTTTGTTTATAATGAGACCACAGTACAATAGGCTTCTGTGAAAGTGTCTATTGTGCTGTGATCTCATAATGATAAATATTCAAATAAAAAGGATAAAAAATGAAAGATATTTTTAGATGGACAAAGCAGAGCATCTCAGTATTTTTACTATTTGCTTTTACAATGGCATGGGCTCAAAATCCTAAAGCAGTTATCATCTTCGATGCCAGTGGTAGCATGTGGGGGCAGATAGACGGTAAGGCTAAAATTACTATTGCCAAAGAAGCACTACAAAGCGTAGTCAAAAAATGGAACCCAGATACCGAGCTAGGACTAACAGTCTACGGACACAGAACCAAGGGGGATTGTAATGACATAGAGACAGTTGTTCCTGTAGCCAAGATTGATAAAGAAAAGATACTTTCTGTAGTTAAAGGTATCCAGCCTAAAGGTAAAACCCCTATTAGTAGAACGCTCAAAAAAGTAGCAGAGGAGATGAAGTCTAGTGAAGAGAAATCTACTATCATACTCATATCTGATGGCAAAGAGAGTTGCGATGCCGACCCATGTGCAACAGCTAAAGAGCTGAAAAAGCAAGGCATAAACTTCGTAGCACATGTCATAGGCTTCAATGTAGACAAAAACACAGATGCACAGCTAGAGTGTATAGCTGACACCACAGGAGGGGAGTACTTCTCTGCTAAAGATGCTACAGCTCTTAATGATGCCATGGATAGCATAGTTGAAAAGGTAGAAAAAGTTGAAAAGCCAAAGCCTGTAGCAAAGAAAACAGAAAATGATGTAGAAATCACAGCCTCTGAAAAAGAAGGTGGTAAGTGGTTAAATTCTTATCATATTATTTATAGACAAGGCGAAGATGGGAAAGCCACTGGAAAGAAAATGACTGGCTATAGTTTTAAAACTACAAAAGAAAAACCACTCATCAAAAAGCTACCTCTTGGAAAGTACATTTTGAAATCAGAATATAAAGGTCTTAAAAAAGAAACAGCATTTGAAATAAAAGCAGATGAAGTGAATAAACTTCATATAGCTTTTGAACAGTTTGTTATCAAAACAAAATGTCTAGATATGGGTGTAGAAGTAAGCTATGAAGTGTATGCCCATACAGGACGTATGGTGCATAGCATAAAAAAGTCTTGTTCTGAAGTTGTACAGTTAGCTCTTGATGCAGGAGACTATACGGTCGAAGCCAAGACAGAAAACAACGCAAAAGAAGAGAAGTTTAGCATAGGTGGGAGCAGTCATGATCTTATCATAGACATGACAAAAGTAAACTCCAAAGAAGCACTTATTCAAGCAGATACCCCGAGTAAAGAAACAAATGATACAAAGGATAAAAAATGAAATTAATTTACATAGTAATTATACTGATGACAAGTATCTTGTCGGCAAAGACTGTAGAGATAAGGACAGGTCATGAGTGCCTTAGAGACTTTTTACCACAAGACCTTGTAGGTAAGTACAGAGTAACCATCGGTCCAGGCACAGGCACAGGGTATGGCGTGACGATGCCCGTGCCAAAGGACAGTGAAAGACCTGGCAAAATCACAGAGTCAAAAAATGCATGGGTACTGCATGTCAACCATGGCAATCTTCGTGTAGCATTTAAACCTGTAGGAGCCAAAGAAAAAGCATGGCGTTTTAGTGATGACAACCGCTATGGCTTCATAGGCAGTGAAGATTTACTCATAGGTCTTGGGTGTAATAGCATCAAAGAACTTCCAAGGTTTGTAGGTACGGGAACCTTTATATC
>JAAXPZ010000076.1 GCA_012329065.1 Sulfurovum sp. | reverse complement strand
GGAACAAGTTACCCAGCTATTAACTCAAATGATTTAAAAAAAATAAAAATCAACCTCCCATCCCTCCCAGAACAAACAAAAATCGCCAACTTCCTTTCCGCCATCGACACCAAGATAGCACAAAATACCCAAAGCCTAGAGAAGATGAAGACATTTAAGAGAGGGTTGTTGCAACAAATGTTTGCGTAGGGGCAGACCTATGTGTCTGCCCTTTGGATTGCATATTTATTTTGGATTACAAGCAAAGGGCGAACACACAGGTTCGCCCCTACGTCATTCATGGTAAATTATTTGCACATGGGATTTCAAAGGGCAACCACAAGGGATTGCCCCTACGTTGACATGTGTATATTTTGAATATGGTATAATAATATCAAACATAATACAAAGGAGCAAAAATGCTAGCAATACAGATAAACAATCCAGACCTAGAGAAGACATTGAACTCCCAGTTTAAGACAGTTGAAGAGATGAAGAATTATCTTTCTGAACTCATCATAGAAGACTTGATGTATAGAAATGGTAGAAAAGATTTGACAGGTACAGTAAGGTTAGCGTTGGAAGATATATCTCTGTCTATAAGTGGAGGAAAACAAGAAAAGAGAGCCAGAGACTTTTTAAATGAACTATGAGGTCATTGCCTTAGAGGAGTTTCAGAGAGATGTTAAGAAACTCCATAAAAAATACAGACACATAAAAGACGATATACTCGAACTCGTAGAAAAACTTGAAATAGCATTCGACATCGGTATACATTTGGGTAATAATCTTTATAAAATTAGAGTGAAAAATTCTGATACAGGTGGCAATAGTGGTGGCTATAGAGTCGTGTACTATACTAAAACATCACAGGACAAAGTCTACTTGATAACCATGTACTCCAAGACACAAAAAGAAAACATAGATATGTCTAAACTAAAGCCACTACTGGAGAAGGTAGAAAACCTATGAGCATACAAAGCGAAGCAATCTTAGAAGAAAACCTACTCGTACAACTCTCAAAAGACGGCTACGAAAGTGTAGCCATACCTGATGAAGATGCCTTGGTGGCAAACCTCAAAACACAGCTAGAAAAACACAACCACACTAGCTTTAGCGATGATGAGTTTAAAAAGGTGATGAACTTCTTAGGTAAAGGCAACATCTTTGAGAAAGCGAAGACACTTCGTGATAAGTTTGTGCTACAGCGTGATGATGGGTCTCAGTTTTATGTGAGATTTTTGGACTCGGTGCATTGGTGTCAGAACCGCTTTCAAGTGACGAGCCAAGTGACCATGGAAGGTACGTACAAAAACCGTTATGATGTGACCATACTCATCAACGGGCTACCCCTCGTACAGGTAGAACTCAAACGCAGAGGGCTAGAACTCAAAGAAGCCTTTAACCAGACGCTACGCTACAAAAGACACACACTCTCACATGGCAAAGGACTCTTTGGGTACGTGCAACTCTTTGTCATAAGTAACGGCGTAAACACCAAGTACTACGCCAACTCCAGACTAGAGTCTATGAGCATGAAACAGACCTTTTACTGGGCAGACAAAGAGAACAAGAACATCACAAACCTCGAAGCCTTTGCTGAAGTGTTTTTAGAAAAGTGCCACCTCTCGAAGATGATATGCAAGTACATCGTGCTAGCAGTTGTACCCAAGATACTCATGGTCTTACGCCCCTACCAGTACCATGCCACCGAAGCCATAGTAGACAGGGTAGAGAACTCTAGCAAAAACGGCTACATCTGGCACACCACAGGAAGCGGTAAAACGCTCACATCATTTAAGACAGCACAGATACTCATGGATATGCCCTCTGTGGACAAAGTTATCTTTGTGGTAGACAGAAAAGACCTGGACTTTCAGACGACCAAGGAGTTTAACAGCTTTTCAGACGGCTCAGTAGACGGTACGGACAACACGAAAGCCTTGGTCAAGCAGTTTGGAGATGACACACCTCTCATCGTGACTACCATACAAAAACTCAACACCGCCATAAGCAAGCCTAAGTACCTCTCAAGTATGGAAAAGTTGAGAGAGGCTAGGGTGGTGTTTATATTTGACGAGTGTCATAGAAGCCAGTTTGGCGAAACACATACAAAGATAAACAAGTTTTTTACCAACAACCAGATGATAGGTTTTACAGGCACACCCATCTTTGCTGAAAATGCCATAGGCAAACGCACCACAGCAGACCTTTTTTCTTCTCCTGCTTTGCACAAGTATGTCATCACCGATGCCATAAACGACGAAAATGTACTGAAGTTTAGCATAGAGTATGTGGGCAGATATAAAGAAAAAGAGGGTGTGAACAGCTTAGACATAGATGTTGAAGCCATTGACACCAAAGAGCTACTAGAAAGTGAAGACAGACTAGACAAAATCACAGACTACATCATAGCCAACCATGCACGAAAGACGCATAGCAAAACCTTTACAGCCATGATGGCGGTGGGGTCTGTCGATATGCTCATCAAGTACTATGAGATGTTTAGACAGAAGAAAGAAGCAGGGAAGCATAGACTCAAAATAGCCACCATCTTTAGCTACTCAGCCAATGAAGACGACAAAGATGCCACAGGTATGACAAGCCTAGACGAGGGCGACGGTGCATCTGTAGACGAAGCCCACATCAACAAACACAGCCGTGAGAAGCTAGACGAGTTCATAAGCGACTACAACAGCATGTACGGCACAGCATACAGCACCAAAGACTCACAGTCTTACTACAACTACTACAACAACATCAGCCAAAGAGTCAAAAGAAAAGAGATAGACATACTTTTGGTGGTCAATATGTTCTTGACAGGCTTTGACAGCAAGCCTCTAAACACATTGTACGTAGACAAAAACCTATGCTACCATGGGCTGATACAAGCGTTTTCACGCACCAACAGAATACTAGACGAAAAAAAGAGTCAGGGGAATATCGTCAGTTTTAGAAACTTGAAGAATGCTACAGACGAAGCCATCACGCTGTTTTCTAACAAAGATGCCATAGATACCATACTCATGGAACCGTATGAAGACTACCTAGACAAGTTTACAGAGGCATTGGAGCATCTAAAAGAGCTAGTGCCTACAGTGGACAGTGTAAATGACTTGTATGGAGAGGAAGAGAAGTTGGCATTTGTACAGGCATTTAGAGCCTTGATGCGTGTGAAAAATGTGTTGGAGTCTTTTGCAGAGTTTGACTTCTCCCAGACAGGCATGAGCGAGCAAGAGTTTGCCGACTACACGAGCAAGTACCTAGACATGAAACCTGCACGTACAGAAGTAGAAAAAGTTTCCATACTAGACGATGTGGATTTTGAGCTAGAACTCATACAAAAAGACGAGATAAATGTAAGCTACATACTCAGACTGCTAGCCAAACTCATAGACGCACCAGAAGAAGAGAAAGCGAAGCAAAAGCAGAACATCTCAAACATCATCAACAACAACCCACAACTACGAAGTAAAAAAGAACTCATAGAACAGTTTATAGATGGGTACTTGCAAGACATAAGCGACGCAGACCTTGTAGACGAAGCCTTTGAGAAGTACTGGGATGAGCAAAAAGACAAGGCATTTACGCAGATATGTGAAGACGAGAAGCTAGATGAGAGGAAGATACGAAAGGTCATAGACACCTATATATATGACCAAAGAAAACCACTCAACGACGACATAGCCAAAACACTTACAGTGAAGCCCAAATTACTAGAACGAAAAAGAGTAGTGCCAAGAGTGTTAGAAAAAGTAGTGGCTTTTGTAGAGAAGTTTTATGACGGAAGCGGGTTTGGTTCTGATGCTGGTGCCTATGTCAATGATGAAGGACAGATAGGCAATAGTGAAGATGAGATGCTTATGGCTGCGGAGCCTAAGGTGAGGTATGGGAAAGAGTAGGGGTGCCCCTTTGTGGGTACCCTTTAATTTGATACCGAATAGAAACCAAACAAAGAGGCTTTCACCTCATAGATGATGAGATACAAGATGCATTAGGTGATGACATAGCAGACATACATGCTGGTACAGTCCATATCTTCCTCAAGTATACTTCTGCTTCTTTGGCTCTGGCAGGGTATGTATCCGAATGAGCATAGAGAGCATGCCTCTTCGAGGGAATCTGTAGCACTAAATCACACTCTTGGGTCTTTACAAATCAAACATATCAAATTTATAGACAATAACTTAGGTTTTGGAAGCAAATGCGAATTCACTTCTTGATGATTTTTATCTTTAGAGGTGCCCTTTAGTATAATAATGCTCTAAGTGATAATACTTATCAAATTTTAGATATAATGTATTTAATGCTTATATAATATGAATATATAATTTTTACATATAAGCAATAACTATATCATAAAGGAGTGTATTATATGTCTTTAAAAATAGGAGTTCCAAAAGAGGTTCATGAAGGGGAGAATCGCGTAGCAGCAACACCAGAGACGACAAAATGGCTAAAAGAGCTTGGCTTCTCTGTCTCTATAGAGTCTGGAGCAGGTAAAAATGCGTATTTTTCTGATGACTCATATAAAGAAATGGGTGTAGAGATAGTAAAAGATACCAAAAAGTTATGGTCTCAATCAGATATTATACTAAAGGTTCGTTCTCCAGAATTAAACCCTTTTTTAGCTGTACATGAGGTGGATCTTATGGAGGAGGGCACTCATCTCATATCGTTTATTTGGCCATCCATCAATCCCGAACTAATGCAGATGCTAGTAGACAAAAAAGCCACTGTTCTTGCTATGGACAGCATCCCTAGGATATCTCGTGCACAGAAGTATGATGCACTGAGCTCTATGGCAAACATAGCTGGATATCGTGCAGTCATAGAAGCAGCAAACTGTTTTGGAAGATTTTTTACAGGACAGATGACAGCTGCAGGTAAAGTGCCGCCTGCAAAAGTTTTAGTAATAGGAGCTGGGGTAGCAGGTTTGGCGGCTATTGCTACGGCAGCTAGTCTTGGGGCAATTGTCCGCGCTTTTGATACTCGTCCTGAAGTTAGTGAACAAATAGAAAGCCTTGGTGCAGAATTTCTCTGGATAGAAACAGATGAAGATGGAAGTGGTACTGACGGCTATGCCAAAACAATGAGTCCTGAGTTTATCAAGGCTGAAATGGAGCTTTTTGCTAGGCAGGCAATGGAGGTAGATATCATCATTACTACAGCACTTATACCAGGCAAAAAGGCTCCAGAACTTATAACAGCAGGGATGATAGAGTCTATGCGTGAAGGAAGTATAGTAGTTGATCTCGCAGCTGAACAAGGAGGAAACTGTACACTAACAGAGCCAGGAAAAGTGCTGGTAAGGCATGGTGTCACACTCATAGGGTACACCGATATGCCAAGCAGACTACCGTCGCAGTCTAGTCAACTTTATGGTACAAATTTACGCTATTTGCTCAGTGATATGTGTAAAAATAAAGATGGTCAGATCTTTGTAGACATGGAAGATGATGTCATGCGGGGTGCAACAGTTATCAAAGAAGGTGAGATTACATGGCCTCCGCCAGCACCAAAAGTACAAGCAATAGCAAGACCACCAAAACTAGCAGTCAAATCTCCCCCCATTGCCGAAAAATCAATAGCAAAAGTTCAGGAAAAGAAGTCTTCGGGATGGATGAGCGTAGCATTTATGTTTATTGTTGCTATTTTACTCGCAGCACTCGGCAGAGTAGCACCACCTGATTTTATGGCTGACCTCACTGTCTTTGTGCTAGGTTGCTTTGTGGGCTATTATGTTGTGTGGAATGTAACACCCGCACTTCATACGCCGCTTATGTCTGTTACGAATGCCATCAGTGGCATTATTGTGCTAGGTGCTTTATTGCAAGTCTCTAATGAACTATCAGGCACTGTGGTTGTACTTTCAGCAATAGCTGTATTTGTAGCCACGATCAATATCAGTGGTGGCTTCTTTGTTACGCAAAGAATGCTAAAAATGTTCCAACAGCCAGATAGGGGGGCAAAATAATGACTGAAGGTATCATAACCGCTGCATATATTATAGCAAGCGTTCTGTTTATTTTAGGACTTGCAGGGCTTAGCCGTCAAGAGAGTGCTCGCCGTGGTAACATATACGCGATGATCGGAATGCTTATTGCTATAGTAGCAACAATACTTGCTAGTCAAGTCACATCATATGCTGTTATTTTTTCTACTATGATCGTTGGTATATTTATAGGCTTGTATGTGGCTAGAAAAATAGAGATGACTGGCATGCCACAACTTGTAGCAATGCTGCATAGTTTTGTAGGTCTTGCTGCTGTACTTATAGGATTTGCGACTTATATCGATCCCGCATCACATTATGAAGGAGTTGCAAAAACCATTCATGATGTAGAGATATATTTAGGAGTATTTATAGGTGCAGTTACTTTTACTGGATCATTAATCGCTTTTGGAAAACTACAGGGAGTGATAGACGGTAAACCACTTTTGTTACCTGCAAAACATTGGCTTAATCTCAGCATGATATTGCTATCTGTCTTATTATTATTTATTTTTGTAGATGCTCAGAGCATCTCATCAGGCATCACACCTTTGATTATCATGACAATCATCGCTTTTGTATTTGGTGTACATATGGTGATGTCTGTCGGTGGTGCTGATATGCCAGTAGTTGTTTCTATGCTCAACAGTTACTCTGGATGGGCAGCAGCAGCTACAGGGTTTATGTTGTCCAATGACCTACTTATCATAACAGGCGCTTTGGTAGGAAGTAGTGGTGCTATCCTATCATATATCATGTGCCGTGCGATGAATCGTAGTTTTATTTCAGTTATAGCAGGCGGCTTTGGGGCATCTGAGGGCATGGCTGTAGCCAAAACTACTGGTGACGAGGAGCAAGGAGAAGTCATATCTATAACCACGGCAGATACTGCCATGCTATTTGCAGAGGCAAAAAATGTAGTTATAGTCCCAGGATACGGCATGGCAGTAGCCAGAGCCCAACATATCGTTTCAGAGATCGTAAAAAAACTTCAAGGACAAGGCGTAAATGTGAGATTTGCTATCCATCCAGTTGCAGGACGCTTGCCAGGACATATGAATGTACTGTTAGCAGAAGCAAAAGTAGCATATGACATAGTGCTAGAAATGGATGAGATAAATGAGGACTTCCCTAAAACAGATGTTGTCTTAGTCATTGGAGCTAACGATATCGTAAATCCAGGTGCACTTGATGATCCGACTAGCCCTATTGCTGGTATGCCAGTACTCGAAGTGTGGGATGCTACACATGTTATAGTTATGAAGAGATCCATGGCAGCAGGATATTCTGGCATAGATAACCCTCTATTTTATAAAGAAAATACAAAGCTATTGTTTGGTGATGCCAAAGAGAGTGTAGAGGGTATTTTATCTGAACTTTAGATATATAGATATTCTTTTTAGTAGAAAAAGAAAGTGTATAAAATGCTTTAGATGCTATAATGGTATATAAACCCAAATTATGCAATAGGATTGCTAAAATTTGGGATAAACAAAAAGGATAAGAAATGGGTATATTTGATTCGATTTTGAACAAGCTTGGCTTTGGTGATGATGAGAAGGAACAGGCTGCTGGACAGGTAAATGTTGCCAAGGAGGTAGAATCTGCTATGATAGAGGAGCAAGAAGAGACCAAAGAGGCTTTAGCGGCGGTTATAGAGGGTGATATGACAGTTGTGGATGTGGCACAGATATTGACAGAACTATCAGACAAAAGTTCTCAGAAACTAGACTGGAAAGTCTCTATAGTGGACTTAATGAAGCTATTGGATCTAGATAGTTCCTATGGTAGCCGAAAAGAGCTGGCAGATGAGCTTGGCTGTCCAGATGTCCTAATGGCTGACTCAGCTCAGATGAATATTTGGCTGCATAAAAGAGTCATGATTAGATTAGCCGAAAATGGCGGTAAAGTACCAGCTGATCTTATAGCGTAGGCTCACAAAAAGTATAGGAGGTCTTTTAGGGCATCTCTAAAAATAGGTGTCCTTTAGCTTCCTAACGCTTCAAGCTCCCCTGTGATCTTGCTCATCTTCTGCTCCGCTTCTTCTAAGGCTTGGCGGTTTTGAGTAATGACGGCTTCTGGGGCGTTGGCTACAAATCTTTCATTTGATAGCATGCCATGTAGCTTATCTATCTCTTTTTGGAGCTTATCTTTCTGTTTTCCTAGTTTATCTGTCACATCACTCATATCTATATCATCTGTAGAGATAAAAGTCTCTAGGTTGTCACTCACATCTGTCACAGCATTATCAGGCTTGGTAGATACAAACTCTATGTCGTCAACCTTGCCCAGTCTCTGGATGAAGGCTGAAAGCATATCTTCATCTACAGCTTTAGAGAGCTTAACAAATGCTTTTTCTATGCGTTGGTTGCCTTTGTCAATGATAGTCTTACAGCGACGAACAGACACTATAGCCTCAATCGCCAATGTAAACTCTTCTATGATTTCCACATCAATCTCTCCTGCTACGGGATAGGAGGAGATCATGATAGAACTAGATGTTTCCAATTCTGTGCCACTGAGCCTATGGTATAGATTGTCTGTGATAAAAGGCATAAAAGGATGCAGAAGCTTCATGGACTCTTTGAATATGCTTCCAAGCTCTGCTATGCTCTCTTTGCTAGCTTTACTAAGCTCGATACCCCAGTCACAAAACTCACCCCAAAGAAAACGATATAGAGTAGTAGCAGCGTCATTGAATCTATAGCTGTCTATATAGTCTCTAGTCTCACTAGTTGCCAGATAAAACCTAGAGAGCATATATCTACCAAGTGGAGTTATGATATTGCTAGCGTCTAGATCATCGAACTTATCTTGATTAAGATGCAGGTAGTTTGTAGCGTTAAATAGCTTATTGGTGAAGTTACGACTCTGCTCTAGCTTCTCTTCACTTAGTTTGATATCTCGTCCTTGTACGGCAAGCACAGCCAGAGTGAAACGCAAGGCATCAGCAGAGTACTTGTCTATCATGACTAGTGGATCTATGACATTGCCTTTGGACTTGGACATCTTCTCGCCTTTGTCGTCTTTGACAAGTGCGTGTAGATAAATATCGCTAAATGGTAGCTCACCTGTAAGCTTTTCTCCCATCATCAGCATCCTCGCAACCCAGAAAAATAGAATGTCAAAGCCAGTAACCATTAGAGAGTTAGGATAAAAGTCAGCCATGTCTGATTCGTTCCATGTTTTACCCTTGAGTACATCACCATTGCCCCAGCCAAGTGTAGAAAATGGCCAAAGCCCAGAGCTAAACCAAGTATCTAGCACATCGGGGTCTTGCTCTATCTCCTTGCTTCCACATTTTTCGCATGAACTTGGAATTTCACCATCAAAAGCAAAATGATCATCACAACTAGCACAATGCATAACAGGTATTTGATGTCCCCACCATAGCTGTCTTGATATGCACCAGTCACGAAGCTCACCCATCCATGCATTGTAGCTATTTATCCAGTGCTTTGGGAAAAATTTGGCTTCACCTGCGTTGACTCTATCTATGGCACCCTTGGCAAACTCTTTTTTGATAAACCACTGTTTGGAGATATACGGCTCTACTATATTTTTACATCTATAGCAGTGTCCTACCTGATGAGAGTGATCTTCAATTTTTTCTATACAACCTTCTATATCAAGTCTAGACACTAGTTCATCTCTAGCTTCCAGTCTCTCTCTACCTTGAAACTCTCCGCAGTATTCATTGAGGATTCCATTTTCATCAAAGATTGTAATAAACTCCAGATCATGCCGTTTGCCGACCTCGTAGTCATTGGGGTCATGAGCAGGGGTAACCTTGACAAAGCCAGTTCCAAACTCCATATCTACATATTCATCAGCGATGATTTCTATCTTTCTATCTATTAGGGGCAAGGTAACTGTTTTGCCTATGAGGTGCTTGTGTCGTTTATCATCTGGATGCACCATGACCGCCGTATCACCAAAATAAGTCTCTGGTCGAGTAGTTGCTACAACTACATCACCAGAGCCATCCGTGAGCGGATATCGTATATGATAAAGCTTACCCAAATGATCCTCGTGCTCTACCTCTATATCACTCAATGCGCCATCATGAGTGCACCAGTTTATCATATAATTGTCTTGAACTATATAGCCCTCATCATACATGGTTTTAAATGCTTTTTTGACTGCACTGGCAAGTCCCTCGTCCATTGTAAATCGTTCACGACTCCAAGCAGGAGAAACTCCTAAGTGACGGAGTTGTTTAGTGATGGTGTTACCTGAGTTGTTTTTTTGCTGCCAAGCTCTCTGCAAAAATGCCTCTCTACCTATCTCATCTTTGCTAGTCCCCTCACTTATGAGCTGTTTTTCAACTACATTTTGTGTAGCGATACCCGCATGATCGGTTCCTGGCTGCCAAAGGGTTTTATATCCATCCATTCTCTTGTATCGGATTATGATATCTTGTATAGTAAATGTAAGCCCATGTCCGATATGTAGACTGCCAGTAACATTAGGTGGAGGCATAGAGATACAAAATGTTTTTCCATTTTGTTGTATATCTCTGTTTCCGTCTACTTCAAAGTATCCTCGCTCTTCCCATAGCTTGTAATAGCTGCTTTCTAATGATTTTGGATCATATACTTTTTTTACACTATCGCCCATTTATGCCTCGCTGTTTAGGATAACTATTATTAGTGGTACCCTTGATATATTGTCGCGATTATAGCAGAAAGGTGCTGATTTTCTATAAATCTATAGTCTAGATAGCAATGGATTGCTGCTAGGATTGTTGTTATTTTGCTGTAAGCATATCCCTAAGTGTTTCGCCAAAATAATTAAACAAAACAACCACTAAAAATATCGCTAATCCTGGATATATCATCAGGTGTGGAGCTGTCTGTATATATATTCTAGATTCGCTAAGCATATTGCCCCACTCAGGAGCGGGAGGCTGTACGCCTAGTCCTAAAAATGAAAAGCCAGCTAATGCTATAATAATAGTGCCTATATTTAGGCATACCTGTACGATTAGAACAGGCATGATATAGCGGATTAGTATCCTTGTGTCGCTTGCACCTGACATTCTAGCTGCATGGATATAGTTATTACTCAACTCTTTTTTTACTAGCACTCTAGTAATCCTAGAGTACTTTACCCACCATATCAAAGATAGTGCTATGATGGTGTTGAATATACCAACTCCGAGCATGCCAACTACCACTATCACAAAAACTATCTCAGGAAACGCCAAGAGCATATCCCCAATTCTCATTATGAGAGTATCACTTGCCCCACCTCTAAATCCAGCTACTGCACCCATGATGATGCCCAAGATGCTCATGCCAGCTATCATCAAAAAAGCTGTTGCCAGCGTAGCCCTAGCTCCATGCAGAAGTCTTGAGAAAATATATCTACCTAGATGATCTCCACCTAGCCAATATATTTCATCAGGTGGAGCCAATATCCTGCTAAAGTCTATCTCAAGAGGATCGTTGGGTGCAAGATATGGTGCTACGATAGAGAGTAGAATCAAAAAAATAGAAATGGATATCAATATATAGAGTTTTTTCATATTTCGATCCTTGTGCTATTTTTGTGTCTTAATCTAGGATCTATAAGTTTACAGAGCCAATCAACAGCAAAGCTAATAGCTATATAGACAGTAGTCATAAATAATACAAATGACTGAATCAGGGGATAATCACTGTGATTTATACCAGAAATCACCATGCTACCTATACCATGGATACCAAATACAGTCTCGATAATCACAGTTCCTCCTAGAATCGCACCTATGCTTATCCCCAAAAGTGGAAGTATAGAGACAATAGCATTTGGTAGTATATGTCTTAGTATTATATTTCGTTGTGGTATGCCTCTTGTTCTTGCACTTGTAACATAGTTGGCTGATACTTGATCTAGCATAGATGCTCTAATAAGCATAGCATATCGCCCAATCAACGGCAGTGCCAAAGATATAGCAGGAAGAAGCATATTTTTAGGATTATTCATATTGGTAAGCTCAAAAAATCTTAGTTTAACTATAAATATAACTATAAGTATTAGCCCAATCCAAAATGCTGGCATAGCAATAGCAAAAGAAGAGAAGAGGGCAATAATCTTATCAATAAACTTATTTTTATGCATAGCACCAAGCAGACCAAATAGCAGAGAAAAAATTAGGATAAAAGCTGTAGAATAGCCAGTCAGTATCAGTGTGTTTGGCAGTCTATGCACAAACTCATCTAGCACAGGCTTGTCTAGACTATGGGAGTATCCAAGTTCTCCTTTCGTCACACCTTGTATCCAGTTGGCATACTGTAGTACAAATGGCTTATCTAGTCCATACTCCTTTTTTATCCCTTCTATAGCTTCTTTGGTCGGTATAAGATCTTGCATCACAAGAATATCTTCTGCTACGGTGTCAGACTCAGTATAAAGCATGGCAAAAGTAGCAAAAGTAGCTATAAAAAGTACAAGTAGCAATCTAGATATTTCCATGAGGACTGTTTTCACTTTTGCACCCTTAGATTGGAAATATTGTGTATTTCTTGGCAGAGACTATTTAGCGTCTCTTCACTTTTTGATAGATATAGATTTGGTTCATTTACTTCCAGTTCTAGTAATATTGGATTTCCATCTTCACTTATGAGATAGTCTATTCTTGTGTAAGTGGGTATGTTTTCAAATAATCCCAATACACTATAAACGAAGCTTGTGCATTTTTCATCTATTTTTGTAGGAGTATAGCACCCACCATGGTGTTCATGCACAAGAAAGCAGTGAGAGGCTGGTCTCTTGTGCATAGTAAAGGTTATCTTGCCAGCGATAACTACCGTGGAGAGTTCACCGTGAGTTATAACGGTATCGATATAGTCCTGCACGATTACTTTTCCGCTAGACAGTATGACTTTAGATTTTTCTATGATTTTCTGTTTATTACAAGAGTCTATTTTGTATGTATTGTTGCCAGATGCACTGATATCAGGCTTTAAGATAATTTGATCTGATTTTAGATGCTTGATTGCACTGAGTACTTCTGCAGTGTTTTTTGCTAAGCGGGTAGGTATAGTGTTGATGCCAAGTTTATTGGTATCTAATAGATACTGCTTGCTAAAGTATTTTTCAATTATGGCATGAGTGTTGATGAGCATTGATTGTCTAGAGACTAGCAATAGCTTTTTAAGATAGTCATATTTATAAATATGATAATTCCAACATGATCTTACTATGCAAATAATCGCCTGATGAAAATGATATCTATCGCTGTTCCAGTCAACAATATCCACACTATAGCCAAAGCTTTCAAGTCTGTATTTTAGGAGCAGGTCATCCTCATATGGAGTCTCTTGATATTTTTTACTAACAAGTATAGCTATAATAGGTTGTTTCATATTTTTAAACTTGCTGCTTCTATCAATAATTTGGTATATTCTCTTCTGTTTGGAGAGTGTATGTCTTTACTAAGGTACTCTTCTACTATTTTACCGTCTTTCATTACATATATCCTGCTTGCGATGTTGTGTACAAGTGCAATATTATGAGAGATAAAGATAGCTGAAAAGTTTTTAGTTTGCTTCATGTCATGCAGAAGTTTGATAATTTGAGCTTCTGTCCTTACATCTAAGGCTGATGTCGCTTCATCAAAAATGATAATTTTTGGACTGACACTGATAGCTCTAGCTATGGCAACTCTTTGTAATTCGCCACCACTTAGCTCGCTAGGATACCTGTGTAGCTTGTCTACACTCAGACCTACATCCTCAAGAAGTTTTTTGGACATATTTAGGCTCTTTTTTTTACTACATATGCCAAAATTTATCAGAGCTTCACTAAGATGTGTTGCTATTTTGACTCTAGGGCTAAAAGAGCTTAGTGGGTCTTGAAATACCATTTGTACACCCTTGTAGTAATTACGAAGCTCCTGCTTGTTTAGGTTTTTTATGCTTTTGTTATCAAATTTTATCTCACCATTATCGGAGGAGAGTGCCTGCATTATAATTTTGGCTAAAGTACTCTTGCCACATCCGCTCTCACCCACAACCCCTACCCATTCATTGGCATCTAGAGTTATGCTTGCACAGTCCAATACCCTTATAGGCTCTTTTTTGATATCAGTGTTAAAGCTTTTACTTAAGCGGTCAATTTCCAATATCACAACAGTAGCCTTTATAGATACATTGCACTAGATAACAACTCTTGAGTATAGCCATGTTGAGGAGAGTTAAGCACTTGATTTTTAGCTCCATACTCCACGATATTACCCTTACAAAGAACCACTATGGAGTCTGCAATATAAGAGGCGACACTGAGGCTATGAGTGATGATAATCATGGTATTTTTGGACTCAGAACTTAAATGTAGCATCTCATCAAGTACCTGTTTTTGAGACAAAACATCTAGTGAGCTTGTTGGCTCATCAGCGATTACTAGTGTAGGATTCAGAGCAAACATAATAGCGATATTGACCCTCTGGAGCATTCCTCTACTTAGTTCAAAAGGATAAGAATCTAGGATTTTTTCTGTATTATGAAGATTTGTCTTCTTGAGCATTTTTTTGGCTATTGATATCGCGTTAGTCTTGTCGACATATATATTTGAAGATATAGTCTCTACAAATTGTTTGCCTATTTTTATGATAGGATTTAGACAGGAACTTGGGTTTTGAAAGATGGCAGTAAGCTCACTGCCATATAACTTCTCATATACCTTGTTATCCAAGTCTTCAAGATAATGGTTTTTGTAAACTATAGTTCCAGATTCAATCTTGAGCATACTTGGCAAGGTGCCAAGTATAACATTTGCCAAAGTAGTTTTGCCACTTCCACTCTCTCCAACAATTGCCACTATAGAACCCTCTTGCACATCAAGATTGATGTTGTCTAGGATTTTATTCTTGTTGTCGTCAACGACAGTAAGAGCCTCTATCCTCAATAGTAACACCTTGATTATTTCGATAAGCTATTTTATTTGTGTTCTATGGTCGATATAAATGATTTCTGTTGGAAATCTATATATGCCATCCACATTCTTGCTTGTTACAATACTGCCTAGCCCATGATAGATAAACATTGCGGGTGCGTCGTTGAGTAGAATAGAAATCGCTTTTTGTGCAAGTTCATTCCTTTTTGTTTTGTCACTCTCTTTTCTGAGGTTCATTATTGTTTTATTATACTCAGGGTTACTGTACCCACTTCTATTTCCAGTTGCATCTTTACCAAATGATGACTGAAGGAAATAAAGAGGATCAAGCGTAGGAGCAGCTGTCCATCTCTCCCAAACGATATCGTAATCACCTTTTTTGAGTATATCACCGAAACTTTTGACCTGATTGATTTTCATTCCGATACCGACTTTTTTTAGCATAGACTGCATAGCAATACCCGAATTTTTAGCATTTGCTCCATGCCCAGTCCTTGCATAGAATTCTAAAACGATGTTCTTGCCATTATATTCTCTGATACCATCACCATCACCATCTATTATTTTTGCAGCATCGAGTATTTTTTTGGCTTTTTCTGCATCGTAACCATATGTCTCTTCTCCTTTGTACGCGAAGTCAAATGTAGGAGGAAAGGGGCCTTTTGCCACAAAGCCCTTGACGACATCTTTTACTATAGCATCTTTATTTGTGGCATGCACCAAAGCTTTTCTGAATTCAGGATTTTTCATGTATTCCTTCTCAAGGTTAAATCTCGCCATGAAAATTCTTACATTGGGACCTTTTTGAACATTGAACTTGCCTGACTTTTCAAGCATTTCAAGATCAGCATGAGATAGTTGTGTTGTAAGTTGAAGCTCACCAGACTGCATGGCCATTGCTCTAGCACTGCCATCTTTCATAAGTAGTCCATCGATTTTGTCTATCCCAACTTTTCCACGCCAGTACTTTTCATGTTTGACAAGAGAGACACCTTTTTTAGCATCATATGTGACTACTTTAAACGGGCCTGTAGCAATAGGCTTGTTTGCAAAACCCTCAGCACTATATCCCGATACTATGGTATAGACAGGATTCAGCTAGCACATTTACAAGAGTAGGGAAGGGCTCAGATGTTTTTATTGTCATTTTATTGCCCTCTATAGTGATAGACTCTAGTGGGAACTTGACATCTTTTCTACCCGTAGTTTTTATAGCTCTTTCTATAGACTTCTTAACATCTTCAGCCGTAAGAGTTTTTCCATCATGAAAAACTACACCATCTCTTATTTCAAAGGTGACTGTCTTGTCATCTATAATTTTCCAAGACTTTGCAATAGATGGTTCAAACTCAAGCTTTTCATTGACTCTTATAAGGTTTTCGCCAATACCAATTCTTGGCAGCATCCATCCATTCCATTTAACAGCTGGATCGATATTGGACGGCATCCAAAACAATCCAACATTTAAGGTTTTGTCCTCAGCTTGCACAGATACTATCGGCACAATAGCAACCGTTGCCAACAGTACAGCCTTTTTCAAAATATTCATTTATTTCTCCTATGATTTTAATAATTGTTATTATACTTTAATGAGACTTTGTTAGGATTTGCTCTAAAGATATCTTAGATTTTTGGCTCTAAGCTTCCCTCTGTACACTCTATGACATCTGTAGTTTTGTTGTATTTTTTAACGCAGTCTATGGTTACATTTAGATCTTTTATCTCTTTGTCTATGTCTTTAACTGTTGTCTCTCTTTTACCCTTGTCCCAATTGCTAAAATCATAATGAGAAGTCTGGTCTCCCAGCTCTTCACTGATTCTGTTTACTGGCTTGATGCAATCAGAAGCTGCATTGGCATTTTCTGAGTGATTTATGCAATCTCTAGCTCCCTTTAGAACTACCATCAGCTTAGGAAGTAATCGTTTTTGTTTTGCTAGATATCGAGCTCCTAAAGTGTTTATTACTACTATTTCCTGTTCTTTTGTTAAGCTGATATTTGCGTCATTTAGGTTTACACCCATGGTTTTCATTTTTTGTTGCAAGTCGTCAATAGCTGCCATATAGTCCGCAGTATTGACAGAGGCTGAAAGATTGCTAGTGTAGCCCTTATCTACCATGACTGCAAAACCAGGTAGAGTAAACTCACTGTTTGAGATAGCTTTATCAAGTATAGCAGCTTGTGCGGTACGCGAAGATATAAACCCAGGGGCAGTTACGGTGATTTTAAGTGGGATACCTTTGTATATGCAGATACTTTGATCCTTGGTCTGCCATATGTCACAAGTGTATCCTGCTATAGTCTCTGTACCTATATTTGTTGCATTCATATCTTTGAGTATCTCAAGGCTCTCATTGGACATGTCAGCACCCTGAGCAATAGCCATATCAATATTTCTATCCCTAGTTTGATAGGTGACATTTTCATCAAAATCTACTGTGTATATAGTGCCATAATCCATCATGCTCATGGTGCGGCGTGTTCTTTTGTCGTCGAAGTCGCCTTGCTGGACTTCTGTATAGTCGTCTTCTCTCAATTCTTTGGCTCCCCAGTCATCAAAGACAAGTCTTGATATACCAACTGTCTGTGTAGTCAGACCTGTACTGGTGCCAGTAATATTGATATCATAAAGTATCATCCCTGACTTAATAGGGTAACGCTTAAATACACTCTTGGCATGAAGCTGTAGAGCAAAGAAAGACAGCAAAGAAAGTAATAGTATAATCTTTTTCATATGTTTAGCTCTACTTTTTTACTGTTATTATAACATGTTTTCTAATATCGTCAAAAAATGTTTAGGAATACGGCTGATTTTGGCATGTGATAAATAGGCTAGTTTTATCTCCATAGAAAATATTTTTTGCCCATTTTTATGTATATTTTGTTGTAAAATCATGTAGGTTCGCTTGAGAGCAAGCACTTTGCTTTTGACCTCCAGTATGTCACCCAAAGAAGCAGTAGAGATAAAGTCCGCAGAGATATGGTGCACAACAAACCCACTAACATCTCCCTCAAGAGGTTTTAAACCATGCAAAAAAAACACTTCAGATCGTGCTCTTTCACAATATTTGATATAGTTGGTATGGTAGACAATCCCACCTGCGTCTGTGTCCTCATAATATACTCTTATCTTCATCTGTTAACCTCTATGTATAGGGCTTTTGAGAGGTGTTAAATAATCACCGTGCCCAAAATCGTGCCCATTTTTTCTATTTTCTTAAATCGCTTTTCAATATTCTCTTCTATAAACTTTGTATCTCCCTATTGGTTACACATACGAGTTTTATAGATTTTAATAATTTTGCGATCAAAATCTGTATTATCCCATTGTAAAGCGATAATCTCTCCAGGTCTTATACCAGTTGCATGCATGAACTTGATAAAGTTTTTCATATATCCATCTGTATTTTAAATGATAGACAGATAGCATAATCTCCCTTCTATCTCTCTCTACTGTGTATATTATACTCTTCGTCAATAGCATTTTGCATCTGTATTGATAGCTGTGAATACCACTCTTTGTTATTACCAGCAACATTGATTGGGTCAAGGTATATGATTTTGACAGTAGAGTTGTGGGCTGTGTAGTTGTGCTCATTTAATAGTCGTTTACTGCCTGTGATGACTATGGGCTGCACTTTTAGCTTGAGTCTTTTTGCGACCATTGCTGCACCTGCTTTAAATGGCAATAGATTTTGATCACTGGATCTAGTACCCTCTGGAAATATCGCAATTATGCGATTATACTCACTTGTCTCTTTGGCATCTTTGAGTAGCTTGAGTAGTCCTCTTTTATCGTCTCTATCTATACATATCATATCTGAATGCTTCAGTAGATAACCAAACCATGGTGTATCAAAAAGCTCTTTTTTCGCCACCCACCTAAAGTCAATACACTCTACGGACTCCATGGCAATGATATCGATAATACCCTGATGGTTTATCAGTACCATATCACAATCAGGATCTAGCCGACCTATCTCTTCCACTTTGCCGCCAAGAAGAAATACAATAAGTTTATTGAAGTGGTGCAAAATCTTAGAGCTGTGCTTTGGAGCAACAAAGAGTAAGGGGATCATGATTAGTGCTACTATGCTAGAGATAATAAATGCACCAATATAGTATCTAATCTTTGCAAGTATCTTCATTTTTGATCCATCCTATAATTCCACCATCGTATTCTATTTTATAGTAGTCTCCTCTTTTGTTAAGTATATCCGTGCTTAACTCTCTGTCAATTTGACCACCAGTTGTGCTGGTCTCTGTAGGCAAGATATAAAGTGCTGCTCCCTCCTGAATACATACTTTTTCATGAGGAGTGAAAATAGTAAAAAGAATAATTACACAGATAGACAACAATACTAAAAAGAAAATCTCCTTCTTCTTCCAGAACATCCATAGGAAAAAGAGAGAAAGAAAAGAAAGTCCATATTTTTTTAGCTTGTCAAAGCTGCTATCTGTGGGGTTAAGACTCTCTTGTGCAGCCACAGGCTTGTCTTTATAGTCAGTAGAAATACTCTTGGCTATAAATCTATTTTTTAAAGTATTGTAGTAGCTGAGCGTTATACTTTTGACAGAAGAAGGTATAACAAAATAATATTCTATAATTGTTTCTGATTCTGATTTTGTAATTTTTTCTATGCCTGACTCTATACTTGTAGGCATCTGTATATCTTCTGGGTTTGCTTCTGTGGTTTTAATCGTGAGTGATACTATATTGTTATGAGCATCGAATTCAGATACCTGTGAAGTAATAATCTTGCACGAAGTTGCAATGAGTCCACAAAAAGCCTCCTCTTTTGTACTATCAAGCTCTTGTATAGGGACATATCGACTCACCAGTTTAGTAGTTCCTTTTTTATCAACGATACTAAGTTCTGGGATTTTGATATCATTTTTTCCTGCCTTGAAATAAAAAGTGTAAAAAGTGTTTCCAGCATTTTTATCTTTTAGAGGTTCATCACTGATTGGCTGAGTAGGACTCTGTGGATCGAAAGTGAAAGATGGAGGGCTGTCATTTGTATCAGTGTTCGCAAGAACAGTAACGGGGAAGACTTGTGTAGCAAAAACTTTTTTTGGGATATAACTATAGGCATATTGTGCTTGAGCAGCAATACCGCTTACCCAAAAGATAAACATTAGGAGAATTGTACTGAGCCTATGGCTTCTCATCTGTTTTGGAAGCCTTTGAGCATACGAATGCCATCCTCGGAGCCCAATATAAGCTCCATAGCTCTCTCAGGATGAGGCATCAATCCAAAGATATTTTTTTCACTATTGCAAATACCTGCGATCTGTTGCACTGATCCGTTTAGGACCTTTGACTCACCGTTATTATCACAATACCTTAAGAGTATCTGCCCATTTTTCACTAGCTCTTCATAACCCCAGTCATCAATATAATAATTACCGTCAGCATGAGCTACAGGGATGTTGAGTATGTCTCCTTTTTTGCATTGATTTAGAAAAGCGTTGTCATTATTGATCACTTTGATAGTCTGCTTTTTGGAGACAAAGTGAAGATTGTTATTTCTCTTGAGTGCACCTGGTAGTAGACCCATCTCAGTAAGTATCTGAAATCCGTTACAGATACCAAGCACTCTGCCACCACTTGCCGCATACTCTTTTATTGCATTCATTATCGGAGAAAAGCGTGCTATAGAGCCTGAACGGAGATAATCCCCGTAGCTAAAACCACCAGGAATAATGACAAGGTCAGTGTTTACTGGAAGCTTATTTTCCTTGTGCCATACGACTCGAGTATCGTGACCTAATTTTTCTACAGCATAGACAGTATCGTATTCACAGTTGGTTCCAGGAAACTGCAATATGGATACGAGTAGTTTTTTCATCAGAGTATCTCTATTGTGTAGTCTTCAATCACAGTATTGGCCAATAGTGTCTCAGTCATCTCCCTGACTTTTTCTTCTGCTTCAGTTTTACCTTTTGCATCCAACTGTAGAACAATTTGTTTACCTATTCTAACATCTGAGACCCCATTAAATCCTAGTGAGCCAAGTGCATGGTGTGTCGCCTTTCCTTGTGGATCCAGTACACCCTCTTTTAGATATATATTTATTACTGCTTTCATACTTTTCCTTGTCTGCTTTGAATTCTTTCTAATACAAGACTGTACGCATCGGTGAGCCCACCTATCCCATCTCTAAATCTGTCTTTATCGAGTTTTTCATTTGTATCAGCATCCCACAATCTAAAATTATCTGGGCTTAGCTCATCTATGAGTATGATATTATCATTCTTATCATAGCCAAACTCTAGTTTGAAATCGACAACTTTGATGTCAACCCCGGCATAAAAATCACTAAGTATATTATTGATGCGTCTTGCCATATACCGAATGTATTCCAAGTCAGCTTCATCTTTGACTAGATTCAATATCATACAATGCTGATCATTTATCTTGGGGTCTCCGAGTGCATCATTTTTGTAGTCAAATTCTACTAAGGTAAATGGTAAAACCGTTTTCTCTTTTATATCAAGCTTACGACTTAAACTGCCTGTAGCAATATTTCTAACTATCACTTCTATCATGATGACTTCAGCTCTTCTATGAAGCATATGATTTGCATCTAGCATGTCTACGAAGTGGGTGGATATACCTTTTTCATTTAGGTATTTGAAAAGTTCAGTAGATATCTTGTTGTTCAATTCACCTTTGCCAGCCTCTGTGGATTTCTTCTCTCCATTAAACGCTGTCAAGCTGTCTTTGAATTCAGAGACAAGCAGGTCAGGATCTTGCGTGTTCCATACTTTTTTTGCCTTACCCTCATAGAGTAGGGTAGTTTTGATCATTTTGCTTCCTTCCGATTGCCTGTAATGATCAGTACCTTGAGTATATCCGTAGCACTTTTGAGCTGTGCATCTTTATATAACTTATCTCTGGAAATAATAGTTTTATCTTCTTTGCTACTATTTGCTTCACTACTATTTATATCTTTTATATTTACAGAAGTCTTTTGGTTAATCTTCCCTAGCTCTACTTCTAGATGCCTTTTGAGATCCTTTTCTTTAATAGAAAGGCTGTTATTGCTTTCCTGTTTGACCGTTCCTGCCTCTATGCTAATATCAGGAGTGACGCCTTTATTTTGTATGGTTCTGCCACTAGGGAGATAGTATCTTGCTACTGTTAGCTTGATGCCTTCTTTGTTGCTTATGGGTATCACTACCTGCACACTGCCTTTGCCAAATGTCTTTTTACCGACTACTATAGCCCTTTTTCTATCCTGCATAGCACCACTTACAATCTCGCTGGCACTGGCGGATCCACCATTCACCAATATCACTATTGGAATATCTTTATTAATGGTATTTTTCTTTTTTGCTATGAAGTGGGAATCATCTTTTTTGTCTCTTCCTTTTTGGCTTACGAGAATACCCTCATCTATAAATAGATCAAGTACACCGATGGCCTGATTGAGTAGTCCGCCAGGATTGTTTCGAAGATCTAGAATAATTCCTTTAGATTCTGGGTGTGATACTACAGCTTCTCTAACCTCTCTTGTCACCTTTGCATCAAAAGAAGAGATATCGATATGTAAAATATCTGTATTTATCGTTCTGATTTTCACTGATTCAATTTTGATTATATCCCGTATAATGTGGACAACTATGGGCTTTATTTCACCTTTTCTGATCAGTATAAGTTTTATAGGTGTCTTGGGCTTACCTCTCATGAGCTTGACTGCTTCGTCTATAGTCATGTTGATCGTGGCTTTTTCATCAATTTTGAGTATAATATCTCCCGCTTTTACGCCTGCTTTGTATGCGGGAGTATCGTCAATAGGTGCTATGATGGTGAGTGCACCATCTCTTATGCCTACCACTATACCGAGTCCACCAAACTCACCCTTGGTTTGCACATCGAGATCACTGAAGCTCTTTTCATCCATATATACAGAGTGTGCATCTAGGTTGGTCATCATCCCCTTTAGGGCTTTGGTTACTAGAGCAGAAGTATTTACTTCATCTACATACTGATTTTCTACAAGGTTTAGTATTTGCGTAAACTTAATGTAAGAATCTAGCTTACTTTCTCGTTGCTGTTTAGATGATTCTTTGGCATAAAGAGAGGATGAGCTGATGGTGATACCAATTAGCATAGTAAAGACAAATCCAAGCATGATGATTTTGTTGTTTCTTTTGATCATTAGAGTGACCCCTTTTAAAAGTTTATTATTTTATAGAAATAACACTTAAGAGTACCTCTAGTATTCATGCACGAGGGGAGCAAATGTAATCAAGATGTTATATTTCTATGTGATAAATATAGTATAAGTTTAATAATGGGAGATTAACCTTAAAAAATCCATACCCAATCACAGAATAACCGTAATTGCCCTATGATGCGCTACTCTAATTTCAGACAAGCTGTCTTTGATTACCAGACTGCCCTATATGTCACCCTTTAATCCTACTAGAGACACAAGGAGAATGCACGATAAACAACAAAGTCCCTTCAAAGGTTTCAGTATCTTCTATCGCTTTTAAAGTTTGAGCTTGTGAAACGCTTGAGTTGATTTGGGATTAAGTTGAATATTTTACTGAGAAACAAGGTATTTTGTATAGGTGAGCAGCATGAAGCTACTTCACCGATACTAGTTTGCGTCTCATATAAGCAATTTTCTGCTGAAGCGGTAGATGTTTAGGGCAATGATCTTCACAGGCTAGAAGAGTCATGCATCCAAATATGCCATCATCATCACCAACCAACTCATAAAAATCCTCATTTGTTCGGTTGTCATGTGGATCTATCTGAAACCTAGCTACACGGTTGAGTCCAGCAGGACCTATGAAGTCTGGTCTCATCAATGCAGTACCGCAGGATGTGATACAAAGACCACACTCTATGCAGCGATCAAGCTCAAAAGTTTCATCAGCAATATCAGGATCAACCTTGTCTTCTAGGGCAGAAATATCGTGCACCTCATTTGTGTGGATCCATGATTCCACTCTCATACTCATGGCATCCATCCATTTGCCTGTATTGACTGATAGGTCTTTGATCAACTCAAAGGCAGGCATTGGCATGATTTGTATATTGCCATCTGGATAGTCTGCTGTAAGCGTACGGCATGCGAGTAGTGGCTTGCCATTGACCAGCATACCACAAGAACCACAGATACCAGCTCGACAGACAAAGTCAAAGCTCAAATCTGCATCCATCTCTTCTCTAATCTTACTCAAAACTATAAAGAGGGTCATGCCTGTAGTCTCATACATTTTAAACTCTACAAATCTTGGTCTAGACTCAGGATCTCTTGGATTATATTTTAGTATAGAGAAAGTAAGTTCTCTTCCTTTTGTTATATTACTCACGACCAACTCCTAAGCGTTCATTTGTATCTTTATAGTTCTTTGGAAGCCCATATTCCATCAGTGCGTCCTGTATCTCAAATCTATCTTTGCCTTCAGCTTCAAATTTCTCTTTTAGGGCATCTACTTCTTCTTGTCTTTTTTCAGACAACTCATGTTCAACGGTCATACCCTTGGCTCCATATCCACGGAATGCTGGAGGTATCTCCATCTTCATGATATCCAGCTCCTCATAGTTTACCTCTGGTAGTGTAGCATCCTCATCAGCCCATGTAGTTAAAGTTCTATTGAGCCAATTTTTATCATCTCTTTTTAGATAGTCTTCTCTATAATGAGCACCTCGGGATTCTGTCCTTAACAATCCTCCATAAGCAACACAAAGAGCTAGTTTGAGCATTCTTGGCACTCTGTATGCCTCTTCTAGCTCTGGGTTTCCAGCTCTTGCTTTGCTTTTGACAACAGCTTTTTTACTTCTAGTGAGTAATTCTTGCAACTCATCTACAGCGTTTTTGAGCCCATCTCCATTTCTAAATATTCCAACATCTTCGTCCATAATCTCTTGCATGCGTTTTTTGATAGGAAAGATATCTTCACCATCTGCCCTAGAGAGTATTTCGTCTAGATAAGAGTCCTGCTTTTTTAGCTCTTTGTGAACTGTTTTTGTGCTTATCACAGTATCGTGCGTATCGCAATAATCAGCAAAATAACTACCTACTATCATACCAGCCACCACTGTCTCTGAGACTGAGTTTCCACCCAGTCTGTTAAATCCATGCATATCCCAGCATGCTGCTTCTCCACACGAGAAGAGTCCAGATAAAGTTTGAGATTCACCAGTAGCATTGGTTCTAATACCACCCATAGAGTAGTGCTGTGCAGGTCTAACTGGCAACCAACCAGCAGCACCTTCATCAGCTGGGTCTATGCCATTAAATTGCTCTGCAATCTCTTGAACATCTCTTAGATTCTTCTCGATGTGTTCTCTGCCTAATATAGATATATCCAGCCAGAGATGATCACCAAACTCAGATGGTACACCTTTGCCTTTACGGATATGCTCCATCATGCGACGACTTACAACATCTCTAGATGCAAGGTCTTTTTTTTCTGGTTCATAGTCAGGCATAAAGCGATAGCCGTCAACATCCCTCAGTACTCCACCATCTCCACGACAACCTTCTGTGAGCAGGATACCTGATGGCACAATCGGAGTAGGGTGGAACTGTACTGCTTCCATATTGCCTAGTGTTGCGATACCAGTTTCTAGTGCAGCTGCCTGACCTGTGCCTTCACATATCACTGCATTGGTTGTTGTTTGATAGAGTCTACCGTAGCCTCCAGTGGAGATTAAGGTGCCTTTGGCAACATATGCTTCAAGCTCACCCGTGATAAGATCTCTCACAATAGCACCATAACAGACAGAGTTTTCGTGGATAAGAGAGAGTGCTTCTTTTCTATCTCTTATGTCCACTTTATGTTTCATTGCTTCATTGGCAACCCCAAAGAGCATAGTATGACCTGTTGCATCAGCTGTATAGCAAGTACGCCATTTCTTCGTACCACCAAAGTCCCTAGAGGTGATAAGCCCATGTGCCTCATCGTCCTCAACAATTGTAGTTTTTTCAGTATTGATAACTGCTTCATGGACACCTTTTCGTACTCTTGTCCAAGGCACACCCCAGCTGGCAAGCTCCCTGATGGCTTTTGGAGCAGTATTGACAAACATTCTAGCAACATCCTGATCACATCCCCAGTCACTACCTTTGACCGTATCTATAAAATGTACATCCTCACTGTCTCCTTGACTCATCTTGGCATTGCCTAAGCTTGCTTGCATGCCTCCTTGGGCTGCTGCTGAGTGAGATCTCTTTACTGGCACAAGCGAAAGAACAATCGTGTTGAGTCCACTAGTCTGTGTTGCCACCGCCGCTCGCAATCCTGCCAATCCACCACCTATAACCAATGCATCACAATATATGATTTTCATACTACACCTCCTTGGTGTAGACAACAGGACGGCATCTTAACAATCTTTGAGGGATGATATCTCTCTCCATAATTATCTTTATGCTCTATTCCTATCTTGATATATGCTGCTAGCGTTACAAATCCTAGTGTTAGGAAAAATACTGTTACTGCCCATTTGATTTTTTTGAGTCTCTTTCTTGCTGCTTTGGGATTTTTCCCATCAAACCATCCCCATTTGACTGCCAATCTATAGAGTCCTATAGAACCATGCAACTCAACTGCCAACAGCAACAGGATATATAAAGGCCACATCCAGTCGCTCACCACTCTATCTGCTGAAGCGTAGGGTCCTATTTTGTCCGCTTGCGTCATCACAGTATAGAGATGAATAGAACCCAAAAAGAACATAGCAAAACCAGTATAAGCTTGCACAAACCAAAGCTTGGTATCGTCGTGATTGAGTACAACAGTATGCGTTTTCATAATTTTATACTGTCTGTAATTAGTCGGAAACTTTCGAAGTGCCAGTGCAGCATGTACAATAAATATAGCAAATACAATAAAGACGATCATGCTCACAAGTATAGGCTTTGGCTCATCAAAGATAAAACTACCCTCAAAAAATCTAGTAACCTGATACATAAAGTCTTTACTTATAAGAATAGTAGAAACAAAAAACATATGCCCCCACATGAACAAACCCAAAAAAAGCCCAGTAGCACTCTGCCACCAATCCAACCTAGCAGGCAGTCTACTTTTCCTTGTATCTGGAGTGACTCCAAGATACCCCTCAATGATATTGCTCATACGCCATAACCTCCTTTAATGTAAATGATAAGCATTTTTAAGTAAACGCACATTTTATCTATATTGACACCATCTAGTTAGTCTATTGCAATTATTTTTATTGTACTATTAAAAAAAGTGAATTTATATTCATAATAGCGTTTAATCTTTGAACTGTTACCTTTTTTCTCACTTTGGTCATATTTCGTTTACCGTAGTAAATTTATGTTGTTTGTCTCCTTCTTTTCTTTTTATATGTACCTATTTTGGCTCTACCACCTCTTTTTCCTTTATTGTGACAACTCTCGCAAATAGAGTATCGATATGAAAAGTCCAATATCTTACCACACTTGTGACACTTTTTTGTAAACGCACCTTTTTGCAGCGAAGTTTCTATAAAACGATTGAGCCTTATTCTTGCTTCCATTGCCTCAGTAGTTTCCTTAAAAAGATCAAACTTAAAGGAGAGCCAAAGATAAAGAGATACCTCCTTGACTCTGTCTTCTGCATTGAGAAGCTCATCATTGGTATGTGCATAAGATGGAAGATCCCTAGGGGGAATATATGATACTTCTTTCTCTTTTTCAAGAAGAGTAAGATATCTATGAAAAACAGACTCTATATATGGTGAACGAATGCTGACAGGAGCACATGAGAGATGGTATTTATCCTTGAGACTTAGGTCATATTCTCCTACTACTGTAGCAATTTCTAACATAGAATCTATGTTGGCAGCCACAAAAGGACCATCAAACTCCATATTGGTTACAAAAAACTCAAGTATTTCCAGTAGGTCTTCGGTCTCCAATATTTCACTTATAAGTAGCACATGATCCATGCCAGCCATAATAGAGCAGGGCAGCTCTATATCAGGTAAGGATGAATGAAAGCGGTCTGAAATAGTTTGAAGCGTACCTGTATCCAATGCACCCACAAAACCATGCTCTTCTATCCCATATCTACCAGCACGACCAGAAATCTGGAGTACCTCTGTAGTGGTAAGCTCTCTGCGTCGCAGTCCATCAAATTTGTTGCCCCTTGCGAAAAGTAGAGTTTTAATAGGAAGATTAAGTCCCATAGCTATAGCATCTGTAGCAATCAGAATGTCACTTTCTGCTTCTCTAAATTTTCTAGCCTCTTCACGACGAACTTCTGGAGATAGATTTCCATAAATGACGGATACCTTATATTTACTAGAGAGCCTCTGCTTATAGGACAGCACCTCTTTTCTAGAAAATGCAACAATGGCCGTCTTGGGTTCAATATGTTTGATTGGAGTATGTTTCTGCATCATTTCAAGAGGATTTTTACGCTCAAAGTGAACTAACTCTAATTCTTCTCCTAGGTATTCTGCTATTTGTTTGACAGCTGATATAGTATTTTCTGAACCAGTAAGTATCACTTCTTTTGCTGGCACACCAATAAGTGCATTTGCCCATGCCCAGCCACGATCTCTATCGTTTATCATCTGTATCTCATCAATCACACACACATCTACCTCTATGGATGGATTTAACATTTCTATGGTGGAGCTGACATGGGTTGATCCCTCATCGATAATCTCCTCTTCGCCCGTAACAAGAGAGCAGGGCACAGTTCTCTCTTTTAGGCTCTCATATCCTTCCAGTGCTAAAAGTCTCAATGGAGCTAGATAATAGCCAGTGGTTGAGGCTGAGAGTTTTTGCATAGCTGTATATGTTTTTCCACTATTTGTAGGACCTGCATGAAAAATTATTTTTCTCTTCAGCGAGCGAGCAAGAGGGAAGAGTTGTTTAAAGTCACGAATGGTTTTTGCCAGAAGCACCTCTCTCATGTGTTGTTCCTTGAGAGGCTTTAGGTATTCAGAAAAGTGATACAATATTCTTCTGCGACTCTTTTCTTTGATTGTTAGGTTTCCAGAGCTTGCTAGTTGTGGTTCAAGAAATTGTTTAATGTATTTTTGTATAGTTTTTTGATCTACTTTTAAATATTCTGACATCTGACGAAGCTCTTCTTCTAAAGAAGCAACTGTAGAATGAAAATGACTTATTGTAGTTTCATTCTTGTTTTGCATATCGTCCTGTACAGGCAAATTTTCACCTTTCCAGATAGTAGCATATGTGTAGCTTTTGGCATATGAAACTGATAGTCTGTATGTAACCTGCACATCAAACAAGGTGGCGGATCTTACTTTTTCTACTATAAAGTGCTCAGCACTATCTATCAGATAATAATCTTTGTCTATAGCATGCAATATCATCTCTATAATTCCATAGTCTATCGGACTATGGTACAGGTCACCCTCTACAGGAAGTTGTCTCATGGAGTGACAAATCTCCCCCTCTGTCATATATCTATGTTCACGAGTAAAGACTATAAACTCATTTATCTCTTGAATCTTCTTCTCTATCAGTGTTTGCTTTAAGCTTGTCAGTACTTCGCTTATCTGCTCATCGGACTGCTTGAGTAGGGCTGTTATATCTAACTCATGTGAATATGTGAGTAGTGTTTTAGTGAAACTTTCATTTGTAAAATCGAAACTATACTGCCAATAAAACTCCATAATACTACTGGTATTGAATGCCACACCCAGACTATCCTGTAAGCTATCTATGCGTTGTCTCAACCTTATATACATAAGCTTGCTTTCTATCTTTTCTGCTGTGATTTTGGCGGCTCTTAGCCCCATAAAGCTTTTCAATATGATATGCTCTTCATCTCTACTATGCTCTAATGGGTGCAATAACTCTAGTATTTTGTCTACTTTATCTATAGGCTTACTGGGGCTATGCTTTGTTTTGGGCTTAGATAGTATTTTTTTGCCTGAAAGATGGTCTACGATAGCTTTTCTATAGCCATAATCCCCCTCACTCCAGACTCGACGCAGAGTACGAATACTATCATCTCTATTTAAAGATGGTGTATCTAGCTCTAGCAGCAGCACTAGCTCCAAAAGCTCATCATCAGACAGGGTGGCTAAACCCTCATCAAAAGGCATTGAAGCAAAAAGCTCTCGTATCTTATTGTTCAGTTTGATAAAATGTTTTCTTTTTTTCTTTGACATATTTAGATAGCATTATACCAAATACTGTAAACTATAGTATTATTTTGATATAATCTCTCAAAATGAAACTAATGCGGGGGCACAAGACAGATGAAATTTCACAAGATAATCATACTCTCTTCATTTGTGATAGCTGGAGCACAGCCAATTACTGCAGAGTATAATATTGTAGAGACTGAAGCCAAAGAGAGATCCAGACCTAATCCATTGGATATTTTTAGCTTAAAAAGAAAGCCTACTGTCAACAAGCAAAGACCAGAACAGGAGAGTGTCAACAAGGTACAAAAAGAGACAAATGCTACCATACAAAAAATAACACCAAACAATATTGATATTGCAGATTTCCATCCTGTAAAGAAAAAGAAGAAAAAATATAAAAAGAAAACCACCAACAAGAGGTATGCCACTACCAAGAGTAGGTCGAAGATCATATATCTTACTTTTGATGATGGTCCTATGAAAGGCACAGAAAATATTATTCGTGTACTCAAAGAAGAGGGCGTGAATGCCACTATGTTTTTCGTGGGAAGCCATGTTGAAAAAAATAGAGTACTTTACAACAAAGCATCTTCTATGCCAAATCTTCTGATTGCTAACCATACATACTCTCATGCAAATGGAAAATATGAAGCGTTTTATAATAGTAAACAAGGTGTTGTCAATGATATAAATAGAGCACAAAAAATTATCGGAGGCAGAAAGCTTTTACGCTTAGCTGGCAGAAATGTATGGCGATTACCAAATATACATAAAAATGATTATGGCATAAGTAAAGCAAGAAGATTAACAGAAAGCCCAAAATATAATGCCGTAGCCAAAAAAGGATATCAAATCTATGGATGGGATATAGAGTGGAATTCTAAGCATGTTACAGGCAATCCAAGCTATGATGCAAGGCAGATGTCAAATAGAATAGAAGCCTTATATAAAAGTCGGAACATGGCAAAAAGTGGAAAAATAGTACTTCTAGCTCATGATTATATGTTTAGGGGCAAGACTAGAGTTAATAAGCTCAGAAAACTTATTCACACACTTCGTTCAAATGGCTGGAAATTTCATACTATCGATAAATACAACAAAAGTATACCTAAGATAAAAAAAGAAGAAAAGAAGAAAAGAAGAAAATCACCACTTGATATACTGCGTGCAAAAAATATCAACTTGATGAATAAAGATGGAAATGCTAGCATTGTCACCGCACAAAAAGGTGTGGATCTTACTATACAAGCATTGGTATTAAGTGACAAAAGTCTAAGAACAGCATCCTTGGAAAATACTGACACAACAAAGGATGAGAGTATAATAAAAATACATTTTTAATATAATGTATATTATGTTAACCAAACTATATTACTGCCTCCTCGGAATATCCAAATACTTAATTTAGATGTACTAATTCTAATAACTTTACGCTAGCGTGCGATTCCCATAGATACAGCAATAACTTAGATCTGAACTAACACAGTTATACCACTTATGGGCTATATCAATACTAAACAATATGAATATTAATTAATATCTATATATCTTAGGTTTCGTGCATTACAAGTGCAGCCTGCAGAACCATATAATGGCATTTTCACCATATGTATATAAACAATCGTTCATTTAAAAGAGTGCCGTAAAGTTGGAATATGAACGGTTGTTTATATTTGTTAATGAATAACACTTGACTTATAAACAATCGTTCACTATAATATGTTTTGTGCCCTACTGGTAGCATTCAGAGGAGATAACTATGAAAAAGATAAGCACTAAAGAGAAGATATTGAGCGAATCACTTAAGCTGTTTGCCAAAGAGGGTTTTGCTGATACATCTGTACGGGATATAGCAAAAGCTGTTGGCATACAGGCAGGAGCACTGTATAATCACTTCAAAGGCAAGGATCAGATACTAGAATCGCTAGTGGCGTCACTTATGGAGTCAGCTATAGTTACAATATTTGAAGATAAAGACCCTCAGGAGCTCTCTAAACGCGGTAAATCACTTTTGTCGAATATAGCTACAACATTCAAGCTTTTGAGCTTTGACAGCAAAAATGAGGCACTTTTTAAGCTTTTGATGCAGGAAATATACAAAAACAGTGCCATAAGGGATTTATATCTAGAATATTTCTATCAGCAAAACATCAAGAAGCTTTCTTCAGCACTTTTTATGATGATGCAAGAGGAAAAAATCATATCTTCAGATCCTCTGATGCTTGCCAATGAGTTTTTATCACCGTTATTTTTCTACCAAAGCCAGGTAGCTTTGCTTAAAATAGATGGCAGATCCACCTCTTCTGCTGTTACCTTATTTGAGAAACATGTAGATTTTTTCTGGGGGAGTATAAGAATAGACAAGCACCAGCAGGAAACACTCTTCTAAATATATTTTATAATATTAATATTATAAAATATATTCATATCAGATTCATATTGAT
>JAAXPZ010000017.1 GCA_012329065.1 Sulfurovum sp. | reverse complement strand
TATCTCCTATCAAACATATGATTGCAGGGAAAAGGATAGCAATCATAGATGATTCACTGGTAAGGGGCACTACTTCAAAGCAGATTGTCAGAATGTTAAGAGAGGCTGGGGTGGCTGAAGTGCATATGCGTATTGCAGCACCAGAGATAAAATACCCCTGTAGATATGGTATTGATACACCTACCAAGAAAGAACTGATATCTACCAAACGGACACCTGAGCAGATTGCTAAAGATATAGGTGCAGATTCTTTAGGTTTTTTATCCATAGAGGGGCTAAAAAGTTCATTGGGTTCAGATAGAGAATACTCACTTGTTAGTTTCGACGGCAATTATTTTGCTGGCGGAAACGCTGAAAGTCCAGGATGCAGTAGTCACTAGCAAGCACTACTGCATGCTCAGTTTCGACCCTCTTTCTCTACGATGCCGCTAGTTCCAAATCTTCTTCCAAGCTCCTGCTTAACTCTGTCAGGAGAAATACCTCTACTTGCTAGCCCTACAAGCGAATGATAAAAAAGATCGGCAGCTTCATATATCACTTGTGTATCACTTTCGTCATCTATGGCAACTGAAAGCTCTTCAGCCTCTTCTCTTATTTTTGTAAGCAACAATGTCTTGTCATCTAGTAATTTTTTTGTCCAAGACTTTTGATCTGACAAGGCACTTTTTCGCTCTAGTATCGTGTGATAAAGCGTATCTACTATGCTATATATTTTGTCTATATCCACCTCTTTATTTAAAATTATTTTATCTTGCAATACGGAGGTAAAAAAACAGCTTTTTCGACCAGTGTGGCAAGCTACGCCGTCTTGGTTAATTTTGAGAATCAAGGTATCAGCATCACAGTCAAGAAGAATGTCAACTATCTCTTGAGTATGGTTTGAGCTTTCACCTTTCTTCCAAAGCCGCTGTCTTGAGCGACTAAAATAATGAGCATAGCCAGTAGATAGCGTAAGAGCATATGACTCTTCATTCATATAAGCGAGCATCAGTATTTCATCTGTGTCAGCATCTTGTGCTATGGCGGGTATGAGGGGGTTTTTATTCCAGTCTATCATCATGGGTGTTTCTCCAAATAAAGGGTAATAATAAGGGTGTCCCTACATGTTGTTTATGTTGTATGGATACCCCTTTGTGGGTATCCATCGAAATTTAATTATTGATCTGCAGAGATAACTTTTTCTCTTTTGCCTTTGGCATCTACCCAGATGTTAGGTACTGCACCGCCAGGAGTTAAGAATATCTGCGCATCTTTATTGACTCTAAGAGCATCATTAAACATTGCTTGAGTCTTGATTTGTTCAAGCTGTATAAGTACAGGAGTCAATGAGTCAGAGATAAGTTTGTTCGCTTTTGCTTGCTCTTCAGCTTCTATGCGGATTCTATCTGCTGCACCTTGTGCTTCGATACGATTTTTCTCTGCTATACCTCTGGCTGTCTCAGCTTCTTTTTGTGCAAGTTGTTTGGCTTTTTCTTTTTCTTGCTCTGCGATAGTGACATCTTGTTTTGCTGCTTGGACTTCCTCAATCTTCTTTTTTATCTTTTGAGGCAGGACTATGTTTCTTAGTTCTACAGAAGAGAGGATAACTGGCTTGGCTGGAAGAGCATTTACCTTTTCTGAAACTTTTGTTTGAATGGCAGATGCTATTTGATTTCTCATTTCTGGTAGTTGTTCTGCTGTGTATTGCCCCACAACATCTCGCACTACATCTCTGACATTTGAATTTATGATCTTTTCTTCCCATCCAGAACCCCATTTTTCTATAGTTTTAGGAGCAGATTCTGCTCTCATTCTATATTGTACTGCTAGGTCGATATTGACGGTAAGTCCTCTTCGATCCAGAACAGATATGGAGCTATTTCGCCTTAGTCCACCCTCAAAACCTTTATAGTTTTCTCCAAGCTCCGCAACTCTTTCGTTGCTATAAGTTATGAGCCTGATTCGTGTATTTACAGGGATAATCTTTTGAAATACGGGTATGAAGAAGTGCAGACCTGCTTCTAAAGCTTTCTCTTGAAATTTACCAGTAGTGACCTTGATCCCTACTTCACCTGAGTTGATAATAGTAAATGGCTTGAAAGTAAATATCAAAAAACCTATAATGGCCAAGGTAATCAAAATTGATGTACCTTTGCCTCCTCCTCCCATTCCTTTGAATGGATTTTCTATACCGTTACCACCATCATTGTTGTTGTTTTTGTTTGTGGTAGGCTTCTTTTTCTTAAAATAATCGTTCATGTCTGCTGGCATGTTGTTCCTTTTTTATATATAAGTGAGATAATCTTTATACTTATCATCTCGTCCGTGTACTACATCAAAATATACAGCTTGTAGAGTTTTGCTCATCTCACCTCTTGATCCGTTGCCGATCTCTCTATGGTCTAACGATTTGACTGGCGTGACTTCCGCTGCTGTCCCAGTGAGAAATACCTCGTCAGCGATATATATCTCATCTCTTGTGATATTTCTCCTCTCTATAGGTATATTGAAATCTTTTGCTAGCTCCAAAATAGTTGCCTGAGTGATAGACTCCAGAGAGTTATCGTTTGGTGGAGATATCAATACGCCGTCTCTGACAACAAAGATACATTCTCCTGTACCCTCAGCAATGAAGCCGTTCTCATCCAGCATTAATGCCTCTTCAAAACCATTCTCAATAGCTTCGTATTTTGCCATCTGGCTATTTAGGTAGTTTGCTGCTGCTTTCGCTTTGCCAAATGTAGATCTGTTAGGGTTTCTAGTGATTGACGAGGTGCAGCACTTGATGCCATTTTCTAGCCCCTCATCACCCAAATATGCTCCCCACTCCCAAGCTGCAATCATGGTATGCACAGGAGCATTTTTGTGATATACGCCCATTTGACCATAGCCGAGATAGATTAGCGGTCGTAGATATACATTTTCTTTGAAGTCGTTACACTTGAGTATGTCGATATGTGCTTGTTTGACTATCTCATATGTGACATTAGGATCAATTGCTACTATTTTGGCAGAGTTGTAAAGTCTCTTGCAATGTTCTTCAAGCTTAAAGATAGCCAATCCGTCAGCTGTCTGATAAGCCCTAGTGCCTTCAAAGACAGCATTGCCATAATGGAGAGTGTGAGTGAGCACATGCACTTTTGCTTCTGCCCAAGGCACCATTTCACCATCCATCCATATATATTTTGCTTCGTTCATTTTATTTATTACTCCAAATATATTATTGCTAGGAAGTATAGCTAAAAAGTTGTAAAAGTTGGCTCAAAAGGTGAGATTGGTATTGCATGTATGGCTATTGTTAGTAGACATCTATATCCTTGGGTTTTGGACATCTGTCGCTAAGCAGATATTCATGATATAACTATCACCAAAGAGAGCCCGAACTATCATATGTTAATCATTTGATAATCTTGTTTGATGCTTATGTATTTTCAATGGTGATCCATACCCCACTTGTAACCAAACTGATATCATTTTGTAACCGTCCGTTGATATAATTGGGGACAATACTTAAAGGAGAAAGAATGAAAGTGTTGAAACAAATTACAATGGTATCGATTGGTTTAGTGGTTGCCGCAAGTGCGTTGCAGGCTCGTGAGCAGATTAAGATTGTGGGGTCATCTACTGTGTATCCTTTTTCTAGCTATGTTGCTGAAGAGCTAGGCAGTACGACGAAGCTACCAACACCTGTCGTAGAGTCAACTGGTTCTGGTGGAGGCATGAAGCTGTTTTGTGCAATGAATGGTATGAATACACCTGATATCACTAATGCCTCTCGCCCTATGAAGGTCAAAGAGTGGAAGCTCTGCCAAAAAAATGGTGTGACAGATATCACTGGCGTGATGTTAGGATATGATGGTATTGTTGTTGCACAATCCAAAGACAACAAGCCTATGGATTTGACCAGAAAACAACTTCTTCTAGCAGTAGCTGAAAAGGTGCCAGTTGATGGTAAGTTGGTTCCAAACCCGTATAAAAAATGGAGTGATGTAGACGCATCATTGCCAGATAGAGAGATCGTGATATATGGTCCTCCGACAAGCTCTGGAACAAGAGATGCATTTGAAGAGTTAGTAATGGAGAAAGTATCTAAAAAAATGGAAGGATATGCCAAGAAAAAATATAAGATGATTAGGCAAGATGGTGTTTATATTCCTTCTGGAGAGAACGATAATCTAATAGTGCAGAAGCTTGATAAAAATAAAAAAGCACTTGGGATTTTCGGTTATAGCTTTTTAGCTGAGAATGCTGATAAGATTGTTGCATCCAAAATCGATGGTGTAGTAGCATCTCCTGCAACAGTAGCAGACGCATCCTATCCTATAGCTAGATCACTTTATTTCTATATCAAAAATTCACATGTACCAAAAGTAAAAGCTATAAGAGCATATGTCGATTTGTTCTTGAGTGAGAAGATGATTGGTGACGATGGTGTATTGACTACCATAGGTTTGATACCAGCAGAAAAAAGCATCAGAGAGAAGATGAGAGAGAACGCCAAAAACCTTACACCTCTAACACTAGAGATGGTCGAAGCTAAAAAAGTAACTAAATAATCTGCACATGATTAGTAGGAAACAACAAGAGGGTGCTATTGTCGCCCTCTTAATGCTTGCATCATTTATAACGATACTGACTACTTTTGGTATTTTGTTTTCTATTATGTTTGAGTCTTTTCAGTTTTTTAAAGATCAGAGTATTTTGTATTTTCTGTTTGGAACTCAGTGGTTTCCAGAAGGTGATAAGTTTGGAGCATTACCGCTTTTTGCTGGCACATTTTATATAACCGTTATTGCGATGGCTATAGCAGTCCCTTTTGGTGTTTTTTCAGCCATTTATCTTAGTGAATATGCAGATAAAAAGACCAGAGGGAGACTCAAACCAGTTCTGGAGATCTTGGCTGGTATTCCTACTGTTGTTTATGGATTCTTTGCTGCGATTACGATAGCTCCTGCTATTGTAAGCTTTTTTGAGACTTTTGGATTTGAAGTATCGTTTCAAAATGCATTGGCACCCGGTATTGTGATGGGCATCATGATAATTCCAATCATATCATCACTTTCTGATGATGTTATAAGTTCTGTGCCTCAACATGTGAGATATGGATCACTAGCACTTGGCATGACCAAGGCTGAGACTATCAGATTTGTAGTGCTTCCGTCTGCATTTCCTGGCATTGTAGCTGCGACACTTCTTGGGGTTTCTAGGGCTCTTGGTGAGACCATGATTGTGGTTATGGCAGCAGGATTACAGGCAAATTTAACATGGAATCCACTAGAAACCATGACCACAGTGACTGTGCGAATAGTAGATGCCATGACTGGCGATCAAGAGTTCTCATCACCTGAAACACTGGCTGCTTTTGCATTGGGACTAGTACTATTTGTGGTGACGCTGATCATAAATATAATGTCTATCCAGTTGATACGAAGATATCACAAGAAATATAAAATTTCAAATCTATAGAGGGTAGGCATGAAAAACGATTACTTTTATATTCCACAGCTTGCTAGACGGAAAAGGCAAGAGAAGAGATTTAAACTTATAGCCAAGTCTGCATTGCTTTTTTCAGTATTATTTCTGATTTTCTTTTTGGCTGACATGTTCATAAAAGGCTATAGCGCATTTTCACAAACATACATAAAAGTACCAGTCAATATCAATACCAAAACTGTAGAGATGTCACATATGGCAATAGACAGAAAAAAGTATTCTTTTGCAGTCAGTAGGGCATGGTTGAGAGATATCCCAAAAATGCTAGAGCAAAACCCAAGCTGGATGAATACGGATGAAGAGCGATGGGTTTTGGCAAGTGCCAATGTAGATCAGTATATCAAAAGTAACCATAATAAGCTTACGCAGGAGCAGATACAACTTATAGACCATATGAAGTCTGAGCAAAAAGTTGAAAAGAGATTCAATAAACTTTTTTTCGCCAAGGGTGATTCAAAGATACCAGAGTACTCAGGTTTTATGGCTTCTATTATCGGCACAGTTCTTACGATGATTGTGACTATGCTTCTGGCTGTACCAATAGGGGTAATGACTGCTGTGTATCTGGAAGAGTTTGCACCTGACAACAAGTTTACGCAAATCATAGAGGTCAATATGAATAACCTTGCCGCAATACCATCGATACTGTTTGGGCTTTTGGGACTTGCAGTTTTTATTAACCTTTTTGGTGTGCCTAGGTCCTCTCCTTTGGTTGGCGGAATGACATTGGCTCTGATGAGTTTGCCTGTGATTATTGTCAGTTCCAAAGCAGCCCTCAAGGCAGTACCAAGCTCTATAAGGCAGGCCGGCTTTGCTCTAGGACTAACAAAATGGCAGATCACTAGAGATCATGTGATACCTTTAGCAGCTCCAGGCATGTTGACAGGTTCTATCATTGCACTAGCTCAGGCGATGGGTGAGACGGCACCACTGATTATGGTTGGTATGATTGCATTTATCCCAGACATAGGGAGCTCATTTACGGAAGCAGCAACAGTTATGCCTGCACAGATATTTACATGGGCAGGGATGCCAGAGAGAGCCTATATCGAGAGGACAGCAGCTGGAATACTGGTACTATTGGGCATTTTGCTTTCGCTTAATGCTGTGGCAATCTATCTAAGAAATAAATACTCAAAAAGCTGGTAAGGTAAACAATGCTAAATATAAAAGTAAAAACTGAAAATCTAAAGCTATGGTATGGGAAAAAACTTGCACTTGATGGTGTGAGTCTAGGCATATATGAAAATAAAATTACAGCTCTTATTGGTCCTTCAGGCTGTGGAAAGTCTACATATCTAAGATGTTTGAATCGCATGAATGATCTTATAGATGGCATAAGAATAGAAGGAAAGGTTATTATTAACGGTCGTGATATTTATGCTCCAGAGGTAGATGAAGTGTCAGTGAGGAAAAAGGTTGGTATGGTCTTTCAGCAGCCAAATCCTTTTCCAAAAAGTATTTATGACAATGTTGCTTATGCTCCATTGATGCACGATATGGTAAAAAAGGGGAAGGCATGTGATTTGCTGGTTGAAAAAGCACTTAAAGATGCTGGATTGTGGGATGAAGTCAAAGATATATTAAACAAAAGTGGCACAAATCTATCAGGGGGACAGCAACAGCGTCTTTGTATCGCTAGAGCTATTGCTGTTGAACCAGAAGTGATACTCATGGATGAGCCAACTTCTGCACTCGACCCTATCTCTACTCAAGTAATCGAAAATCTAATGACTAGACTCAAGGAAAAATATACAATCATTATCGTCACACATAATATGCAGCAGGCATCAAGAATATCTGACACGGCTGCTTTTTTTCATCTAGGGAAATTGATAGAGCACAATAAAACAGAAAAGATATTCTTAGAACCAGAAGAGGAGATGACAGAACAATATATCACTGGAAAGTTTGGATAGTAGGAGTAGCTACACCTCTCCTCTCTCGTACCACTTTCTAAGCCATGTATCAATAGGATAGAGCAGTTTGTAGATAGCTGGCACAACAAGTAATGATAGTATAGTTGAGCTAGCTAGTCCACCTATGATTGCTAGTGCCATCGGGGCATTTCCCTCTGATCCCGGACCTGTGCCAAATGCTAGTGGAGCCATCGCACCGATCATCGCAAAAGTAGTCATCAATATAGGGCGAAGCCTTTTCTCTCCCGCTTGAAGTAGGGCTTTATCTATTTGTAATCCATCTTTGATGGCTCTGTTGGCATAGTCTACGACCAGTATAGCATTTTTGCCTACCATGCCTAATAGCATAATGATACCAATCAGTACAAAGAGACTGAAATTATTGCCAGTCAAATCAAGTACCAACAGTACACCTGTGAAAGATAAAGGCATGGATACCATGATGATAATAGGCTGGACAAACGACTCATATAGTGCGGCAAGTATGAGGTATATGAGTATGATTGCCAGAGCCACAGCAGCTGCAAATGCATCAGCAGTCTCTTTCATCTGCTCTATGTCTCCAGAAAAGTGAAAGTTGTATCCAGAAGGCAAAATAGACTCTATAATAGACTCTATTTCTTTAGTTGCGGTATCCAAACTAACTTCATCTAGTCTGGCAGTTACCAATACTTTTCTCTCCCTATCATGCCTGCTGATGGACGATAGTTTGCTAGTTTCTTTGATCTCTATAAGCCCGTCTAGTAGCACAAGTTCAGTATTTGAACTTCTAACTTCTAGTTCTTTGATATGCTCTATAGTGTTTCTATATTTATCATCAATACGCATAGTTATATCAAATTCTCTTCCATCCTCCTCATAATAAGATATGGCACTATCGCTGGAGTAGGCACTTGCGATGACAGCTGTTATGGCTTGAGCAGACACTCCGACTCTTTGGGCATTTTCTCTCAGTATAGATATGGATATTTCAGGTTTTCCCTGCTCATAGTCCCTATCTATATCCACTAGACCTTTGATATCTTTCATCTGGATCATGAGTTCTTTGGATATCTCTCCTAGCTTATCTAGGCTACTGCCTGTGATAACGACCTGTACTGGTGAATTTGATTGCCCTGTTTCAAATGGTGGTAGGTTTTCTACACTTATATTTAGATTTTCAATATTTTCAAATTTTCCCCTATATTTTTTTGTAACATCTTCTTGTGAAATGCCTATTCTATTTTCTTTTGTGACAATTCGCACATATATTTTGGCTTTGTGTGGCTCGTTGGCCGCATTGTATCCTATGGACAATATAGTGTACTCTGTGAGCTCGTCTGAGCGTATCTGCTTTAGAAGCGGTGCAGTATATTTTTTCATCTGCTCCAAACTTGTCCCTACTGGTGCTTTGATCATAACTCTATATTCGCTATTGTCCTCCATGGGCATAAAGTCCATGCCCACTTTTAGAGTAAGGGCAGATAACACCAAAAGTCCTATAGCAGCAATCACAGTTATAAGTTTAAACCGAAGTATAATTTTCAATATAGCTACATATATCTTGTCTAGCAACACAAATGCAGGTTCTGTAAATCTAAATAGCCAGTTTTGCTTGCTGTTTAATGTCCTAGCACCAAGTGTTGGTATCAGCATAACCGCAACTAGAAAAGAGAGTATAATTCCAGATGCAACAGTCATGGCAAAAGAGTTGAAAAAGAGTCCAACTATACCATCCATGAATGCCACAGGCACAAACACTGCCAGTAGAACCGAAGAGATAGCGAGGATGGAGAATGCCACTTCTGAAATGCCCTCTATGGATGCCTTAAAAGATTCCATCCCTTCTTCCAATTTTTTGCTAATGTTCTCTATGACGACGATAGCATCATCTATAAAAATTCCTATAGCAAGCGTGAGCCCAATCATAGTGAGGCGATTGAGGTCGTATCCCAGATAGTCTATGATTGCAAATGTACCGATAATAGAAGTTGGTATAGCAACAGCAGATACAAGTGTAGCAGTCAAGTTTCTAAGAAACGCAAATACTATAAGAATAGCCAACAAAGAGCCAAATATCAGGTCAAATGTGACATTATCTATGTTAACTAAAATTTGATCTGACTTGTCCTCTATCAGTTGTAGTACATACTGCTCACCAGCCAATTCTTTGAGAAAAGGCATAGTTTTTTTGACACCCTCTATGATGTCTAGGGTGTTTTCTCCAGATATCTTTTTGACTACAAGTGTTACGCCTTGTTTGTTGTTGAGCAAAGAGAAGCTTTTTGGATCACTAAGACCATCCTTCACTGTAGCTATATCACTGAGCCTAACCCCTGGTTTTATCTCGATGTTCTGGAGGGACTCTGTGGAATTTGCATCTGCGTGTATCTTGATAGTTATTTCATGTTTTGTATCTATAATTTTGCCAGCACCCAAAGAGATATTTTGTGCCGCAATAATAGATTGAAGTTCATAGCTTGTAATGGCATACTTGTTGAGCTTGTCTGGGTCTATAAATACTCTAATCTCACGATTTTGATAGCCCAATATTTCTATCTCTCCAACTCCCTTGATTCTTTGAAGTTTTGGTCTAAGTTTTTCATTTACAAGTCTCATGAGAGATTGGAGATCTCTATTTTTTGTAGAGACAAACAGACTGATAACATCCCCGCCCATACCAAGCTTTTTGACTACAGGCTTTTCTACTTCTCTTGGCAACTGCAGTGAACCAAGTTTGTCTCTGACATCATTGGTGGCAGCATCAAGGTTTTTGCTTAGTTCAAACTGTATGACCACTGAGCTGAAGTTGTCATAGCTGGTCGAGGTGAGCTTTTTGATGCCATCGATACCACTTACAACTTCTTCTATTTTTTCGCTCACTTTGGTCTCTACAGTTGCTGCATCAGCACCATAATAGGCAGTCTGTATAGAGACAACAGGAAAATCTATATTAGGGAAAAGACTTATGGGCATGCTTTTATAAGACATCAGCCCAAAGACAATAAAAGCCATAAATCCCATCAGAGTAGTGATAGGCCTATTGATGGCAAATCTATACACTATTTAGATTCCTCATCTTTTACAATGATATAGCCAGTACCAAATAGCCCTACGACAAAGTCACTAGCATAAACTTCTGCGAGCATTTTCCGTGTTTTACTGTTTGTTTTTGGATATATTTTACTGATGACTCCGCTGTATGTTTGCTCATAGCCATCTATATTGTACTCAAAAGCATCACCTGTGCGTACCATTTTCCAGTACTTCTGATCAAATTCCAAGACAAGCTTTCTTTTTCGAACACTTTGTAAAATAAATGCTGTTTTTGCTGCCATGGCGCTTACTACATCTCCTGCCTCTATGTACCTAAATGCTATGATACCGTCAAATGGAGCTTTGAGATTGGTTTTAGCAAGTAATGACTGGATATAATTGACTTCTGCTTGAGCATTGTTATATTTGAATTTATAGAGATCCAGCTTGGACTGCTGTATACTATTTTTGGCTATTAGTTGCCGCTCGTAGTCTTTTTTGGCATGATGCATAGCTATAGTAGCTATATTGTACTTAGCGACTAGATCATCGTTGTTTAGTGTCGCAAGTGTATCTCCCGCCTTCACCATTATAGATACATCTGTCATGATCTTTTCGACTGTACCGCTAGCCGAAAATGCTAGATTGGCACTTTTGTATGCCAAAACATCAAATGTCGCATATATCTTTTTACTATAAGCAGACATCGTAAGCAGTAAAAATATAAAAATAATGTTTTGAAATTTAGTCATGATTTTCCTCTAATAATACAAATAATGAATCCAGAAGATTTCTTATCTCCTGTTTGGCATTTATGCCTCTTTTTTGTTCCTCTACAGCGAGTCCTGTATGATAAATATCCAAATGTCGTATAATATTTATAGATTCAGGTTTTAGCTCACCTTTACTTATGGCTTCTTCTATGATCTTGTTTGATATATCATTAAATTTTTTACAGCTCTTTTGAGAAAAATCAATCATTTTTTTAGTTGGATTAATCATCGATATAGCAAGATACTCTTTATATATATTTAATTGTTTTTTATATATCTCATCATCAAAAAAGAGAAAATAAAAGCTAAATATTTTCTCTTTTGTGCTTATATTCATTTCGGAGACTTGTTCGAGTCTTGTTTCGTTATCTTCTATAAAAGAGGTGATTATCTCAAACACTATATCTTCTTTGTTGGAAAAGTATTCATAGATGGTACCTTTGCCTATACTGGCCTGTTTGGCGATCTGAGAAATGGTCAAATCTTTGATGCCACACTCAAGTAAAAGATCCTTACAAGACAACGCTATGTCACGGCGTTTTTTATCTTTATCAACAATTATTGCCATCAATACTCCTTTGACCGACTGTCGGTCAATTAAAATAATAGCGTATTGTGCTTGTTTTATGCTAAAATGCTCAAAAAGTAATGAGTATGACAAATAAACCAAAGTTCAACCTTTTTAAAAATATTACATACGCACTCGCTGGTATGAGTGAAGTGCTCAAAAGCGAAACATCGTTCAAGACACAGCTTGCAGCTATAGCAGTTGTTGGGATAGTGTTGTTGTTTGTGCCACTTGCATTTATGTCAAAGTGCATACTCTTTATTTCTACATGGCTTATACTTCTGACTGAGGCTATAAACTCCGCCATAGAAAGAGTTGTAGACCTAGTCACTCTTGAACACCACGAACTTGCCAAACAAGCAAAAGATATCGGAGCATTTGCTGTATTGGTTGCGTTTACGATAGTGGCGATGATATGGATAGCAATCTTATACAGCGAGTTTTTGCTGTAGTAAAGTATAAACTATGAGTTTTACAACAAATATGTTATTATTAACTATATTTATGATATAGATTACTAGAATTAATTATTATAGGTTGAGGATGAACACATATAATGAAAAGACAATATTGGTTAATATTTTTGATACTATTTTTACTTGGTACTGCAGGGGCGTATGCTACTCAATTAGCAGGAAAATACAAGGGTGACTTTCAGTTTATAGCTAATGCTCACACTGATAATAATCCGAATAACCCTCCAGTGTTTATGGGGCAGGCAGTTGAGAGAATCCAATGGGAGTGGGATTTTGATGCACTTGTTGCTAACTTTCGTTTCGATAAAGGAAAGATTTACGATATCGATAAAGATGGAGATGGCAACGCAGAAAGCAAGATCACAGGATATATGCTCACCATCGGAGTACCCATTACCGTTTATGGACCAGTTGAGCTAACTAACAACGGCGATAGTACATATACAGGATTAATCAATTTCCAAGTATTTAATCCTATTTTTAGCCATCCTGCCGCTACTTTGGAAATCACATGGAAAATCACCAAGGTAAACAATACACTTACCATAACTACGATAGATGGCGACGGCAACGGCTTTCCTGGGACAGTGATGGGAAGTGCTGATACGAGCCCTTCTTGGGCAGGTTTCCCTTTCCCATTTGAGCCTACCTGGGATGGTGTCGCAAGAGCAGATCATTCTGACAGCAATAACGATGGGCTTACTGATGAGGAGGCTATAGCTCTAAATCTCAATCCTGATCTCAATGATAACGATGCAGATGGCATATCTGATATTATAGAGCTAGGTGCCAATCCAAAAGAACCTTTGGATAGTGATAGCGATGGAGTATATGATGTGTTTGAGCCAGGATCTGATGCTGATGATGCAAGTATGGCAAATGGTTTGAGATTTAAAGGCAGAAACAGCAATAGGCTTGAAGAGTTCATATCAATGAGTCTTGGCATCGAAGGGGAGACCTTGGTTCATCAGCTAGGTTCAGGTATCTCTCTTCAGGCTCCACCTGGTATCAAAAGTGCTTTTGATAAAAGTAGTGGCAGAGGCATCGAGACCATTCCTGTTTTTCAGATAGCTTCCACAAGCCCAATAGGGGGTAAGATTACGGCAAAGATTAAATTTACGGCATTGTTGTCATCTGAGATTGCAGAATTGCCTAAAAAACTATTACTCTTTCGTGTAGATACTAATGCAAATCAAGAAGGGCTCGAAAATACAGGAAAAAACTTTTACTTACAAGCAGAAAGTACTTGGAAAAGAATCGACGACTATACTATAGAGATATATCTACAAGATGCTGGATCACTTGATGATGATGGCACAAAGAATGGTATTGTTGATGTTAGGTTCGCACTAGCCAATAACTATAAAGGTGATTTCCATATAGATAGCAACAACGGCTCTGTTCTTGGGTGGCAATTCTCATTCTCATTTTTTATCTTCACTGTTTTAATGATATATCGTTTGGAGAAAAAGTCAAGAAGAAAATTGATGCACAATGCTATGGTTTGTGCCGTATGCTTTACATATATATCACTCTCGGTTAAGGTATCAGCAGAACAGCTACCTACAGTCGAAGTCGAAACAACTGCTGGCGATACTGCCCGCACAGATATAGAGTATGATTTGGCAGAAGTACCTGGGGGAACCAATCTGATCGATTTGGATAAGAAAAAAGACAGTCAAGCCACACTAAAAGATGTATTGGATTTCGAATCTGGCATTATATTGCAGGAGTTTTTTGGTGGCAATGATCAGCCAAGACTCAACATCAGGGGCTCAGGGATACAGGATAATCCAGTTAGTCGTGGGGTACAACTACTATACGATGGTTTGCCAGTCAATCAGGCAGATGGCGCATTCATTATAGGTCTTCTCGATCCAGAGCAGTCTATGCTAATCTCTGTATACAGAGGTGCAAACGGTATGCAGTTTGGTGCCTCTACGCTGGGAGGAGCTATAAATTTCATACAAAGAAAAGGTAGCAATAGTGATTCTGTGTTGCGTTTGCAGACTGGGTCATTTGGAGCATTTAACAGTAGCGTTAGCACAGGTGGAAAAAATGAAAACTGGGATTATTATGTTATAGCAGGACATGACAGAGGTGATGGGTTCAGAAAACACAACAAAGGAAAAAGAAGCAACTTGATGTTTAATATAGGCTATAAATCAGAGAACTTTGAGAATCGTACATATTTTCACTATACAGACAATTATTTTCAGATACCATTTTTGCTACCCAAAGACAGAGCCGTGAACAATCCTGACTCAGTAGTTGGAGAATCAGATAAGCCTCTTGATAATATACTCAGTGTATTTAAGCGAGATCCTTGGCGTGATACACAGCAGTACCGCCTGTCAAACAAAAGCACCCTAAGAGGCAAAGATAGCGAGCAGACAGTAGGTGTATACATAGAAAGAATAGATGATTATTTTAAAAATCCATTGACTCATATGCTTACCAAATCAGACAGTATAGGCATAGAGTATAGTTATAAAAAATTTATAGACAGTGAGGGTGATATGCTAGCAGACACATATCAGTTTAGTGTCTCTGCAAGCCATGGCAACATGCCGAGAGAATTTTATGCCAACAACAGAGAAAATGGGCAGAAGATACACCGTTTTGGCTATCTTGATCTTAAAGCAAGCAATCTGGCACTTGGAGTTCAGGCAGTCAAAAGCATTAGTGATGCTTGGCAATTTGTAGCTTCTCTACAGTGGGTTCAAAACAAAAGAGATATAAAAGACAAGCAGACACTAGGACTGCTCGATAGTGATTTCAGCTACTCTGCACTCAATCCCAAGATAGGACTTATATATCATCTGGATGAAGATATACGCTTTTATGCGAATGTAAGCCTTAGCTCAGAAGCACCAACATTTTGGCAATTGGTTATCAACGATGCACTACCTGTGCATGATAGGCAGTCAACGGGTATCAATCCGCTCAGACTACAAAATGCCATAACAGTTGAGATGGGCACAGAGGGCAAGATGGATAAGATAAATTGGAAGTTCAGCTATTATTATTCTTGGATAAAAGATGAGTTGATTTCGGAGATAGACGATGATTTTGGCATCAATGGACGAACTATAAACTATGCAGAAGATACGCATCATCAAGGCATAGAGCTTGAGCTAAATAGTATTCTTGCCAATGATTTTATTGTAGATGGAGATGATCTGTCTGCTAAGATAGTGTATAACTATACAGACTATAAGTTTGATGGTGGCAGATTTGATGGCAATGATATAGCAGGCATACCCAAACACCTGATTCAAGCAGAGCTAAGATACAACATGGGTAATGGTTTTGCCATAGCACCAAATCTTAAATGGCAACCAAAAGATACTTTTGCTGATCATAGCAATGCTACTATTCAGGACTCATTTGTATTGTGGGGGTTGAAGCTGAACTATACATACAACAAAAACCTTTATTTTTTTGCGAGCCTAGACAATATTGCTGATGAGGTATACCAGAGTAGCTATGTCATACATGGCTCAGCAAAAGACGATAATGGTGATCTAGTGCCTGCCTTTATACCAGGAGCAGGCAGGCATATTTCTGCTGGCGTAGTGTATAAGTGGTAGGCATCTTTATCATAATTATTGACTAGTATCAAGTCTTACTTAGTAAAAAACTGTTATGATTTAGCAACATGAATGATAAAGAGTGTTATTATTATTTTAATTCTCTTAATTTTATTACAAACAACAAGGAGATGATTTGTGAAAAAACAATTGATAGTTTTCGCAGTGCTAGCCTCTACAAGTATTATGACTCAGGCAGGCACAGCAGGAATTGAGGGTAAATACAAAGGTGGTCAGAGCGAAGATCAGTTTCAACATACCTATTGCACCTATGTGGATGGTGGCAAGCCGACAGGTTGTCCAGCAGACTATGAATACAATACCACTATGGGTGGACTAGCATTTCAGGCTTGGGCTCACACTGATGGAGATCCAGATAACTCCCCTGTCAAAATGGGCTATTCGTTGAATAAAAATGGATTATGGGAATGGGATTTTGCTAATACAGGTACAATAACTGTAGATGGTGAGACGGTCAACCATACTGGCTTGCTGAAGCTTGGTGTAGGGCATAAGTATAATTCAGGTGCAATTGCTCCAAATATTACAGAGGTAGTAAATGGTTTCCACCTAACAATAGGTGTTCCATGGACTGCACACAACAGAACTACAGGTATCCCAATTGTTGATAATGGAGACGGTACCTATACGGGATATATAGATTTTCAGGTCTCAAATCCAACTTTCAATAGCCCAAGAGCTTGGCTTAAGATCACTTGGGATATCGTAAAAGATGGCGACAAGATTACCGCGAGTACTGCAGATGGAGACAATAATGGTTATCCAGGTACGGTGATGGGTAGTGCTGATTCTACACCTCCTTGGGCAAGCTTCCCCTTCCCATTTGAGCCTAGATGGGATGGATCTGCCTTCAAAGTTGCTGGTGATGGAGATGGTTCTGGAAGCAGAGACGATTCCAACAGTAGCTCTGGTGGCGGTTGTACCTATAACCCTGAAAGTAAAAGTATTGATTTTGCACTTATGTTTATGTTGGCGATGTCAATATTTTATCCATTTAGACGAAGGTTTCTAAAGTAGACGCAAACATAAGTGCTAATTTGAAGACTGTATCTTTGATGCGAAAGAATATAAAAAAGATAAAGGATTTATGGAGTAATTGAGATACAGTCACACTTTTGCCGAAAGGTTCAATGACACAAATAAATTTTTAAAAGTGTGTTCGGCAACAAAGGCACTTTAAAATTCTTTTTTAAAAAAACTCATAAATGTTTATATTCAATACTCTAGAGGTGCCCTAAATTAACCTTATTTGGCAATTATCTGCTATAATTACTTATGATTAATAATAAGTTAAAAATATATATTAGGGCAGGTGTTCTTACTTTAGCGGTATTTTTTGGTTCGTTTTCTATGCTCTTCTCTTCTGCTATTGTATCTATACCCGAGACTATTGATACAAATAAGGATAAGGTAGCATTGGAAAAAAAACTCTTTTTCGATCCTATTTTATCTAGGTATAATACTATCTCGTGTGCCTTATGCCACGATCTACAAGATGGTGGAGATGATGGTCGTCGTTTTTCTTTTGGTGTCGAGGGAAGAGAAGGCAGCATTAACTCTCCTACAGTCTATAGCACGGTATTTAACTTTAGGAAATTTTGGGATGGTAGAGCCAAAAATCTAATAGAGCAGGTTTTAGAACCGATAGAGAATCATGTAGAGATGGATAGTAGCATGCCAGCTGTCGTCAAGAAACTTAAAAAGATAGCTTGGCATCAGAAGCATTTTGGCGAAATATATGAAAATGGAATTACTACAGATAATGTCACAGGCTCTATTGCAGAGTTCGAAAAAGCCCTTGTGACACCTAACGCTCCCTTTGACAGGTATCTAAAAGGAGACAAAAAATCTATTAGTAGAGAGAGAAAGGGGATATTTCTTGTTTACTTCAAAGGGGTATATATTGTGTCACAACGGTATTAATATTGGTGGTAACTTGTATAACAAATTTGGAGTATATGAAGATTATCATAGTACAAATTTTGGAAGATATAAAATAATACGAAGACAAGATGATCGATTTGTTTTCAAGGTTCCGACCCTTCGCACTATAGAGCTTACTGCACCATATATGCATGACGGAAAGACCAAAATACTCAAAAAAGCTGTGGACATTATGGCAAAGTATCAGATTGGTCGTTATATTGCTATTGAAGAGGTAGATGCCATAGTTGAGTTTTTGAAATCACTTACAGGTGAGATACCAGACATAGTAAAGAGTAGACAATGAGGAAGTTTTCAGGAAAAATATTTTTAGGCAGATCATCATTTACTCTCATAGTCATGCTTTTCATTGCTGTCTTATTTGGACTGTTTCTGCATCTTATAAATATTGACAACAAGTTAAAGAATTTTAATAATTACCAAGAAGCACTACAGAGCATAGGAAAGTCAAACTTTAAAATGGAGGCGATTTTTAGACAAAAGTACCGTTTGCTAAAGCATGTTGAACCGCAGCACATTCAAAAAGAGATTGAAAAGCAGCTTTACATACTTAGACATAGCTCAATAGCTAGCACATCATATGGTAAAGGCGTGTATAAGCAAATTTTGAATCTTGAGCAAATGTTTTATCAAAAAAACGATCTGATGCAAAGATTTCAAATGCACAATGCTAGACTGGCTAACTCTATTCATGCTATTGGAGATATAGGTAAAACTATTAGAGGCACTTGTAGGGACTATAAAGAGTGTGACTTGGTATATGATATACTGTTTTCTGTATCTCGCTTACTAATAGGTATATCTATTAACAAGAAGAGACTTATTGCTATGTCAATGCAACTCAAGCAAGGATCTAAAAGCAAGTCTCATCACTCTTTATCGACTCATTTACAAAAATTCTTGACCGAGCTATACAAGGTAGAGTCTATATTGGAAAAGAATTCTAAATATGATATGCTAAATCAAACCCGCTTAGTTTATGGTGAGTTAATTGATATCCATAATGATATAAGGGATAGACAAAAGAGTATTGCTTTTGTCTTTTTTTCACTAGCTTTTCTATTTCTACTTGTATTAATATATCGATATAGTATTGAAGAAAAAAAGAAAAAAAAGCTACTTGCATACAGACTAGCTGTAGAAAATAGTAGCAATACGATTGTTATAACAGACAAAGATAGAAATATAGAGTTCGTTAATGATGCTTTTGTGAAGAATACAGGATATAGCAAAGAGGAAGCTTATGGCAAAAATCCCAATATCTTAAAGTCAGGATTAGTTGACAACAAGGTGTTTGAGGAGATGAACAGAGTATTGGATGAGGGTAAAAGATGGGATGGGGAACTAATCAATATGAGAAAGGACGGAGCACTGCTGTATGAAAAAGTCTCTATTGTTCCTATAGTTGTTAACAACAAGCTTGTTCAGTATTTGGCTATAAAACAAAATATTGGAGAGTATATAGAGCAGCAAAAGTCCTTGCAGCAAGCATCTATAGTTTATGAAAATACTACAGATGGTATACAGGTGACCGATAAAGATTTTAAGGTGGTATCCTCAAATACAGCACTTGAAAATATGCTTGGATGTCCAAAAGAAAATTGTATAGGAGATATATCTTTGGGTGTAGGTGTGGTACTGAATGATCCAATACTATTTAAGAAGGTGGAATATCAGGTTAGTATTGCTGGAAAGTGGTCTGGAAGGGTAAATATCTGTAACGATAATTACTGTGTACCTGTTTGGCTTAAGATAGTATCGATAAAAAATGAGGACTCTCAAGTAGAGAACTATATAATTGTGTATACGAATCTTGAAGAGATAATTGATATGGAAGAGAAGATAAACTTTTTTGCTTATTATGATGACCTGACAAAACTGCCAAATCGAGTACAATTTAAGAACAGAATTGAGGATATGATAGAATTGCCAAAAAAGGAGGCTGGTAGTTTTGCTGTGTATTTTATTGATCTTGATCGCTTCAAAAATATAAATGATACACTAGGCCATCACACAGGAGACAAAATACTTATCTGTATCGCTGATCGTATTAAGAAAAACATTGTAAAGGGTGAGTTTTTGGCAAGATTAGGAGGTGATGAGTTTGTATTGATATCACAAACCATAAAAAGTAACCACGATGTAGCTAAAAGAGCTGAAAAATTACTAAGTGTCATAAGAGAATCAATTATTGTGGACAATTATCATCTTAATGTATCTGCCAGTATTGGTATATCAATATATCCCAAAGATGGTGATGATTTTAATGAATTAATAAAGAATGCTGATTCAGCTATGTATTTTGCTAAAGCAAATGGTAAGAATAGTTATGTATTTTATACAAAAAAGCACTCATGGGACGCACGAAGAAGACTTGATATTGAGCAAGGATTGTTAAGTGCTTTGAAAAACGAAGAGATGACATTATGTTATCAGCCAAAATATAGCCTACAGACAGGTCAAGTCGTTGGTGTGGAGGCGTTGATAAGGTGGACAAATCCTCTTCTTGGTAGTATAGGTCCAAATGAGTTTATACCTATCGCCGAAGAGACGGGGATGATAGTGGACATAGGGTACTTTGTGCTTGAAGAAGCTTGTAGAAACTATATGCAGTTGAGAGAATCTGGGATAGTTGTAGATTTACTCTCTATTAATGTTTCAAGCATTCAATTTCGAGCAAATGATTTTGTTGATCGTTTTTGGGACATAACTTCAGAAATGGGTGTTTCGCCCAATAAAATAGAATTAGAGATTACAGAGCATACGATAGTTGAACATACAATAGAGAATCTTAATATTTTGAATATTTTGCACGATGTAGGGTTTCATATCGCTATCGATGATTTTGGGACAGGCTACTCATCAATGAGTTACTTGAAGAGATTGCCTATTGATTCTATCAAAATCGATAAATCATTTGTATCTGATATCGAAAGCGATATCCACAATAAAGAGATTTCAAAAGCAATTATAGCATTGGGAAAAAGTTTGGAATACTCCGTGATTGCCGAAGGTATAGAGACTAAAGAGCAAGAAGAGTTTCTCAGGAAGCAAGGGTGCGATGCTGGACAAGGGTATTATTTTGCTAAGCCCATGACCCTAGATAAGCTTATAGAATTCATGAAGCAATATCAAACAGTATATGGTTAGTGTGCCAAGCTGATATCGTACTATTTTATCTTGAAATGTATTCCATCTGACTTGCCATCTGTCCCACAAGTTCTTGCATTGCGAATGCTACACTATCATAAAGAGCTTTGATTTCGTAGCCTGTGGCAGGAGTTTTGGCAATCTTAAGTAGCTCTTCTAGTTCTTTTATTGTAAATTCTCTAGTTGCATACAGTATTTCATTGTTGCTATCCTCAATTGCTTTTTTTACTACCCTGTCAACAAAAGTCTTTTTCATTTTCTCGACATTTTTATCGTTGGATGCTTTGGTTTGTATAGTTTTCATCATAGGCTCTATAAGTGTATTTATCATAGCATACATGGCCTCTTTGTTGCTATATATTTTGTTGATCTTTTCTGTAATACCTATGCGTATCTGTGCACTTGCATCAGTTTTGAGTTTTTTTACATATGACATAGCGTCATATGGATCTCTATCTGGGTCATTGGTAGCTGATACAAATTTTAGTAGTATTTCATTTTTGTAGTTCTCTAGCACTTTTTCCATTTCATTTTCACTAAGTGTTTTTTGTAGATGTTCACGAAATCTAATACTCAGAAGCTCAGTGTCGTAAGTGCTACTGTTGGTATCTTTGGCTGATACTTTGCTTTGCATTGCAGAAAAGCTGGATTCAAGTTCTAGTAGCTCCTCTTCAGCTTGAGATAATGAGATATAGCGTTCGACTTGTTCGGGAGTGGCAGCAAAAAGCAGAGCAAAAGAGATATTCAAGAGTATAATTATTTTTTTCATGATGTTATCCTGATTGTGAATGTAGTCAATCATAACACAATAGCGTAAATGCTGCAATAAGCCCAAAGCCCATTTTTGATAAAATGTTTCCAAATCAATTCCAAAGATAAGCATGAAAATAGAGACTAAAGTAGCCAAATTTACCACAGCATTGTATCTTGAGAGTGGGCGAATACTCGAACCTTATGAGCTAGC
>JAAXPZ010000009.1 GCA_012329065.1 Sulfurovum sp. | reverse complement strand
GAAAAATATGTCAAATTGACATATTTTTATATAAAACTTTCAATAAACTTTCTAAACTATTTATTTATCGAACTCTAAAACTCTTCCACCAATATATTCATAACCAACTTAATAATAATATCTTTCTGCTCAGGTGCAGAGGTAGCGACCAGCAGAGCTAATGAAGCCAGAGCATTGTCGTTTATCTTCGCTTCGCTATTGGTTTTGTAGAGTATGCCGTTTTTGTGCAAAAACAATACAAACAAGTACCCCTGAAGCAATGCCCAACTTTTAGCATAGCTGCTCACTATCTCTACAAAACCTTTGGCTTCATAAGTCGATAACTCTTTTTGGCTCATGGTCTGTCTGATTAGATTTAGAGTAGTTTCTAGTTCTTTGAGTTTTGTTCGTTGTAGCTTTTTTTGATTTAGGGCATAGCCATCTATAAGATAGCTTTTAAGTACCTTTGTTGCCCATTGACGAAACTTCGTAGCTTGTATCGAGTGGACCCTGTAGCCAAGAGAGATAATCATATCCAAATTGTAGTAATCTACATCTCTAACAACCTCCCTTCTTCCTTCCATTTGAACTGTTGCATTTTTATCTAACTTATTACTTTTAAATACATTCTCATTCATATCAAATCCTCAATACTCTTAGGCATCTCTTCCTTCTGCTGACAAACCCCATCAAAATCCCCCAAACACTCCAAAATAAAAGCCAATTTTAAAAGTGATTCTAAGGATATTTGCCCAGATGCTTCAAAGCGTTTAAGAGAGCCTAAACTCACTCCACTTTTTATGGCAAGCTGCTCTTGGGTAAGTTTTAAAGCTTTTCTTTTTGCTTTAAATTTGGCTTTTAGCTCATCTTGAATTTCAGATGGAGATTTTGGTAAAAAAGATAACATATTGTCTATACCCTTATATTTTTAATCATTATAGCTAAAATACTATCTAAAGTCAATTTTATTTCAAGCACTTCTTATCCAAGTCTTTCAATCTAGCACCTACATGATACACATCTACATGGTTGATACATGTTACCTATTATTAGAGGCACCCTTGTGTATATTATGAGATAAGAGTGTTCTATATCTATTGATTATATAGTCTATGTTTCACATAGTTACATAAAGTTTGCAGAAAATCAATAACTGAACGGTGATTCAGTCTTTTTCTCATTTGATTTTGATAGTATTTGTGTAATATAATTATTGAAGGAGTTGCGATGACTCATACTGTTTCGGCTCATCCATATTTTGGGATCTTTTTTCTACTTATACTGACAGTAGTATCTTTTTATGGCGTTTTGATATTGCAGCGATTTGTCAGTCGCAAAATGGCAAGACTTGATACAGAAAAGCTGAAGATGTCCATATATGAGTGTGGTCCTCGTGTTAACAAGCAGCCAAATAGTATCTCTATTCAGTTTTTTCTAATAGCTCTGCTTTTTATTCTGTTTGATGTTGAAATTATATTTATGTTTCCGTGGGCAGTAAGTTTTAAATTGCTAGGCTGGTTTGGATTTGTAGAGATGATATTATTTATACTTTTATTGGCAATTGGCTTTGCCTATGCATGGAAAAAAGGAGCACTTGAATGGCACAGCATCAAGTAAATTATGCCTCGGCAGCAGGTTTGCCTGTAGCATTGACATCTGTTGACAAGCTAGTCAACTGGGGGAGATCAAATTCGCTATGGCCCTTAACCTATGGTTTGGCCTGCTGTGCGATAGAGATGATGGCAACAGGAGCCAGTCGTTACGACTTTGACCGAATGGGTACAATCTTTAGGGCATCTCCTAGGCAATCAGATGTGATGATACTGGCAGGAACCTTGTCCAAAAAGCATACTGAGTTTACACGAAGGCTATATGATCAGATGATGGAGCCTAAATGGGTCATCTCTATGGGATCCTGTGCCAACACTGGAGGAATGTTCAATACTTATGCGACAGTGCAAGGGGTTGACAGAATTGTGCCAGTGGACATCTATTTGCCTGGTTGTGCACCTAGGCCAGAGACGCTACAGTACGCACTAATGATGCTACAAAAGAAAATCCGTAGAGAGTCAGCTGATATGAACAGAAATACCAAGCAAAACCTAAGGATGATATAATGAGAAAATATACACCCAAGGACAATGTACAGGCTAAGTCATACTATACAGATAGGTTTTGGGTAGCTCCTTTTGTGCCCAAGTCAGATGTCTCTGAAGATGCACACTTTTCTAAGCTATTAGAGGTGATGAAGGAGAGCATTGAGGTCAAGGATGCCTATATTCAGATAGGGCAGATGATAATTTACATCAACCCTGAAGATAATTTCAAAGTACTCAAACTTATGAAGGAACAGTATGATTATGCTATGTGTTCTGAAATATCTGCAGTTGACTATCTGGCACAAGATGGAGAATTTGAGATATTTTATCAGATGCTCAATCTTAAGAAAGCCAAAAGAGTCAGGGTGCTTACGCGTATAAAAGAAGGACATGCGATAGAGAGTGTAGTACCTCTCTATAATAGTGCCAACTTTGCAGAAAGAGAGATGTATGATATGTTTGGTATCGTTGCGAATAATCATCCATTCATGAAGAGAATCTTGATGCCTGATGACTGGGAGGGGCATCCGTTGCTTAAGACTTACCCTCTAGAGGGTGATGAGGCAGCATCGTGGTATGAAGTTGATAAGATCTTTGGCAAAGAATACAGGGATGTTATAGGTCCAGAAAATCGTGATCCAGCCAGCATAGATAGATACGACACTAAGCGTTTCTCAAGAGTAGGATATGAGAGAGAATTTGATGCAGATATCTCATCTGCAGAGAAAGAAGCACCTATAGAATACAGTAAAGCACGATTTGTGAACTATAATAAGTCATCTAAGCAATTAGATGAGAGAAGATAGGGGGTAAATGATGCAACAACCTAACAAACTGGTACCATTTTTTGAGAATCTAAATTTCGAAAGAGATGACAATACCATGGTTGTCAACTTTGGTCCTCAACACCCTTCAGCTCACGGACAACTGAGGCTAGTACTGGAACTTGATGGAGAGATGGTAGTTAAAGCCTATCCTGATATTGGATATCTTCACAGGGGCATTGAAAAGATGGCAGAGAATATGACCTATAATGAGTTTTTGCCTACAACAGACAGGCTTGACTATATCGCTTCAACAGCAAATAATTATGCATATGCATTGGCAGTTGAAAAGCTACTGGGTATCGAGGCTCCCCGTAGAGCACAAGTGATTAGAACTATGCTTTTGGAGCTCAATCGTATCATATCCCATCTTTTTTTCCTTGCTACTCATGCGTTGGATATAGGTGCTATGTCAGTTTTCCTCTACGCTTTTAGAGAAAGAGAATTTGCTATGGACTTGATGGAAGATTATTGTGGAGCGAGATTAACACACTCTTCTGTACGAATCGGTGGCGTACCGCTAGATCTTCCAGAAGGTTGGTTGGTGCAAATGATGGCGTTTTTAGATAAGCTTGAGCATGAGCTTGATCATACCTATGAACCGCTTTTGACTGAAAATCGTATCTGGAAGATGCGGCTAGAAGGTGTTGGAGTGATAGATGCAGAAGATGCACTTTCTTGGGGCTGTACGGGTCCTATACTGCGAGGCGCAGGAGTACAGTATGATATTAGAAAAGAGGAGCCGTATGAGTTGTATGGAGAGCTTGATTTTGATATACCAGTGAGTGATAGAAATGATAGCTATGGCAGGTATATGCTGCACATCGAAGAGATGAGACAATCATCCAAAATCATCAAGCAGCTTATACCTATGTATAAAAAAACTGAGCCTCAACTGATGGCTCATGCTCCTCAATATATATCTGCAAGCAAAGAGGAAATCATGACACAAAACTATGCGCTGATGCAGCATTTTGTGCTAGTCACTCAAGGTATGCGTCCACCAAAAGGTGAAGTGTATGTGCCCACAGAGTCTCCCAAGGGAGAGCTCGGTTTTTATATCAAGTCTGAGGGTGAGCCTTATGCATACAGGCTGAAGTGTAGAGCACCTAGTTTTTATCATACAGGGATTCTGCAGAAGGTGCTGGTGGGCACATATCTCGCAGATGTAGTTACGATGATAAGCTCATCCAATATCGTCTTTGGCGAAGTTGACCGTTAGGGAGTGGAGATGAAACGATTTGATTTAAGACACTTAGAAGATGATTTTTACGGAAAAATGCTTGAGTTGATAGAGAAAGAGACAAAAGTAGATGAAAATGCTATTTTCCTTTTTGAGGTTGGTGATTTTTCTTCTATTCAAAAAAGTGCAGATGTTATCAAAGAGAGTGGGCATGAACTAATGAACTCTCTAAAATTCAACGAGGTTGACTGGACAATAGTGGTCAAGAAATTAGATACCAAAACACAAAAGTCTAGACAAGAGGCTTATTTGGCCACAAGAGCTGAAACTGAAGCTTCTGTCATAGAGGCAGAGGAAAAATAATGTCTGCTGTAGTTTTTTCCACATGGCAAGGAGAATTTATTGATAATCGTCAAAAATTTGGTGATGAGCTTCCTGAGTCTGGTTTCAAGTTGCCTGCTGAATATACAGCAGATACGAAATCCAAAGCCTTTATAGGTTGGGATGGGGTAGCTATATTTGATGATGATATCGATGCGGTGAGGCTGGCAACAGAGTATGCTGCACAGTATCAGGAGTACTCTGAAGCCTGCGGTCGTTGTGCACCAGGCAGATGGGGAGGGCGTATCTTATACGATATGTTAGACAAGATTGCTAGAGGTGAGGGATCTTTTGCAGACATAGAGCACCTTCGGGAAATAAGCCAAACCATGATGTTGACCTCTAAGTGCGAGATTGGGCGTACTGTGCCTAAGCCGATACTGGATCTTATAGAGCACTACAAAGGGCAATTTGATACTTGTATTTTGGAGCAGAAAAAATCTAAGCATTATGAAGATGATATAGACTATATTGCCAAGGTTACTGCTCCGTGCATGGATGTTTGTCCTGCACATGTGGACATCCCTGCCTATATAGAAGGTGTCAGAGATCTGCAATTTAGTGAATCATTAGCAGCAACTAGGCAGACAATGCCACTAGCACATACCTGTGGCAGGGTTTGTCCGCATCCCTGTGAGGACGCTTGCAGGAGAGCCAATCTTGATGAGCCTATTTCTATCATGGAGCTCAAAAGGCTAGGTGCAGACTATGAAACGGATCACGGGCTTGCATGGCTACACCCTCAGGAGCCTAAGCCCCTTAGAAATGATGGTAAAAAAGTAGCGATCATAGGTGCAGGACCAGCAGGGTTAACAGCAGCGTATTATTTAGCACTAGAAGGAATCAAGGTGGATATCTTTGAGGATCTTCCTGTAAATGGTGGGGAAGTGGCTGTAGGTGTACCTGAATATCGTATGCCAATCGCCAAATATCAAAAAGATATAGATCTTGTACTCGAACTGGAGGCTGTTAGTATATATAATAATCATAGAGTAGATGCAAATAGGCTTAAAGAGCTGGATACTGAGTATGATGTGGTGATGCTTGGGTTTGGTGCTAGATTGTCCAAAAAGGTTCGTGCAGATAATGAGAATCCTGATATGGGTGGCTATTGGGGTGCAATCTCAATGCTAGACAAAGTTAATCTTTGGCACAAATACGACATAGGAAGCCCAGTAAGCAATGAACTTAAAGATAAAAAAGTAGTCTGTGTGGGTGGTGGATTTACATCTATGGATGTGGTGAGATGCTCTATCAGGGAGGGGGCAGAGAAAGTAACTATGCTTTATCGAAGAGATGAAAAAACCATTATACGAAACACTACCTATGAAGAGTATCACGAATCAGTAGAAGAGGGTGTAGAGTTTGTGTTTCATTCATCAATAAGAGAGATTATAGATGATGGAGAGAATATCACCAAGCTCATAGTAGATACCTTCGAGTTGGTGCCTGATCCAGACGGCGGTAGGCCACAGCTAGTCAAAATCGAGGGTGGTGACTTTGAGCTGGAGTGCGACTATCTAATCCCTGCCGTATCTCAATCTCTTGATACTCAGATATTGCCAGAAGAATGGGATATCAAGATGACATCATGGAATTCTATCTTGACTAACGGGAAAGATTTTATGACATCAAGAGATGGACTTTTTGCTGCTGGTGACTGTGAATATGGTCCTATGACTATAGTAAATGCCGTTGGTCAAGCAAAAAGAGTAGCCTCTGTGATCAGTAGATATCTTTATAATGGTGGCAAGTGTACTCTGACTGATGATGAGATCATGGAAGATCATCTCAATAAACTCAGAGTTTATAATAAAAAAGAGACGATTACAGGCTGGATGCCAGGACTGCCTAGAGAAGTGAGTGAAAAACTTGGTGTTGAAGAGAGAAAAACTAGCAACAAAGAGGTTAATTTTGGCTTCACAGGTGAAGAGGCAGTTGCTGAGGCAGAAAGGTGCATGAGGTGCTATTATATCTCTATGGTTGCTATATGATGGTGAGCAGATGAGCACAAGAAGAGAGAGAAAAAAGCCAATTACCGTAACCATAGATGGCAAAACATGCCAAGCCATCTCTGGACAAACAATATTGGAAATTGCTAGAGCCAATGATATCTACATTCCTACTATGTGCTATTTGACCAAAGTCATGCCAATCGCTTCGTGTCGTATGTGTGTAGTGAGTGTAGAAGGAGTGGAGGGTATGATACTTTCATGCCAAGAAAGAGCAGTAGACGGTGCAGTAATTCATAGCAATAATTCTGAGTTATATCGAGAAAGACAAAACATTATGAAGCTTTATGGCGTGAACCATCCTTTAGAATGTGGTGTATGTGATAAAAGTGGAGAGTGCGACCTACAAAACAAAACACTTGAATTTGATGTCTCTGAGCAGCCTTTTGCAACTAGGGACCAGCATAGGCCTGTGCAGGACTGGGGTTTTGTGTCTTACGATCCTTCGCTATGCATTATGTGTGAAAAGTGTGTGAGAGTTTCCAATGAAATTACAGGCAATGAAGCCTTGCAGATAGAAGCAGGTGGGTATAAATCCACTATAATCAATAGCAAAATGGATCATAGTGATATGTCACTTGGTGAATCTGCTGCGGTTTGCCCTGTAGGTGCCTTGGTCGCTACAGACTTTAAATACACTAGTAATGCATGGGAGCTTCAGAAGATACCCGCAACTTGTAGTCATTGTAGTGGAGGGTGTCAGATATACTACGAGGTCAAACAAGATAAGATATACCGCGTGACAAATGACTGGGAATATGCTAGTATATGTGGTAGAAGTAGATTTGATTTTGATTTTTCCAACAAGGATGCCAAGATGGATAAAAAGGCGTTTGACAGAGCCATAGAAGCTTTCATGGTTGCCGAGAGTATTGTGTTTGATTCCAAAATAACCAATGAAGAAGCACACATATTACAGAAGCTAAAGGAGAAGCTTGGATTTAAGCTGATAAATCATGAAGCGAGACATTATCAGAGATTCATGCAGGCTTATTCTTCAGTGTCTGGCAAAAGCCTATATAGTGGCACTATGAAAGATATTGCAGATTCTAGAGCAATCATTGTCTTGGGGACTCGTATAAATGATGATAGCCAGCAGATTAAATACCAGATAACTACAGCCAGCAAAAGACATATGGCAAGAGTGGCGTATATGCACCCTATAGAAGACCCAAGTATTCAAAATATTGTAACACAGTTCATTAAATATGAGGTGGG
>JAAXPZ010000081.1 GCA_012329065.1 Sulfurovum sp. | reverse complement strand
ATAAAAATCAGAATAAAGATGTTTTACTTTGAGCATATTGAGTATGCCAACATTATAGGTGCTTATTTTCTTGGAAGATATATAATTAGCGATTAGTTCCTGAAAATTATCTATTAAAAACTCTCGTAGTTTCAGATAATAGCTATCTTTTACAGCGGTCTCTTTTAAGAGAAACTTACCCCCACTGTCTTTCTCATAAATTGCCTGATAACGAAGATTATTCATAGCACAAAATTCTTTCCCCGCAAATGCCATAAATCTAGACCACACTGCATAAAACTCTGTTACCTCTGCCTCTCTCAATAGCTCTAATGGAGGTACTGGTTCAGAAGATTTAATAGACTCAAAAGGTGTTTTTTCTTTATTAAGGCAACACTTTTTATATTTTTTACCACTTCCACAAGGACACGGGTCATTTCTGCCTACATTATAGTTAGGCTGATTTACTGCAGCACCAAAACTGTTATGGAGTGCCTTTTTATTTTGATTCTCTTCATATTTTAGTTTTCGTATTTGATTCATCGCAATACTAAAAGAAATCATAAGCTCCACTAAGCGTTGCAATGCATCTTCATCTTCATCTTTACTATCTTCCATTTCGTAAGCGATTACAATCATAAAAGAAAACATATCTGTAACATCTTCAGAACCAAATACTCTTAACATTTCATCACGAGAATTTTCAGGATTTTTCATCAAATCAATGCCATACATTTCTACTACACTCTCATACAGGTAATAGACATTTTCAATCACATCCGTCACTCTCTCTTCTTTTGCTATGGTTTGTAAAAGATTGTTTGCCCATTCGCTCATAAAAGAAGTGAACTCTTTCTCGCTAGACAAGCTGAGTGAACTCTCTATATGCTCTATGATTTTATTCTGATAGTCAAAATAGTGGTCAAAAAATGTTTGAATTCTCTCCACACTGTCGAACTCAATATAAGCACCCATTCTATCCACAAGACTTTGTTGATTTGTACTAATCTCAGGATTGATAAGCTCTATAAATATTTCAATCGTTTCATCAAAAGCATTCAGCTCGTTTTTTGTTTCTTTTTTTATAAATTTATCAAATTTTTGTATCTCTTTTTTCATTTCATTTCTCTTTATATTTTTTCTATCTTAATTGTACCATCTAAGAGGTAAATAATCATCCCCTCAGTCTTATTCCCCGTTATATTCCCAATAGCTTTCTTATAATACCCCACCTGACTCTGATGCTTCAAACTATACTTCTTAGAACTCTTATAGTCAATAACTAGATTATAGTCCTCATACTCTAAGAGCAAGTCTATCTGCTTTAGTTCTCCCTCATAAGAGATGGACTGTTCTTTTCGTACTTGTGCATTTTGTAGTAAAGTTTGAAATTCCTCATTTTTTATGAGCAGTCTTACACGACTTTCTATTTCGTTTATGCTTTCATCACTAAGCTCTTGTCCGTATTTATTTTTCATAGACATCATGGCGAGATTTAAACTCATCTCATCAAAAGAGCCTAGCATTTCTAATGTATAGTGCAAAGCCGTACCAAAAAGTATGGCTTCGTAATCTTTTTCTTCTTCTTCAGACTTTTCAGGTGTTTCTTGTGTCCCATAATTAGATAGTACAATAGCAGACTCCATCTGCCCACCATCATTCCTCATTCCTAACTCCTCATTCCTGATTCTCAATGCTCCCAATCTCACTAGGGTCATTACAAGAGCATCAAATATAGAATCTTTAGGCTTTCGTATGATTATCATCCCCTCTACTGCACGCGTGAGTGCTACATAGAGTACATTCATGCTGTCTTTTTCTGCAGAGGTCTTACGCTCTTCTACTATCTTAGCATACTCAACGTCAAAGTTCTCTCTTCCTTTGGTACGGTAGAGTATCTTGTCTATATGTAGCTGTTCATTATAGTGGTAGAGTAGTGCTGATTTATCAGAGTTTTTACGCGTGAGTTTGTCTAGTAGTATCACATACTCAAACTCCAAACCCTTAGAGCCATGTATAGTCATTATCTTCGCACCGTGAATTGTATTGGATGCCACAGCAATGCTGGAAGTACTAAACTCCTCTACAAAAGTAGGTATGTCGTTATAGCTAGAAGCAAACTCTAAAAGCTTCAATACATTCAAGTCCTCATCAAAATACCCAAACTCACGCACCAACCTATCTAGCACTTGCAGAGGAGACATAAACGCCGAGAACCATGAGGCATCAATCTCCTCTAAGGTTTTACCCACCTTTAAAAGCATCGCCTGTGCATCTATCTTCTCGCCAAAGAAAAGGTACTCTGTCATTGCCACCAATGCAGCAATTTTTGGTATATTCTTTAATGAGCTAGATGTTTTGAGTAGCGTATCAATGCCCTCCTGTTGACAAGCCTCTTGTAAGGTCTGTCCATCTTTGTTTGTACTTACTAGAAAAGCTATGTCATCTACATTGACTCCTAGCTCCAAAAGCTTCTTGCTTTGCTTGACTGCTTCGTCTATGAGTTCTTCAGACTCTAGCACTTCCACATAGCCCTCACTCGCCCCTGCTTTATTTTTCTGAGGAATATAGCCTTTCATGGTAGGCTCAAACCATCTATTGACCTGCTCTACCACAGACTTGGAGCTTCGGTAGTTGGTATCCATAGGAAGTACTTCTACCCCATAGTTTTCTGCCACCTTATCAAAAAGCTCTTCTACTCCACCACGAAAACGGTAGAGTGACTGCTTGGTATCCCCTACATAAAAAAACGACTTAAACTCACTCTGCCCTTGCCCTGCAAAGATTTCATCTATGAGAGGTTTGAGAAGTAAAAACTGCAAGGTAGAGGTATCTTGAAGCTCATCAAGCAGTATATGTTTAAACTTCGCATCTATCTTAAAATACAAAAACTCTTTCGAGATGCTCTCATGCAGTAACCTATAGGTAAAATAAGTCAAGTCATCAAAGCTCAGCACACCCGAACTCTTAGCATTAGTAATGTTGGCATTTTTGTAGTAGTCATAAATAGTAAAAAGATTATGCAAAACTATGGATTCTCTAGCCTCTGCCCATTTACCTAGTTCAATTTTAAGGAACGCATAGAGTCCCTCTATCTCATCATTAGCCACTTTCTTATACCAAGAATGTTCCACTATAGTCTCTTTTTCAAATAGTCCTTTAGTAAAAAGTTCTTTAGTACTCTTCGTCTCAAACTGCTTCATACACCGTACTGCTGCCCCAGCATCTGTGAGTGCCTTTATCATCTTGAGTCTTAGCACTTCACACGCTTCTTCTTGCTTAGCTAAGACTAAGTTACTCTCTTTTTTCTTTGGTAGTAAAGGGTCAACCTTGTAAAAGTTCTGCATCAGGTCAAATATCTTCCCAAAGCGTTTGTCTTCTATATCTATAGCCAATTTTACCAGATTAGCAAGTAAACTGTTTGCCTGCACTTCATCTAAAAAGTGTTTCTCCAGCTCATCGTCCCCTTCAGTCTTTGTCACAAAGTCTGGCTCTAGCCCAAGTTCGAGCGAAGCAGAACGCAAGATACCAGAAAAGAAACTGTCAAGTGTCACTATATAAGAACTATGGGACAAAAACCTAGCCAACACCTCTGGCTGTTTTTTAAATATTTCCTCCTCAGAAAACCCAGTCTGCTCCAATACAGCACCTAAAAATGCTTCATTATCCCCAAGATTACGAAGAGAATCCACCACCCTCTGCCGCATCTCTGCTGCTGCTTTGTTAGTAAAGGTAGCTGCAAGTATGCTTGATGGCGACTCTCCCATAAATAGAAGCGAGATGTAGCGAACTGACAAGGCAAAAGTTTTTCCACTTCCTGCTGAGGCTGAATAGGCTAGGTGAGGTTTGAAGTTTGGGTTATTGTTCATTGTATTTATTATCACTATCTAACCCATTAAACATCATATTCTCAATCTCAACTATGGCTTCATCTAATCTTTTTGCATTGCACTTTGATGATTTAAGATACTCTGTATCGTTTATTGCAGTAGGATGTTTTTCTTTCAAGTCAAAATATATTAATTCATTATTTTTCACACTATACTTAGGACTAATTCTATAATAATATTTCATCAACACTTTATAGGTACCAGAATGAGCAATAATTAAAGAATCATTTTCTATTTTAATACTCCTTAATCCTTTTAAAACTTGTTTTCTGTAGCTATATAATGTCTGTCCTTCAGGAAAACATTTTTTTATATATTGTAATTTCCTTTTTCCTTCAAATAGACCAAAACTTCTTTCTTTAAATTCATCAACTATTACAATTGGAACACTTAAATAATTTGCAATAATATGTGCTGTTTGTCTAGCTCTCAATAAAGGGCTAGAGTAGATTATTGAAATATTTCTATTGTTTAGTAAAGGTAATGTATTTTTAATTTCTTCATAAGCAGAAGAAGATAATGCTATATCTTCATGTCCTGTATATCTTTTAGCTTTATTAAAGTTGGTTATCCCATGCCTAAGAAAAAAGAATTTATTCAACATTAAAAGATAAGTGCATGGTGAATAGGATGGGTATCATCATATGTATTTTTTAATACTGAAGATAAAGCCCAAGAAAAATGTTTACTTTCATTTTTCATTTCTCTAAATATTTCAGGATTATCTATTGGCATTTGTTCAACTTTTGCCTTATCTAATTCTTTTCGAATATCCGAATCGGACAATTTTTCCAAAAAATAATCATATGATTTAAAAACTTTTTCAGAGCCTGATACTGCTAAATGATTTATTCTTTCCAAAGGAGACATATCTAACAAAAGTAATGTCTCCTTAATTTTTGTTTCTCTTGTTTTTTGTGCCGTTTCAGCCACAGTAAGCACTCCACCAAAGTAAAGTAATTTTCTTGAAAATGTTAATTTAATATTTCTCACGCCCCATGACTTTCCATCCTCTGAAACTTTATACTCAAAGTCTGTAGCCATCATTCTATAAAAACGAATAATATCATTGAGAAAAAACCTACTTAACTGATGGTCTGATACAGTTTCTTTAATATATTTTTCAATGAGATTTCTTCTAAATGTTTGAAAAAGTGCATCATTAAACAAACTTTTACCTTCCAACAAGAAAAGCATCCTACGGCTAAATTGGATATTGTCATCATTTTGACCACCCATGTTTGTTAATAAGTCATCGATTTTTACCACAGCATCAATTCCAAAGGTTCCAGTACTTCCAGCATCTTTTTTAATATATCTTGACACAATTTCATTCATCGCTTTACTCAAGAGTTCTTTAGTATTTATTTTCTCATCATTTTGATTAAAGTTATTATCTTCCTTGTCGAAATTATCAATAATAATAAAACAATCTAAATCTGATGCTTCTGATGCCTCACATCTTGCAAAAGACCCAGTTGTGACAATCGTAAACTTTACAGAATCAATCTTCAGCCTTGATTTAAAATCATTACTTAATTTTTTAATCGTATCTTCTGAATACTCTTTTGCTTTTTTAATTGATTGAAAGTTTTCATACATTTTATGCTCTGCCCTATATTAAAGTTTTTTGTGTCTTTTCTATACTTTGCTTTATAGTAAATATATCTTTTTCCTTCGTATAAATATATTTAGTCGCATACTCTGCTATATTTGAAACAGATTTACTAGAACTTATTTTATATAGTCGATTCATATATTCAAGATTGAGAGATGTCTCTTTTTCTTTTATTTTTGACAAGTTTTTCAAATCTACAAAAAGAGAATCAAATTTATTTTTAAATTCAATTTCCGATAAATAAAAATCTTCTTCTTTTATATCTTGTTCTTTATTTAAGACAAACCTTTGACTATAATTGTCTGCATATATATGTATTTCTTTATTAATTAATTCATTATAAACTTTATTTTTTAGTTCCCAAAAAATATCAAGGTATTTTTGTTTTTCAACTCTTACTGTTGCTTCTAAAATATCATATATATTTGGTATAGTAGACATATTTTTATTTTTATTTCTTGCAGAAAAAAGATATGTATAACTTCTTACTATTCCATCTATTGTGTCAATATTTATTGGGTTATTTAGTGCAAAAGCATACTTTTCATTACTTTTACCATCTAATAGTTTAATTAATTTATCTAGTTCAATATTATATTTATTTAAAATAGAAAATATCTCACTACCTAAGGGAGATTTTCCTAAAATTATATTTGTGCCTGCACTGTGGTGTGTAAGTTTAAATAATTTTTTAAACGATGGCTCCATACTATGCGATAAAGGACCATGTCCTATATCATGAAGAAGTGCAGCAACAACTAAATATTTTTCTTCATCATATTTTAATTTTGTTAATTCAGAATATCTTACTGCTAGTCTTGCTACTGATAGAGTATGCTCATATCGTGTATGTCTTTTTTTATTTTTATAGAGATAGTCAATAGCCCCTAAAAAATGGATATTTTTTAGTCGTTTAAATGTTTCACTTTCTATAATTTCATAATAAAGGTTCTTGCTCAGTAGTCTACTTTTTAACTCATTATCTAATGTATTAGCGTTGGTTTTTTCTAGTAGTAAAACTTCTGACATCACCATTTATATCCTTCTAATACTCTTTAGAATATTGTACAGAAACTAGTCTGTTTTTCTTATTAAAATGACTTTAATTTAAGTTTAAGTAGAACGCCTAATACCCTTTCCATACCAGAAAGTCAGATAACTTCTTAGGCAACTGTGCATCTAAAATAAACTTCATTAGGCCGCATCTAGTTTATGCGTAGACTTCACCTCAGTTAATTTTGAGGCATACAGCAACGATGCCAATATATCGTCCTTTTCTAAGTCACTATAGTCTTCAAGTATCTCTTCGGTTGTCATATCACTACTAAGCAACTGAAGTATCATCTCTACAGGGTAACGAAGTCCTCTAATGCATGGCTTTCCATGAGATATTTCGGAGTCAATGGTTATGCGTTTAAGTAGATTGCTCATCTTTTGCCTTTGGATATTATTAGTTTTAGTATAGCATAATTTTCTCTACTTAAAAATATAAGCTATAATATTTCTATCTCAAGTTCTGTATATTTTTGCAACTTCTTAAAGTCACTATCAAACGTAACTAATTTCTCACAATATTCTTCTGCTACTTTTACATGTATCATGTCATTTATATTTTTACAGAAATCTATTTTTTTACAAAGGCTGTATCCATCCATAACAGTATCGGTATTATGACTTCCTTGAGATAATGATGAAAACAATATAAGCTTTTCATCTTGTTCATGAATGATTTTCAATTTAGAAAGTATAAATATATATTCACTTAATACCAATGCAGAAATGAAAAATGTATCATCCTTTATCGCTTGTGCTATTAATTTTTGAGAGAGCATCATTTTTTCTTTATCTTGGTCTATCGTTGCATACACCAAAACATTGGTATCAAAAAATATCACTATTCATCTCATCTTCCATTTTGATTATATCAATATCTGCATCTATCTTAGAAACATTTTTACTTAACCTTTTAAACTCTTCTAAAAGTGCTTTTGTATCTCTTTTTTCTTCTTTTTGATTTTTGAGTAATTTTTCATATCTAACTGCATCTACTATTACAACAAAAGGTCTATCTCTTTTGGTGACTTGTATATCCTCTTTTATCACAGAATCAAGCAGATATGTTTGTTGTTTGAGTTGTGTTGCAGTAATTGTCATGATGCATCCTTTTGTATAAACTGTATAAATTATACAGTTTAACTATATATTTGTCAAGTTCCTCACACATACTCCTCTCTCCCACACACCAAAGCAAACACAAACCCTTAGAGCATTAACACATCTTCACAAAACCTACACTTCTTAGAAACATCACACATTTCCACCGTAAAAGATGTGGCGTTTCTAAGTATAGCTATTTGTTCTTCTAGGAGTGTATTTCTCTCTTCTAGGTGCTTCACTTCTTGCATCTCTCCATTATCAAGTATTTTCAAAAATGCCAAAGATATGTTTTGGTATTTCCCTGAAAGAAGTTGTTGGTAAATGGGCATCTGAAAGTCTGTTATCTTATCTGGATTTAACGTTTTTGGCTCTTTTTCTACTCTACCTGACTTATAGTCAAGCACCAGTGTATCTGTATCATTTTGGTCTATGCGGTCTATGCGTCCTTTAAACCTAAGTCCAGCTATCTCACCTTGAAACTCTTTTTCCCTATGCAAAACTTTCCACCCAGTATCAAAGTGCTCTAACTGAGAAGAAACAAAACCTTTTAGCTTCTCTTTCCATAAGAGCTTTTGGTATGCTACTTTTGAGCCTTTTTCTAAATAAAGTGTATCAAGTAGCATATCTATGTTTTTTTGCATCTCTTTTTTTGAGGCATAGCTTGATGTTTGAGAAAACAACTTCTCTAAAAGCTTATGTAAAAACTGCCCTTCATTCATCTCATCTCTTTGCTTTTCGTGTATACCTAAGGTGTATTGATAATAGTACTTATATTTACACTCCAAATACACTCTTAACCTAGACGCTGACCAAACAATACTCTTGGGGTCAAACTCCACAACAATAGGTGTAGCACTCACAAGTTGTGACTCCTGACTATACAGCAAGTCAAACTGCGCTTGTGTCTGTACTGCTTCACCTAAGCCCAACTCATAGAGAAACTTAGAGGGCAACTTACTGTCTGAAGTACTATAGAGTATCACAGACTGTGAAGCCTGTTCTAGTAAGCGTTTGTAGTACTGCTTTTGTAGGGCTTCTCTGTCATGTTTTGTGGGTAGGTTTGCAAAGGCTCGCACCTGTGAGTTTAAAAACTGGTCTTTACTCGATGTGGCAGGTACTACGCCTTCATTGAAGTCTACTATGACTACGCCCTCAAATCTCACACCCCTAGTTTCTAGTACCCCCATGACCGTAACCAAACCACCACGCACATCATCCATGGTAACTTTACTTAGGGACTTTAACCACAAGAAAAGCCATTCAGTTAAACCCATCTCTTCATTTTCTAATACCTTGATAAAGTGTAGGTATTTTTCATAGACACGCTCATTGAACTTCTCTTTCTTTGGAGGTAGAGGGGTCTGGTGATTATGATTTGTTGTCGAAGACAATGAATCATTGTCACCTGACTCCCTCGGTGCCAATCTTGGAGGTAGAGGGGTCTGGTGATTATGATTTGTTGTTGAAGACAATGAATCGTTGTCACCTGACTCCCTCGGTGCCAATCCTAGCCCATCTATCACAGTAAAGAAATCTACACTATTAATTTTTTTACTACTAGCCAATGCATCTAACGCTTCTATATTAAACCCATATCGTTCAAGTAACTTTTTACTCTTATCATCCCTACTCTGCCAATACTTACAGAGTGCCTCTAAAGATTTATAGACACGACCATTACTATAGTCATACCCCATGGCGAAGTTTAGGTTGTTGTGGGTGTCAAAAAGGGTGAAATGTTCTTTAAAACTCTCATCAGGCAATATAAGGACTATCTCCTCTGGACTTATGCCAGAGCGTACCATTTGTTCTATCTCTTTAAATGCAATGGCTACCTGCTCTTGGCGTTCTTCCACTGCATAGACCTGTGCCTCTACGCTGTCATCATTGTTTGTAACCTCTAAGACTTCTTTGGTCGATAAAGAGAAGTGTGTGTGTTTGTTCTTAGGTAGTTTAATACCTAGTGTTTCAAAACGCTCTTGCATTTTCAAATTAAACTTGCTTGTGCTGTAATAAAGCGTAAGTGGTACTTGTTTTGAAATTTCTTCCAAGAGTGCCAATTCAAAATGACTTAAGTACCCTTCCAAATGTATCTCTATATTCTCATAGCTACTTAAAAAACCTTTGTTGAGTGTGTAGCTATTCGGGATAAATGCTTTGTCTATCAATCCTTTAGCCTCAAGTAAAGTATGATAGTTTGAGAGTAATCTCTCCAGTATCTCTAAGTGCGTACCGAACTCAGCATACGCGTCAGCTTCAGCCAGAGTTGCAAACCCTACACCCTCTCCTGCCAACTCTTCAAAAAACTTAAACAAAGCATCACTCTTGGTAAAAAACCGTACTAGGGACAAGTCTAACTTCAAATCTTCAAAAGCATCAAATGAGGCTGCTTGACGCAAAAGTAAGACACGTTGCAAGGGGTCTATATGGATTTTATTCTCAAGGAGTATGGCTCGTTGTTCAAACTCGTCCATACGCATGAGTGTAGGCAAGAAACCATCTTGGTTTTTGTAGTTTTGACTTATGGTTCTCAGAGCTCTAGATGTTGGATAAATGTGAAGTTGATTCATAGTTTGATTATATCACACTAAACAACAGACAAACTAGTTTGGTGAAAGATAAGCCTCTTGCTCCAAGAAGCCAACAGTGTCATCTTTTCTAACTTTTAATAGAAGTGTATATCTCCCTGCTTTGGCTAGGTTGAATGTTGGTACTTCATATATCCCATTGTTAGGATTTATCTGCTCAAAATGCTGATCATCTACTACCGTATGTGGGCGTGTAAGCCAAAAAGAAACATTAGCATCGTTAACAGCTGTGCCAGATAGTGTTTGGAGGCTGTACTTTAGGGTATTGTCCTTGCTTAACGCTATAACCTTTCCATGTTTTCTTTTTAGAAATTCATTTGGCTTAAAATCAGACTCTTTAAAACCTATTGGCTCAATACGATACTTACTGTCAAATTCCTTTTGTGATTCTATAATGCTATTTATATTCATGTCAGCTTGCTGATACTCCATCTGAAATGTATTTGACTCATTGACTGGCATGGCAATAGCAGATTTTATAGTCCAGTAGCCAAGCATTATGCCTATGCCTAAAAAACCAAGTATCATGTGAGGCCAATAGCTTCTTTCCTCATTATTGTTTGCCATATCTTATCCTTCTATATAGTGGTCTTCCGAAATATATCCAAAATAGTAAAACAGCACCAATCCTCACAACCCACAAAAAAAACTTTAGTATCCAGCCAGACTCATCTTTGAGGGTTGTGGTCAAAACAATACCTTTGGAATCAGCCAACTGGTCTGCCAATTCCGAATATGCCTGTAAAACAGAAAGGTCATATTTTGATTGTAATGAGTTACTGTCATTACTGCCAATAAACTCACTAAAATATCTCAATACTTGATCTGGTTTATAGTAACTTTTCAACTCTTGCGATGAAGGGATAAGCCCTATTCTACCAGTCTGCTTCGCTTTTTGAGTGATTATCGCATTGGGTGCAAACACCAATATCACAAAAGGCTTACTTGCATTGCCCTCATACTGTTTGACATACTCGTATAGGTTAGCTCCCTCTTCCAACTTTTTTGTAGTAGCTATAACAAAAGCTGATATTCCACTCTTTTGCCTAAGCTCGTTGCTTATTTTATCTAGTACAACTTCTGCCTTGGGTGTCAGCAAGTAGTCATTTAGAAGCAAGTTTGCTGGAGATAAAATGGAGAGTAGAGAAGCAAGCAAGGCAAACCTTGCTAGTTCTTTGATCATTTGTTATCCTACATATAGATTATTAGCGGTTAGTACAGCCCAAGCTGTAGCTACTGCAAAAGCCACCATAAACCATGCTAAAACTTTATCCATTATTTTAATCATCTTCTACTCCTTCTTGACAGGCTGAAATGCAAAGTTTGCATTATCTTTACTGTGTGCCTTGAGATTATCCAATGAACCAACAATAGGTGCTGGATCATAAAAGTTTGTTGCCTGTGCCTGCTGAGTCTGAATACTCCACATTGTCAAGCCAGCCAAAATACTCAAAAGAAGCACAGTGGCTATCAGCATACCTGTAATACCGCTAAGAGTAAATAATCCTCTTCTTGTGTTTTCTGCCATGTTGTGCTCCTTATTTTGAAAGTGACATAATGTATGTTGACACTGCTTTTAGCTGTACATCTGTCATCATGTTTTCAAATGCTGGCATAGTACCAATCTCAGCTGTTTTACCATATTTAATCGCAGCAGATAACCCTTCTATTCCGTAACCTTTATAAATAGGTACAGTTAAATCCTGGGCTTTCCCGTCCATACCGTCTGCGTTAATGCCATGACATGGTGCACACTGTACCAAGTAGATGGACTCGCCCATCTCTTGTAGTGTTTCAGCATCTGCATTTTTGTACTTCTCTTCAAATTTGGCACTATGAGCTTTTACCTCTTCATTCCATTCTCCGATCTGACTGTACGCACCAAGAGTATATGGAGAGAAGAAAAAATACCACATGCCCCATACCATTATACCCATAAATGACCATGTCCACCCAGCAGGAAGTTCATTTTTATATTTACCGATACCGTCCCAATTTTCACCTGTCAGCTCACCTGATGCACTGTCACTCTTTATCTGTGCCAAATATTTAGCAGATACGCCAAATGATAATGCCGCGATTGCCAATGCGCCAATCATGGTGATGAGGTTCACTGGATCACTTAGATCAATATCTTGTTTCCATACAACAACTAGTGTAGTAATCATCAATATGGCAGCGAACACAAGACCTTTTACAATGAAAGAATTCATTCATTTCTCCTTTTTTTCATTCTTGGCTTCAGGATTATTGTCCACTAGAGGCTTGCTAGTGATATCATCATCAAGAGCAAGCTTTCCAAATTTTTCATGATCCTTTTCGCCTCGTTTTTCACTTCTATACAGATACACAATATAGTTATAGAATACAAATACGGCAATAACGGTACCGACCAAATAAGCATATGCTTGAATATCTGCTATACTCATTATTGAGTCCTCTTGTTTCCTAATCTATTCATGTATGCGATAATAGCAACAATCTCTGGTATCTCGCCAGAATCAACCATTGCCTTAATATCAGCTTTTTTCATGCCTGCTGTAATCATTTTGGCTTCAGGAAGAACCACATCTTTGAAGTGTTTCTCAAAAGCTGCTTTGCCTTCTGCTATCTCTGGACCATAAGGTGTTTTAAATATATTTTTCACTGTGACTGCTTCTGCATAAGCCGTCTCTATATCAGCCATGTTTGTATACTGATGCTTATAGGCTGGCATGATTGAGTCTGGAACTACAGACTTTGGATCCCACATATGATTCTCATGCCAATCTGTTGTTCGGTAGTTTCCTACACGGTGCAAATCCGGTCCTGTTCTTTTAGAACCCCAAAGGAAAGGTCTGTCATATGCATACTCACCAGATAGTGAATATTGTCCATACCTGTCAGTCTCTGATTTAAACGGTCTAATCAGTTGCGAGTGACAAGAAAGACAATTGTCCTTTTTGTACACCTCTTTACCTGCGAGCTCAAGCACGGTATATGGCTTGAGACCTTTAATAGGCTGGGATGCCTCAGAAAAATTTGGTAGTATAGTAACTACACCTGCAAACGCGATAACCAAAAATACCACTACCGCAAAGAAGAACGGGTTTTTTTCCAACCAATGAAACATAACCTACCTCCTTATGCCATAGGTGATCTAAACTGCGGTTCAGTCTCAAGTTTTCTACCTGAGGTTGCAGTTTTATAGAAATTGTATGCAAACATCAACATACCAACAAAGTACAAGAATCCACCAAGTGCCCTAATGACATAATATGGATGTAGTACTGAAACTGTATCGATAAAGCTGTACATCAAGTTACCATACTCATCTACAGCTCTCCACATCATGCCTTGTGTAATACCTGCGATCCACATAGATGCAAAGTATAGTACAATCGCTACAGTCTGTAGCCAAAATTGTGCGTCAAGCAATGATTTGGAGTATATCTCTCTCTTAAAAACTCTTGGAGCCATATGCATAACTGCTGCGAATGCCATAAATGCCACCCAGCCAAGTGTACCATCATGTACATGTCCAGGGATCCAGTCTGTAAAGTGTGCAATAGCATTGACAGACTTAACTGCCTGAATAGGGCCTTCAAGTGTTGCAAGCATATAGAATGTAGATGCAAGAACCATCAACTTAATAATAGGATTCTCTGTCAATTGATTCCAGCCACCCTTCATGGTGAGGAGCATGTTAATAGCAGATCCCCAAGAAGGAAGAATAAGAATAATAGAGAAAACTGATGACATTGTTTGCACCCAGTCAGGAACTGTTGACCACAATAGGTGGTGACCGCCTGCCCATAGATAAACAAACATTAGTCCCCAAAAAGATAATAATGATAATTTATAAGAATAAATAGCTTGTCCTGATTCTTTAGGCAGAAAGTAATATATCATAGCAATAATAGGTACCGTAAAGACAAATGCCACTGCATTGTGTCCCCACCACCACTGCACCATCGCATCATTGGTGCCAGAATACATAGATACTGAGTGCATGATATTACCAAGACCACCAGAAAAGAAATAAGTTGGTAGTGCCATATTGTTGAACAAGTAAAGCATTGCAACGCCCAGAAAACAGGCTATGTAATACCACATAGAAATATATAGTGTTTTTTCTCTTCTAATACCAATCAGACCAAACATTGCCACACCCCAGATAACCCAAATAAGGACAATGACTATATCAAGTGGCCACTCCATCTGAGCGTACTCTTTGCTAGCAGTGATTCCCATCAGAAGTGTAACAACCATAGCTGCTGCTGCTATGATGTATAAGCCAAAGTGTACTTTTATTAAAATAGACAAGAACTTCGACTCTGCTATCGACACTTTCAAAACTCTCTGTCCAGAGTAATAAAATGATGCCCAAATAGCACTGAGTGTAAATCCATAAATAACTACATTGGTGTGAAGTGGTCTCAATCTCGAGAATGTACCATACTCTCCCAGTAGATAATTAAGTTCTGGATATGCCAACTGTGCCGCTATCAACACACCAATCAGCATTCCGACTATACCAAATATGACCGTAGTCCACAAAAACAGTTTTACGATGGAATAATCATACTCCATACCTGCATTCGACTGCATATAAGCCTCCTAAAAATTATAATCTGTTACAGTAAAGTTACAGTAACAGTAACCAAATCATTATAAGCACTTTTGTATAAATATAGCTTAATTTTATGTTAATTTCATTAATGTTCATTAATTTTTTGGAAAAGGTTACTTATCTCGTCAGAGTGGGCAATAGTGAGGTGATAATTAGGATAAATTATATCCTAATTACCTCTATTTATGCCTTTCCTTTTGCACTCTGTATAGAATTAATATATTGGTAATCTATGACTATATTTTCTTCACTTGGTAGACTAGATGAAAGCCTAACAAACATATCTTCAAAATCTGAAAAAAGATAGTTTGCCATAGATCCTGGTACTGGATTGATTTCATTCAGATATACTTCACCCTCTACCTCAAAAAAGTCACAACGAACAATACTTCCATGAAATAGTGGATTATATATTTTCTTGAAGCTCTCTTGAATTTCTTGTTTGAGAGTGTTGGAAATACTTGCTTCTCGTATTTGTGAATCTCTAGAAAAATCCATATATTTTTTCTCAAAATCCAAAAAGCCATCTTTTTGAGGTTCTTCCACCATAGAGAGCTCCCACTTTCCAGTCCACGCACCTGCAAGATTGTACTCTTTGACATCTTCAACAAAGGGTTCAATTATGACATCACTATCAAACTCAAATGCAACATCTAGTGCGTAATCAAGCTCTGCCATACTTCTGACAACAGAAAGCCCTATACTGCTACCCAGCCTAACTGGCTTAACAATCACAGGATATCCCATCTCTATTTTCCTCTCATCCTCCCTACTAAGGTGTTCATATGGAATAGTCTGAACCCCTACACTTCTTGCAAAGCTCTTGGTGTACAGTTTATTGTAGCTCAATACTGAAGCTTCTGTGCGGGGAGAGATAAATAGTACAGAGTAAAAAGATAGAAGTGCTGCAATCTTGCCATCTTCCCCATCTCTTCCATGTATAAGGTTTAGTAGTACATCTGTATCTACAGCCTTTGATCCAAAAATACTTTTACTAAAAAATCCTGTTTTCTTCAAAATCAGTTTTTTACTCTTCTTGTATTCTCCTGAGGCGAAAAAACTGGATTTCATTCTGTCATTCTCAATCAAATAAAAATCTCTCATTGCGTCTACAAAAATAAACCGTACTGTGCTTTTCTTTAGTACCTTTTTCATAGTAATTGCAGAGACAATACTTACTTCATGTTCATAGCTAGAACCCCCAAATAAAATCGTTATAGTCATACTCTTCCCTAATCTCTCATTTTTAAGTTCAATTATCTACAGCATCTCTTTGAACTCTTTAAATATGTAGGCACTCTCATGCGGTCCTGGACTAGCTTCTGGATGGTGCTGTACAGACATCACTAGATTGCTTTTATATTTGACACCCTCGATGGTGTTATCAAATAGATTTATATGCGTGATCTCCGCTACTTCTGCGATATTGTCAGGGACATTGTAGTTGTGATTTTGTGCAGTGATCTCAACTGTACCTGTATTCTGGTTTTTGACAGGATGGTTCCCACCATGCTGACCAAACTTGAGCTTATAGGTATCATACCCGTGTGCAATAGAGAGCATCTGATGACCCAAGCAGATACCAAACATTGGTATTTTTGCCGCGATAAGCTCTTGGGTGATATTTTTTTCTTTCTCAAGTATCAATGGGTCTCCAGGACCATTAGAGAGAAATACGCCATCACACTTGCCCGCCTTGTATTCTTCTACAACTTCACTAGCTGGAGTGTCATTAGGAACAACAGTCACTTCTATGCCAGCAAAAGTGAGTTCATTTAAAATATTTCGCTTGATACCAAAATCATAAGCTATTACTCGTTTTGATGTCTCAGGGATGCCATAATCAAATTTTGATATATCGTAACGAGACTCTGTATGTATATATTTTTCTTTTGTACTTACCTGTTTTATATAGTTAATCTCTTCGATTCTGTGAGCAGCATCTAGCATCTCTTTTAGCTTATCTTGCTCATGTACCTCAGTAGACGCTATCATCTCCATAGCACCTTCATCTCTTAACATTTTGGTAATCATTCTAGTATCAATATTGGTTATGCCCATAATGCCAAAACGCTTTAGGAGTGTAGCCAAAGTCTCTTGCATACGAAAATTAGAGGGGCGATCCTGATAAGATCGTACGATGACTCCTTTACAAAAAGCACCTTTGCTTTCCATGTCTTGCTCATTGCAGCCTACATTACCTATCTCAGGCATGGTAAATGTCACAAACTGCCCTGCATAGCTAGGGTCTGTCACTATCTCTTGATAGCCTGTCATTGAGGTGTTAAACACACATTCTCCTACAGTTGTACCCTCTGCACCAAAACTGTCTGCCTGCAAAAACAATCCATTTTCTAAATAGATACTTACTTTTTTCATCTTCTCTCCTAATTCTCTATTCTCTCCTGACACTAAGGGACACCTCTAAAGCATACCACGCTTCATCAACTCTTCCTGATAGAGTCTTTCATATAGTAGCTCATAATCTTGAGAACCAGGAACCACTTCTCTCTGCATGCCTCTGATCTTGTTATAGACTATGTCATCTATCTCATCAAAAGAATCTGCAAACTCTTTAAATGCTTTAAATATGATATTTTTTACTTGATTGTCATTTACCTCATATTCAACAAAATAATTTTCATACAACTCATCCAATATAGTATGGGAAAGATCATTATACCTGTCATCATAATTCATGATTACACCATGATCGGATGCCATTTTCTTCTTAATCATAAAAAAGAGTTGCCTCTCGTCTGCATGCTGAAACTCTATCTCATCATAATTATCATCGATAATATCTTTAACCTTCTCATCCAAAGCTCTCTCTATACGCAGATTCTCGTCTAAAATCTCTTTGACAGCCTCTACTATAGCCTCCTTGCCTTTAGACAATCGAATAAATGGAGCATTTGCCAGATCTATAGCAATTTTCCCAGCTACATATCCAGTCTGTTGTGGTTTTAGTCTCATTATTGTACTCCTTGTTGTCTGATTATTGTATCTTCTCGCTCTGGGCTAGTTGAGATGATTCCTATTCTAGCCCCTATCATCTCCTCTAATGCCTCAATATAAGACTTGGCAGTATCTGGAAGTGCATCAAGCTCTCTGACACCCTCTGTGTGATCCCATCCTGAAAAGTTTTCATATATTGGCTTTGCGTCTTCGAGATCATATGGTACATAATCTATCTGCTTGCCATCTACCTCATAAGCAACACAAACTTTGATATTTTCAAAACCATCTAATATATCTAGTTTCATTAGTGCCACTTGATCAACACCATTGACCCTAACTGCATGACGCATAGCTACAGCATCAAACCAACCACATCTACGGGGTCTGCCTGTAGTAGTACCAAATTCATGACCATTTTTACGCAACTTATCGCCCTCAGCAGCAAAGTCCTCACTTGGGAAAGGGCCATTCCCCACTCTAGTGCAGTACGCCTTGGCAATGCCAGTGACTTTGCCTATATCTTTGGGATTGATACCAAGACCGCTACAGGCTCCTGCACTCACAGTGGTGGAGGAAGTCACATAAGGGTAAGTACCATGGTCAATATCCAACATAGTACCTTGAGCACCCTCAAGCAATATTTTCTTATCCTCATCCATAATCTTCCACATCATTTGTGTAGTGTCGGTAATGTATGGAGCTAAGATCTTCTTGTAGCCCTCCAGTTCTATCAAAAGCTCATCTTCATTTGGCAACAAAACCTCCATAGCATCAAAAACTGCTCTATTAATCTCAAAGAAATTCATGATTTTTGCTGTCATTCTAGCTGGCTCCAAAAGCTCCCCAAGTCTATGTCCAACCCTCGCTACCTTGTCTCCATAAGCAGGACCTATACCTTTACCTGTAGTCCCTATAGCCTTATCGCCCTTCATCTTCTCTTTTGCCTGGTCTATCAGTGCATGGTATGGCAACAATACATGTGCTTTATCTGATAGAAAAAGTCTATCTTTTAGGTCGTCAAACTGATCCATCTCTTTGATGAAGTCCACAGGAGAAAGCACTACACCGTTTCCAACAATATTTTTGGCATTGGCATTAAGTACACCTGAGGGAATCAGATGTAAGGCATATTTTTTATCACCAATCACTATAGTGTGACCTGCATTGTGACCACCCGCAAAACGACAAACAAAGTCATGCGTTTGAGCCATATGATCAACAATCTTTCCTTTTCCCTCATCTCCCCACTGGAGTCCCACTATCAAGTTTGCTTTGCTAGGCATTTTCACCCTTTTGTATGATTTTTTCAACACATGCGTCCGTATAAAGTGCAAATCCTGCTGCACGCACCTCATCTATCGCATAGATCCCACCTCTTGCAAAAAGTTTGTTATCCTCAAATATTCTAAACAAAAGTGAGTCATAGTATCTCATTTTTGCATAATATAGTGGAGAGATTACGATCTTATCGTAGCTAATCTTGTCTACATTTTTTAGTATTTTTTGTAGCTCGCATGCAATATCTTCTGGAAAATCCTCTAGTTCATCTATATCTTCAGCCTGATGTATCATTATCAGCTTCTGCATCCAACTTAATCCAGAATTTTGCATAGCCTCTATATTCATGGATTTGATATCTTCTAGTGAGATATTATACTTTTCATTTAGCAATTTGGGTATAGCGATATTGGCTATCTGTAATATCGGATTTAGATTCTGCTGCGAAAGTAGCTTTATACTCATGCTGCAAACTTCTTCAAAAGAGCCATCTATCAGCTCTGCTCCTATTTGATACTGCTCAGTAGTAGGGAAGCGAAAAACAGGTTGCACATAGAACCACTTTTTGACATCACTACTTCGCCCAAGTCTTTTAGTTACGATTCGTACCACATCTGCTGTTGAATCTGCTCTGAGGCTTACCTCGTGATTGTCTGCATCATTTAGTCTTATCAATGGTTTTTTACTACCCACACTCTCATGCTGATGATGAGAAAACAGAGGTGTCACTATCTCTTGATAGCCCTCCTGCTCTAGCAGTTGTGCTGAGTCGTTCTCTATAGATCGTTTGACCTTAGCACTCTCTCCAAAATAAAGATAACTTCCGACTGGAATCTCATGCTCAAATATCATTTTGTCTGCTCCAGTATATGACTAAAGTACTCTTCATTATAGGTACGAGATGCTGTACCGTCATAGACTCTTCGTCCAAGCTTTGCCAATGCCAGCTCTATGGCATTCACTACCCATACAGACTCGTACGGCTCTATAAAACCCATCTGGTTGATACGAAAGATCTTGCCCTTAAGATGATCTTGTCCTCCAGCTACATTGACTCCCAACTTATCCTTGATGATAGACCTTATCTCTGAAGCTTGGGCATCATCAATAGTAGTCATTGACCTAGCTGGAGTCTTTGGATAAGAGTGCAGTCCGATTGCCTCCAGTGCTAACCTTGTTGCTTTGGCACGACGGGCTGTATCATGATAGAGATTTTCCAGCCCAAAAATATCAAACTGCCTTAAAACCTCTAAAAGCCCTATGACCAAAGTTGTAGCGGCAGTATATGCGGTAGTGTTTTGTCTCTGTTTTTTTATCTCTGTAGCGAGATTAAGATAGTATCCTCTTCCCTCTCCAATTTTTTCAATAGCAACACTGCTTAATCCAAGAATAGACAATCCTGGCGGCAACATCAACGCCTTTTGACTTCCCGCTATCAGGCAATCTATATCTCTAACATCAATAGATTCTACTCCTACGGCTGTGATTCCATCAGCTATTATCATGATATCTGGATTGATCTCTTTTGCAGCTTTTGCTATCTCTTCAACTGGATGACGAAGTCCACCAGCAGACTCTGATATCTGTATGGCTATAGCATCTACAGAAGGGTTTGCTTTTAGAGCCGATACAATCTCTTCCGCAGTAGCGGGTGTATCCCACTCTTGCTTGATAGAAACAGTTTTAAGTCTGTGTGCTACTGCTATTTTGCCAAAACGCTCACCAAACTTCCCTGCATTTACATATAAAAGTGTATCATGGCAGAGATTGGTCACAGCTGCTTCCATCGCACCTGTGCCTGTGGAGGCAAGCATCAGAACTTCATCCGTAGCAAAAAGCTTAAATAGCAACTCTCTAGTCTCTTTAAAAATGGCTTCAAATTCTGTTGTTCTGTGATGAAGTGTGGGCTCAGCCATCGCCAATCTAACTGACTCTGGCACTGGTGTGGGGCCTGGTGTAAAAAGCAACATAATCTACCTCGCTATCGCCGTCTCTGGCGACGGCATAATTGATGAAATTATATCTAAATAGATGTTAGAATTTGGTTATTGTCATAGCAAGGATAAACTGATGTCTAAAACTCCTAGATAATTCTGGCTTAGCGTACGATTTGTTTTGTTAGGTTAATTAGGTTACTACTCCAATCTCTTGCTAGCGGACTAATCTTGACAACTGGTATACCTAGCTCTCCTGCTATTTTTTTAGCTACTACATCAGAAAACTCAGGACTGGTAAATATTACATTTACTTTCTCTTTTCTGGCTTGAGATATGATATGCATGAGCATTTTTGGTTTTGGATTTTTACCTTCTACTTCTATTGGAATTTGCTTCAAGCCGTATCTCTTGCAGTAGTAACCCCAAGCAGGATGAAAGACCATAAGCCTTAACTCTCTTCCTTGTATTATATCTTTTATCTGCTTATCTGTTTTATCTATATGCTCTATGAATTTATCAAAATTTTCTTTATAGTATTTAGAATTTTCTTTATCTGCTCTAATGAGAGCATTATATATGTTTTGGGCTATGATCTTTACATTTTCTGGGTCAGTCCAAACATGAGGGTCTTTATGTGCTTTGTGGTCTGTATGTTCTTTGTGTTCTTTGTGTTCTTCATGTTTATCATGTGAATGTACATGTTCGACCATAGCAATTTTATCTATGCCTTTAGAAGAATTTACTATTTTCATCTCTTTGTTTTGGTTTTGAAACTTTGCAAGCCACACCTCTTCAAACTCAACTCCGATAGAAAAATATATGTCTGCCTTTGATATGTCTTTCATCTGTGATGGTTTTGGCTCGTATGTATGTGGAGAACTTCCAGGCTTGACCATAAGTGTTATATTTACCTTGTCTCCTCCTATGGCCTCTACAAATGTCTTTTGTGGCATTATGCTCACTACGGCATTTACATTAGCTCCTAAATAACTACTTACTGTGAGTAAAATAGGTAAAATCATTTTTCTTATCATGTTTGTTTCCTCGTTTTAAGATTCGTTATAATATACTATACAGACTTTTATGCAACTGAGTTGCAAAGATATTAGGAAGAATATGAATATTGAAAAGTTTATAAAAAACAAAAAAATTAAGCTGACAGATGCAAGAATATCGATACTAGAAAAGCTATTTGCTGCTCACAGACCTTTAAGTTATAATGATATAAAAGAGCACATATCTATGGATAAAGCTACTTTTTATAGAAATATTATCAAATTTCAAGAAGAAGGGCTAGTAAGCTCATTTGAATCTAACGATAAAAACAGATACTTCGAGATAACAAAAAGTCCACATCCTCACTTTATATGTACAAGTTGTAACATCATAGAGTGCGTCCAAGAACCAGTAGTTTTTGACCTAGATGGCTACCAGATAGAGGATATCATACTAAAAGGGAAATGTGAATCCTGCGTCAATGTCAAATAATTTAGGCTAAACTCTACTCATCCAAGTTCACCGTCTGCTGTCCGATCTCCTTATACCGTGCGTAATAATGCTCTACAAAAGATTTGATCTTCTCATCTTTTGGCAAATAGATACCGTCACTTTTTATAGCATATTGTTCTAGATACTCACTGGCATCTATTTTTTTGAGATAATTCCTCGCCAAGTTTTTATAGGCAGAAATATATGCCTCTTTCATCACATCATATTTAGAGTAGTCTATCTTTATCTCATTATCGTAAGTGATAACAGCAGAGCCAAACAAGATATCTAGATGAATAAGCCCTTCGCAGTAGTAGGGCAACACCTCGCCCACTTCACGCCAAGCCATCAGTCCTACTGCACGAGAGACCACATCATTAATTACATGCTCTTTTAACTCTTCGCGTTCATTATGGAAAAACGCCATCAGTCCACCCGAAGTGGCTTTAAACTCTTCTATATTCTTGAACTGCCCTCTGCCGTTCATCTTGGTCTCTGTATCTGAATCTATCCATAAGATATGCCCATATTCATGTCCTACTGTAGAAATGTCATACACCTCTTGCCATAGCTTAGGATTGCTATCTACCAAAGCTTTCTGTTTTTTAACAAACTCTTCGCCCATAGTCTCAACAGAAAGTCTCATAATAGGCTTAGACTTTTTGGACTCCATCACAAAGTCTGCATAGGCAAATATCTTTTTACCCAACTCTACTGACACACCCTCATCATTTGGTACTACTTGGGCTGAAAAAAGCCCATTGAACTCTGCTGCGTAGTAGAGTATCGGTTGACCGATGTAGAGCTGTGTTTCATCTACTTGGGTGAGGTTTTTAGCCATAGTTTTTTGAGCTTCTGCTCCAAATTCTTCCGCCATTGCAGAAGCAAAATCTTTAATATTTTGCCTTGTAGGAGAGCCCACTTGCAATGATGGATTGACTATACGCAAATCCCATTCTAATGCTACAGCTTTTCTGTAGTGGTCTTCATAATATTCCAGTGGATGACCTACCTGTATGGGTGTTTTTATAGCCATCCACTTTCTATCTACTTCTGTCCATCTCTTTATCAAATCTGCTGTATGCTTTTCGCTAAAAGCTATTTTTATCGCCGTAAAATAAGCCAACCATTTATCTTTGTGCCCAAAAACTTCATCTTCATGTTTCTCCAGCATAGCCATCAGTTTATCTAGTGCCTGCACAGTTCCTGCTACTTGAACAGGGAAGGCATCTGCATATGCTATGCTTCTGTATTTGCCATTTACTTCTTCAAGAACAGAGTAACATCTGTCCCCGATCTGCCCATTTTCATCTAAATCTAATAATGATTTTTCTCGGAGCATCTCAAAAACTTTTGCATCATCACCGCCATACTGTTCTGACAGCTTTACATTAATCCCATTGATAATTTGACCAGTCCAATGACTCTGCCACTCAGATAGCCTGCCTCCCACCAAATGCACACCTAATATCAGTGATCGGTAAAATGGTGTTAAAAGCTTCTCGTTCTCCACCCATTTGACCAGATTGCCATGACGAGAAAGATGCATCATCCTGACAAAGCCATAAGCAAGCTCTTTTTTGACAATGATCTCATCTTTGCTTATTTTAAGTTTACTAAGAACTTGATCCAGTGCATCTTCTCGCAGGTTAATTATACGCGTAAGTGCGGCCATTGTTGTATCATCGTTTTTTTCTATGTCCAGTAGATTTAAAAATGAATCTACCAACTGCGAAGCCTTAATGATATAGGGATTATGACCCTTTGTTTTGCCCTTATCATCTACTAGGCTATAATAGTTGTTCAGTTCCGACTGCCTACTCTGCAGCTCATCATATATTTTTTGCAAATCTTGCATAAATTGTTCTTTTGTCATTATTGCCTCCGTTGCAACATTTGAATAATCGGTTCTGCTAGCTCCAAAGCTTTTGTGCGATGTGACATATCTATTTTGACTTCATCGCCGAGCTCTGCAAGAGTTTTATCATATCCTTCTGGGATGAACATAGGGTCATAGCCAAAACCTTTGTCTCCTATAGCTTTATCTATCACATCACCATACATCCAACCATGCACTACATACTCCATTTGCTTATTTCCTACTACAGCAATAGCCGCTGTGTAGTGTGCTGGAGTCTGTTTAATGCCTCTCTCCTTTAGTGCTTCGATCAGCTTATAGAGATTATCTTTTGCAGTGGCATTCACGCCTGCATATCTAGCAGAGTATATGCCAGGTATATATCCCAAAAGAGGGACTGAGATACCAGAGTCATCTGAAATCACTATAAAGCCTTCACCTAATCTTTCATAAATAGCTCTAGCTTTTATTAATGCATTTTCAGAAAAACTATCACCATCCTCTACTATCTCAAAACTCTCCATCAACTCCGAAAAAGCCACTATTTTGTCACCTAAAAGTTGTTTAAATTCCCTTATCTTTCCGCTGTTTCCACTTGCTAGTACCAGTTGCATTTGTTAACCTCATTTTAATTTATTCGGGATATACTCCTGCGAATTGGATATATTTTTCCATGAAAGGATACCATGAAAGATATTATAGGTAAAGTTTGGCATCTAAGCCTTATTATTGGTCTTAGATTTTTTGGGCTATTTGTGGTCATGTCTGTACTCTCTGCCCACGCCTCAGACCTCATCGGAGCTACTCCCACACTTATAGGTCTAGCAGTTGGAGGGTATGCATTTACGCAAGCTGCTTTGCAGGTTCCATTTGGAATATTGAGTGACAAAATGGGACGCAAGCTAGCGATACTCATAGGGCTTATTATATTTGCTATAGGATCAATCATAGCTGGTATGGCGGAAGATATCACCACACTACTCATCGGTAGATTTTTGCAAGGGGCTGGAGCTATAGGCGGTGTTGTTGTAGCTATGATCAGCGATCATGTTCGGGAAGAAGAGAGAGCCAAGGCTATGGCGACTATGGGCATGGTGATAGCACTTGCATTTACGGCTGCTATGGTGCTTGGACCCATCATAGGAGGCATGAGCGCTGGAGTTTCTACACTGTTCTATATGACTGCTGCTATTGCTGTTATATCTATTATCCTACTTTTCACAGTTGTTCCAGAGCCTCCATCTATTACTCATTCTTTTAGCGAAGAGACAGCAAAAGTAAGACATGTATTTAAAGATAAAGATTTAGTACGAATGTATGTCACATTTCTTTTTCATAGCTCTACTATTGCGATAGCTTTTTTCCTTATTCCACTAGTACTGAAGTCTAAGTTTGATCTACCACTTGGGGAGTTCTGGAAAGTTTATATGCCAGCGGTATTTTTTGGTATTATCGCCATGGGGCCAGCTGCTGTATTTGGCGAAAAATACAACAAAGGCAAAGAGGTCTTTTTGATCTCTATAGGCTTTATAGCTCTTGCATTTGTTATGATGGGATTTAGCTCTTCACTCTGGTTGTTTGGTACGGGTGTAGTCTTTTTCTTTATTGGGTTTAACATGTTTGAGCCTCTACTTCAAAGTTTTGTCACCAAGTTTGCCAAAGCACACCAAAAAGGAGCCGCACTGGGAGTTGCCAATACTTTTGCCTATATTGGTATGGGCATAGGGGCTACACTAGCGGGTAAAATTTTTGAGATAGGATCTGTCTCAGCGGTTGCTACTGTGGTACTTGTCGTATCTGCATTTTGGGCGATTTGGATTGTAGGAATGAGAAATCCTGGACTCAGAGGTGTTATCTATCTAGATACTGATACATTTGACAGAGGTAAATTAATGAAACTCAAGAATAACCATAACGGTGTCAACGACATCTATATCAACGAGACCGAGGGCGTAATGGTCATCAAATATGACAAAGAAATATCAGATGAAGATGAAATACGAGGATTTATGCTGAAAAGACGATAGAGCCCTCTAGACAAGAAGAGACTTATGCCTCTCCTAGCTTTTCCATTTTGACTATTTTGTTTTCAACACCCATCAATTCACAAGCTCTTTGCTTGATTCCCTTTATGGTAAATCCAAACTTTTTGAACAATTCACCAGCAGGTGCAGAAGCTCCAAAACTATCCATGCCCAATACAGCATCTGCATATCTATAATACTCAGTGGCGGTGGCAGCCTCTACTGCTAGAACTTTGGTGCTAGGATCTATGACTGTCTTCTTGTATGCTTCATCCTGTTCGTTGAAGAGATCTAAGCATGGCACTGAAACTACATTTGTCATGATACTCATCTGCTCCAAGAAGCAAGCCGCCTGAAGTGATGGCATGAGCTCTGAACCAGATGCCATGATGGTAAGTGTGGCATTCTCTCTTTGCTTGACGATATAAGCACCTTTACTCACTTCTCCAAAATCTCTACTAGGCTTAAGTGTCTTAAGCCCTTGGCGAGAGAGTACAAATCCATGTGGTGCTTTTATCTCTAGGGCTATTCTCCATGCTTCTATATTTTCTGTCGCATCAGCAGGTCGCCAGAGATAGAAATTCGGCAATGCTCTAAACTGAGATATCTGTTCGATAGGCTCATGGGTAGGCCCATCCTCTCCTACGCCGATACTGTCATGTGTCCAGACAAAAAAGTTCTGGATAGATGTCAATGCGGCTATTCTCGCAGCTGGCTTCAAATAGTCAGAAAAGACAAAGAAGGTAGCGTTAAATGGTATTACTGTGCCATATAATGCCATGGCATTAGTGATGGCTGCCATAGAGTGTTCACGGATACCAAAGTGGATATTCTTGCCTTTTGGAAACTCTCCCATATTTTTGAGTGTAGTCTTGTTTGATGGAGATAGATCAGCAGAACCCCCTATAAAGACTGGCAAAGCTTTTGATATAGCATTGAGAATCTGACCATTGGAGTCTCGTGTAGCTACTGCTGTGCCTGCTTCAAATTCTGGAAACTTGATAGCAGAAAAGTCTGGATTCAATAATCTCTCCAAAGCGTGATTTTGTTCGATAAGTGGTGCTTCTTTTTGCCTATGTATCCACTCTTTTTCTGCTAGTTCTCCCTTTTCCAGTGCACATCTAAATCTGATAAGCACATCTTCTGGTATGTAAAACTTCTCATTTTCAGGAAAACCTGCTTTTTTCTTGGAAGCTTTGATGGTCTCTTCTCCAAGCGGTGCACCATGTGTCTCATGACTACCTTCCAAGCCATCAGCACCTTTGCCTATGATAGTGTTAGCTATGATTATAGTTGGCTTGTTTGCATTCTTTGCTTCACTCAAAGACTTGTCTATATCATCATAACAGTGTCCGTTTATCTCCAATACATTCCAGTTTTGTGCTTCAAATCTTTTGGCAACATCCTCACTCCATGCGATAGAGGTATCCCCCTCAATAGTGATCTCGTTGCTATCATATATCAATATTAGATCTTTGAGTCCCAAATGCCCAGCCAAAGCACAAGCCTCATAAGAAATACCCTCTTGCAAGTCACCATCTCCACATAGGCAATATACCTTATGATCTATCAACTCACAGCTCTCTGAGTTGACGAGATTTTTAGTATAGCTTTGTGCCATTGCAAAACCAATAGCATTGGCAATACCCTGCCCAAGAGGCCCCGTAGTGATCTCTATGCCATCAGTATGTCCATACTCAGGATGCCCAGGTGTTCTAGAATCAAGCTGACGAAAACTTTTAAGATCATCCAAACTCAAATCATAACCCCATAGATGCAAAAGTGAATATATCAAGCCTGTACCATGTCCGCCAGAAAACACTATTCTATCACGATTTAGCCACTTTGGATTTTTTGGATTATGCACTATATGCTCACTTAGTACCACAGCAATATCTGCTAAGCCCATAGGTGCGCCTGGGTGTCCTGAGTTTGCCTTCTGTACTATATCTGCTGCCAAAAATCTAATAGTATCTGCCATCTTTCTACGCATTTTGTTTTGCTCAGTCATTGCCATATTATTTTATCCTTTGTGTCTATGTAAATATTGTGTTATTAGTGGCTTCAAAGCCTGCTGAAGATTATCATCAAATTGATTGAATTGTACTTCCAATTTCTGTGCAAGATCGTCTGCCTGTTCGATACTTTTATTTAGTCCTAGCAAATTAATAAAGCTATTTTTGTCACTATCGCTACCTGTGGTCTTGCCCGCTTCTTGACTGCTTTGTGTCTCATCTATGATATCATCTTGTATCTGAAACAAAAGTCCAAGCTTGATACCAAAATCATACAGTTCATCTTGTACTCCTTTGCTTAGACCCACAATAACTGCTCCCATCTGCAAAGATGCAGCAATTAGCTTTGCTGTTTTGTTGACATGTAGTTCTTTTATTTGATTTAGCTCCAAAGGGATGTTTTCAAAATATAAATCTATTGCCTGACCTAGTACCATACCATGTGTACCGCCATTGATCGCTAAAATCTCTACAAGTCTTATGCGCACATCTGACCTAAAGGCAGCTTGTGAAAGCAGTAGAAAAGAATGTGTATTGAGTGCATCCCCTGCCAAGATAGCAGTCGCTTCATCATATGTCGTATGTAGCGTAGAGTGCCCTCTTCTTAGAGGAGAGTCATCCATAGCAGGTAGATCATCATGTATCAGTGAATAGGTATGAAAATATTCCAATGCAAGAGCTGCAGCCATGGCAGATTCGACCAGTAGAGGCTCATATGCCTCCACCACACGAAGCAACAACAAAGGGCGAAATCGTTTGCCGCCAGCCAATAACATATCTGCTAAAGCTTTTTCGTAAATTGGATGAAATGTCTCTATATTAGGAAGATTTGCTTCTAAATATTGCTCAAATTTCTGCATCGAACCTTCTTGGTATGTATTGAGTAGATTATATCAGATTAGGATAAAATACGGCTATTATGTGTTGGCTATTCTTTCGACTTCTTCACATATCTCATCCATACTTTTACCTTCTACCTTGATGATGGCATCTGCTATCTCGTTATAGGCTTTTTTTCGCTCATTATATAGAGTTTGTGCCTTATTTATATTGCCAAAAAGAGGTCTCTTGGCAAGTTTTTCCTCTGGATTTTTGGCATTCTTCAGGCGGCTATGTATCCATTCAAAAGAGGCATCCAGTAGCACTACAGTGCCGATCTCATCCAGCTTATCTACTTTATAGAATCCCCCGCCACAGCTAATAAGTGTACCATTGACACTTTTCCTAAGCCACTTAGCAACACTCTGTTCTAGTTTGCGAAAGTGCTCTTCACCTTTTTTGGCAAATATCTTTTTGACTTCTTTGTTTGCGTATGACTCTACTAGGTCATCTGTATCTATATTGAAAACTCCATATCTCTTAGCAAAAGCTCGTGCGACAGTACCCTTGCCAACACCCATAAAGCCTATAAGTAAAATATTTTTTTTCAACGCAACCCCTAACTCCTAGTTTTTTATACCGTATTATATCTGTCGATAATCTTCTTGAGTCTTTTTCTCAGTGACCTGAGTGCATTTATAGCTGTATCGCCCTCCGCCATAAGTGAATCGAAATTATCAAATTGGATCTTTGCTACCCAGCCTATCTTGGTATGTCTTTTGATACCTACAAATCTTACTTCGCCAAAGTGTGCTTTTGCCATTCTGTATATTCTATCTATTCGTTGGTCTATTGTTTTTACTTCTTTGTGTCCATTATCTCCAGTCATTGTGTTCCTTTCTATGGTTTTTATTGACAGCATTATACCACAAGTGCAAGCTTTCAGTCTATCAATACCGAACTTTTGTCTCCTTGTCATAATTAATCTCAAACATTATTTTGATCTTTTTATGCTCTTTTGGAGCAAGTGTGACTGACATATCCAGCCTGCCGTCTTTGAGTATCTTGTGGCTATCTGCACCCTCAACTTTTAGTAGTTTTACTTTGATTTTATCTGTGCTTGAGGTTGGGATTCGTTCTGTTATTTGAATCTTTTTTACCTTGTCAGAAATGTTGTTAACTGCGATCTCAAATCCATCCTTTTTCTTGATCGAACCTCCAAATATCCCAGTACTTCTATCTCTTTTTACTATAGACTTGCGTTCTACTAGCACCTCATCATCTATATCTACATTTAGCAGATACTTTCCCTCTCTATATTCTCCATAAGCCTGATCACTGACAAGTCTCTTGTCTTTTTGGATACGCCATTTATGTGACTCTATGGGTGAGAGTGGGATAAAACTGCAAGCCCTATATACTCTACTATCCATAAAAGGATAACTCACATACTGGCACTCTGTGACTGCTTGATAATCAGCTATTTTTATCTTGATCTCTTCTCCTGTAGAGGGTAGCTCTACGCCTGATACATGGTAGTTCTTATACCCTGTCTGTATCACCGCACCCATACTTGCCGTAGGTTCCACTGCTGCGATATCGCCACCAGCCACAGCATCAAGTGTTGATGCAGACTCATCATAGGCAGCATTTTTTTGCATAGATCTCTTGGCTATTGGTCTGTCTTGCTGTATTCTTGCTATCCATGGACTAAACTGCTGTGGTTGTAGATAGACTCTGTATGATTTAGCATAGACATATAGATCCTTAGCGACCACATCTATACCACTGTGATTGCTCACGACTAGATATTGCTTCACCTGAATCTTGTCATCAGAGCTCACATCTGCTTCATAAAGTAACTTTGCGCCAATATGTCCAGAAGGCATGGTAAGTTCTAGCTCTCCTGTGCATCTCTTCTGTAAAAAAAGTGCATTTTTTGAGGGTGCTTGATTTGAAAATGCAAGCTTTTTAGACTGAAGTTTGGCAGAGACTTCTCTTTGTTTCTCCCATAAATCTGCCTTTTGTTTACCTATTTTATTGGCTGCTTCGATCCATTTGTTAGCATTTACTTCTGTAGGTTTAGAGATCTCTATCAGTTTTTCCAGAGTTTCAGATTCATAAAGCAAAGCAGTTTTCTCACTATCAAGTATTCTGAGCTGATCCCGTTCTTTACAAAGCCTGTATGCGTCAGAACACTTCTCACCTGTCAGCAAAGCAACACTCTGCCCATCACAAGTAGCACTCACATCCCGAGCAAAGCCAACATACCTATCTGTAGGTATCATACGATACTTTGCAACATCCTGATAGATCTCTAGTGATGAGGCAAATACAAAACCTATCATCAACATCAGCAAGGTAATATTTTTTCTTAATATTTTTGTCAACACGGTATCTCCTTTTAGGCAAAGTATAGCATGTCAAATAAAACAAATGGGAATTTGACATTTTTTTGTTATAATGCTTAATTAGTATATTTATATAGATATATTTACCTTAAGCCTATTGAGGCTTTTATCTTGTTTTGGGAGTTTATTATGAGAAGTTTAAAATTTATTTATGTAGTTTTAGTGCTAATATTTTCAGGCTTATCTTATAGCGACAATAACAGTATCAATGGCACTTGTCCTGGAGAAATTATTGAAGAGATAGATGGTGCCACAACCAATGCTACCCATACTGAAAACGGTAACATAGGTGGGGGAGGGAATGATCGATACAGGATGACTTTCCCAGTTTCTGGTACACTAGATATTAGTTCAGCAAATACTAATCCCGCAAGAAACGCAAATTACCGATTCTACATAAGTCGAAACAGTTGTGGTAACAATGACTCAGACTGGAATATAGAGAACTCATATACTGGAACATCACCTTCATTCTCTGTCCCTGTCAATGCTGGTGATACGATTTATATACGCTTTAAAACTATTTCTGGGCAAGCAAACAACAACAGGCATGCTTATGCACTTTCTCTTAACTTTACTGCCAACACTGACACTATCACAAGTTTTACTGCTCCGTCACAAGTCACAATAGGAGAAACCATAACAGTAACCGTAGACTATGAAGTATCTGAGGATAGAGAAATAGTTACAGGCTTTCAGCAAAATCATGCTCCATGGGATGGTTGGGATTGGACAAGTGTGATTGTATCTACAGGTACAGGAACTGTAAACCTCACATTTACTGTACCAAATAGTATACCTTTAGGTAATGCATACCAAATACCTATTGTACTTCAGCCAGTAGGAGGAGGTTGGTTAACCAGATTAGATGACAAAGTTGAAAATCCTGTAAATGTAGTTGCCAGCGTACCTCCTAACACATGTAATGCCTCACACGGATTGATAGGAAACTACTACAATAACAATAGCTATACTGCCCCTATAGCACTATCTCGGGTTGATAGTAATATCGACTTTGCCTGGGGTGGAGGGAGTCCTGATGGTAGCATAAACAGTGATAACTTTAGTGTTGAATGGACTGGAACTATTTATATCCCAGAAGATGCTGATTATACATTCTCTCTCGCACATGATGATGTTTTTGAACTCATCATAGATGGCAATACTATATACAATAATGGCACATGGACAGGTGGCTCCAGCACCTTTATAGACGCAACACCTGTACACTTGACTCCTGGCATACATCCTATAGCAGTTAGACTTATTGAACAGTCGGGCGGTGCCTATGCCAGACTGGCGTGGAGAAACAATGCAGGAATAAACTCACAAACTATCGTACCAAATATCAACTTTTGTACTACCGGCATGCCTCTTGTTGCTACAGATGACCAATACAACACATCATCTGGTCTTACCCTCACAGGGAATTTTATGACCGATGATACAGGCAATGGTGTTGATAGTGGACTAAATATACAGGCTAGCACCAGCCCATCAACAGCACCCACAAAAGGAACCTTGACTATAAACACAAACGGCTCTTTTACCTATGTGCCTGAGCTAAATGCAACAGGCAGTGACTTCTTTGACTACACCATAACAGATATACAAGGGAACTCTACTACAGCCACAGTAGTGATAAACCTCCCCATAGCCTCTCCCTCCACTATGGGAGCATTTCAACAGCGATACATCAACAACCTCAAGGGAAACATAAGGATTATCGGCAATACGGTGCTACAATCACCAACACCAACAAGCACACTTGCCAACCACCGACAAAACCTCTTCTATGTAGATATAGATGGTGATGGCAGCACATTCAACTCCTCCAGTGCAGATATCAACGCCACTGAGTCTGGAGTGGATGTCACCGGTGCAAGGATCGTCTGGGCGGCACTCTACTGGCAGGGATACCTGCACAATGATGACTTAGACACTGGTGCAGATACCCAGTTCAATACCTTCAATACTAATTCTCCCAATATAAATATATCTGAAACTAGGATCCTCAATTCGATACAAAATCAGTCTATTTTATTTAAAGTAGGTAATGGATCCTATACCGCCATCTCGCCGCATGCGCTTGGCATAGACAGGCAGTACTTCGGGACCAACACCGATCCCAACTATGTCTCCTACAAGTACGGTGCATTTGCAGAGGTGACTTCCCTGCTACAAAACAGTCCACCAAATGCCACCTATACAGTTGCCAATATCCCAACAAGATCTGGACAGGCAAGTAGCAGTACCTATGATAGTTTAGGAAATTATGGTGCCTGGGCGCTGGTAGTTGTCTACGACAACACCCAAAATGCTGACGAGAAGACCAGAAATGTCTCTATATATGACGGATATGTGGTACTATCTGCAGCAAACAACCCAAATCAGACGATCAGTGTAAGCGGTTTCAAAACTCCAAAGATAGCTCCAAACGGGGTCGACTCCACCCTCTCTATCTTTGCTGCTGAAGGAGATAGATACATACTGGGGGACTTTGCACAGATCACCAATCAAGATGGTACCACCTTCAATCTGCCGGATACCTCTGGAGCCGGAAGCTACTTTGCCTCTATCATAGAGGGGGTACCGGATCGCAATCCTGTGATATTGAACAACAACGGTATCGATATCCACACCACGCAAGTGGGAACAGTCCCAGGAGGCGTAGGAGCCATACAAACCAACCACATCTCAGCCTCTATCACACTAGGAACCACACAAGATACATTTATGCCAAGCCTCATCAGCTTTGCTACTGAACTCTATGTGCCTGAGATATGCTACGACTATACGATTCAGCAGGATGGTTTTGATATCACCGACAGTGGCGATGATGCCAGAGAGTTTAGCACAACAGGTGCGGGTGAGGTCTCTATAAGTATAGCTATAAAGAGTAAAGAAGGGGATTTTGATTTTGAAAACAGCAAGCTGAACTTTGAACTGCTT